>CAIMCP010000044.1 GCA_903839515.1 uncultured Candidatus Saccharibacteria bacterium | reverse complement strand
TGTCTGATTAAAGGAACGACCATATTGCTTAGAGCGCTTTTTAATAACCCTATCAACAGGTTCAGGTATATTTCTAATTGTGTATTGAATGTTACTCATGTATACATTGTATACTATGTATACATATTCGTCAAGAGCTTATTGTTAATTTATATGTAATCACTTTCTATAAAAGTTAGTCCTAAACTTCTCAGCTTATTGTGCGTTTGAAGTAAATCCAGATAGAATGTGTGCCACGATTCGGAAACATAGCCCTCCAAAATGTTTTGACATTTAGTACGCTCAGGAATACAATAATAAGTACTATGAATGTTACATCGATATCAAAATTTCGCAAAGAAGCAAAGACATACTTCGATCAGGTTATCGACGATAAAGATGTGTTATTAATTACTCGGAATGATGGTCAGACGGTGGTCTTGATGACATTAGATCAGTATAATTCACAAGTCGAAACCGACTATCTTAATAGTAGTCCTTCTAATAGAAAACATCTCGAATTATCTATGGCTTCCTTCAGGGCTGGAAAAGTCGAGAGGCACGATTTAGTTGAGAGTTAAAATGGTCAAGAAAAATCTAGTATTTACCGAACAATCTTGGGCGGATTATATTTATTGGATAAATCAGGACAAGAAAACACTTAGGAAGATAAACAAGTTAATAGCAGACGTATTAAGAAGTCCATTTGAAGGTATAGGAAAGCCTGAGCCACTTAAAGATAACTATTCGGGATTCTGGTCAAGAAGAATAGACGATAAAAATAGACTAGTGTATTCAGTTAACGATAGCACGGTTAATATTATAGGATGTAGGTTTCATTATTAATTAATATAGTTGCGATAGCGTCTACGGTAGCCCACTCGACCGGAATCCAACATTCTACACAATCATCGATCTATCTAGCCCCGCAGTTTTATTGGTATTTTCGTAGAATACTGACCTAAATAGTCTTGATTTGGTTGTTGATTAATATTACGATTTAGCTTATGCTCAAAACAAGTGAATTAATCGGAAAGGGTGCATGTACAAAAACACTGCAAAGATCGTATATTCTACGCTCATAAGTCTTATAGTATTCATGGTAGTAGCACCATCTGCTCATGCTGCAACTCAGGTTACAGAGTATAATGTGCCCTCATCAAGCTCTGGCACATCAGGCATTACATATGGTTCAGACGGGAATGTTTGGTTTACAGAACGCCAAACTAACAAAATTGGCAAGATGACTCCAACTGGAGTTTTTACTGAGTACGTTGTTCCGACTATTAATGCTGATCCATTGAGTATTACGCCAGGTCCGGACGGGAATCTGTGGTTTACCGAAAACGGAGCTAACAAGATTGCCAAAATAACACCAACCGGCACAATCACAGAATATCCTATTCCAAGTGCAAACGCATTCGCAATAAGTATTACAGCTGGACCAGATGGTAATTTGTGGTTTGTTGAGGGCAATAATGACAAGATTGCCAAAATAACACCAACCGGCACAATCACAGAATATCCTATTCCAGTAACACTATATTCCGCATCCCCAGGTGGAATAGCATCTGGCGCTGATGGCAAGCTTTGGTTCACCCAGTTAAATGCCAATAAGATCGGGTCGGTTACTACAAGTGGTGTGTTTGCAGAATATGATATCCCCACAAGTAGTAGCTTTCCATGGGACATTGCTGCCGGAACAGATGGAAATTATTGGTTCATTGAAGGGTCAGGGTCGACTAACGGTAAAGTTGCCCGGATTACACCGGCTGGAGTCATAACAGAATTCCCATTATTGCATCCAGCAAGTTATCCGTGGCGTATTGCAACTGGTCCTGGCGGTAGTCTCTGGTTCTCAGAAAGCAGTGCCTTAGGCTTAATTGCACAAATAAATCCTAATGGTACAATCACTGAATACAATGTCCCATCAACTAATGCTGGCGCTTATGACTTAGTAGAAGATGGCAATCACAATATGTGGTTTGCTGAATCTGCTACTGACAAAATTGCTAAAATTTCTGGATTTTCATATCCCACAGCACCAGCAGTCACAAATCATTCATCTATCGTTAGCACTGG
>CAIMCP010000043.1 GCA_903839515.1 uncultured Candidatus Saccharibacteria bacterium | reverse complement strand
TATAGCGGTTACAAGATAGTTTACCAAGCCAATTATCATACCAGCTAGTATAGCAACCCAAAAATTTGTCACATGAAGAGGAGTATATAGCTTACTAGCAATAAAAATCATTAACCCATTAACAATAATCATAAATAGCCCAAGAGATAATAAAATTGCCGGTAAGGATAATATAATAACTAGTGGCTTAACAATTACGTTTACTAATGCCACAACAAATCCTGCTATCAATATAGTCGACAGCTTAGATCCATAGCTAATCTTATCAGTTCCAAGAATTCCAACCGCAATCCAAATTCCCAAACTACAAACTACCCATCTGAGAGAGAACCTAATTAAAGTTAGGGTAAAGGCATTCATAATCTTTATATTGTATGCCACTTATATTATCCTCGGCAAGCGATTACTAAGAACAATATTGCCCGTCTCAGTTATGAGAACATCATCCTCCAACCTAATGCCAATTGATTCTTCAGGTATGTATATTCCTGGCTCACAAGTAACAATCATGTTAGCCTCTAAGGGTTTAGAATAATCTCCTACATCATGAACATCAATACCTAGATAATGACTAACAAGATGTGGAAAATATTGTCTTACATTATCTCTATCTATAATCTTTATCAGTCCAAGCTCTCTCAATTTTTCGCCAATAAAATGTTCCATGTCTTTTTCGTACTCAGATAATATCAGGCCAGGCTTGAGCATCGATAAAGCATGTTCTTGTGCCGACAAAACAGCCTCATAAACAGCCTTAATCCTCGATGAAACCTTACCGGGCACAACTGTTCTAGAAATATCTGCACAATAATTATTAAATCTTGCACCGACATCGATTACTATAGGCAGATTTTTTGAAATTACTGAATTATTTGATGTTGAGTGAATGATTGTTGAGTTAGTGCCAGAACCAACAATTGGATCAAAAGCATGACCAGATGCACCCTTAGACCTAAAGCCTGAAGATATATCTGCCTCTATTTCGTATTCTTTAGTATATTTATCTAATTTTGAAGGCTTGATGATGGGTTTTAGGGTATTTACTGTGATATCAATTGCTGATTGAATTGCTTCGATTTCAATAGGGTATTTAACAACTCTCATACTCATTAAATGTGCCCGTAAGTCTAGAAGTTCTATCTCAGGATTGATAGTCTTAATTTTTTTAATTAGGTTTTTTCGACTTGGGTTAGTATACATACCCAAACTTTTAATAAAACTCGGTGGTGGGGCCAATGTTGCAAGATGTTTAGTTTTTTTAAGTCTTGATCTTAGTTGTTTCCATCCTTCATTTTCTTGGTAACAAGTTTCTATTCCAGATACGCCCGTTATCTCTTCTGCTACTAATTTGCCGTCAAAATAGTCATGAACGCTAGAATATTCCGGTAGTATTAAATACTCTTTTTGCTTATCTATGACTAAAATAATGTCGGGATTATTAAGTCCAGTTAAGTACCAAAAATTACTATCCTGAACAAATCCAAGTGCCTCACCACCATTCTTCTGTAGTAATCCATTTGCGGTAATAACAATAGGAGCAGTGCCTAAGAATAATTCTCTTAGCTTTGCTCTATTATTAATAAAAAAGTCTTTTTCAAATACTGGGGTATTCATGGCTGAAGTACTATTATATCATTCCTTATACTATTAAACATGTTTTGCACATATGGATAGCAGACTAGTTTTATTTAATGGCTCTTAAAATAACATGTTTCGAGGTTCTACTAACGAGCTTATAGTCAGTGAATACTTGTTTCATAGCTCTTGCGACCCAAGGCTTTAGTCTTGCCTCAACAACCAGAAAAAGGCTACCGTCCTTATTCAAATGTAAAAAGCTATCCTTAATCATATCTTCGACAACCTGCCTCCCTCTATGGGTTGGGGGGTGTGATGCTATAAGATCGAATTTTTTATCTTTTGGTATTGAGTCAAATCCATAGCTAGCAATAATATCTATGTTAGTGAGCTTACTCAGTTCTTTATTACTCTGGCTTATCTTAATCGCTGCAATATCAGAATCTATAGCTGTGACTTTAGCTTTGGAATTTTTGGCTGCTAAAACAATACCAAGAACTCCCCAGCCACATCCCCAATCCAAAACATTAGTGTAATCTATATCACTTTTAAATATTTCATTTAGCAAAAGCTTAGTACCTGGGTCAATATTCTTCGGTGAAAATAAATCAGGTAATGTTTCAAAAGTTAGTTTGATATCCAGAATTTCAACATCAACTAAATTATTCTTATTCTTGGTCATTTATTTTAGATCCTTCTTTAGTCCATCTATTATTTTTGCTCTCGACTCACCAATTAAATCAACTAACTCATTATGAGTGGCCTCTTTAATTCCAGCCAATGACCCAAACTTACGCATCAATTTCTTTTTTGATGCCGGTCCAATACCTGGCAACTCGTCTAGAACGCTTTTTATCTGACGCTTCCCTTTCAGTACCGTATGATAACTCACAGCAAACCTATGACTTTCATCGCGAATTCTTTGAAGTAACTTAACTATATCTGAGTTTAGTGGAAGCACTATTTTTACAAATTTATCACTCTCGCGAATAATTGCTAAATGTTTTTCTAGACTTTCATGACTTAGCTCAACGTTCGATCCAGATAAATCTACAACTATTTCTTCTTCGCGTTTTGCGAGTCCAATCATAGGTACTTTATAGCCTAGTTCATCACGAGCCTTAATAGCTGAAGATAGTTGCCCTCGTCCACCATCTATTAATATCAAGTTCGGAAGCCCCCAAGCCTTAACGTTTTTTGGAGATAATCTACGAGATATGACTTCGAACATGTGGGCAAAATCATTATTACCGGCAAGTCTCATTTTAAATTTTCTATATTCAGACTTTTCCGGCAGCCCATTCTTAAAAACTACCATACTGGCAACATTATCAGTTCCTTGCATATGGCTAATGTCATAACCTTCAATTCTCCTTGGTACTTCTTCTAAGGTTAAAATATCTATAAGGCCTGTTATTGCTTGATCTTTGGATATATCTATTGTTTCACTATCTGTAAATAAACGTTGCTTGGTAAGAGCCTTCAGGGCGTATATTTTATTCCTTAGAAGACTTGCACGTTCAAAGTCTTTTTTCTTTGCAGCAGAATGCATATTTTTTTCTAAATCAACAATCAGTTTAACCCTATTGCCCTCGATATAACTCATGAGCATTCTAAGATTAGCTCTGTATTCATTAAGACTTGTCTTATCTTCTTCGAGTCCTGGGCATAAACCCAAGTGATAATGCAAACAAGCTCTTTTTGGGATTAAACCATTATGGGTAGAATATGGAAATATCTTACGAAGCAATCTCAGAGCACTTTTAATATCTCGACTACTCAGGTACGGGCCATAATATCTAGCCTTATCATCGAGTGGATTTCTGGTAACGGTAACCGAAGGATAAGGATCGTTATAGTTAATTCGGATATAGCTATAGCTCTTATCGTCTCTTAAGAGGATGTTATACTTTGGCAAATTACGTCTTATTAGCTCTGCTTCCAAAAAAAGAGCATCGAGTTCTGTGTCAACCACCATCCAATCGACGTCTGATATTTCAGCAATCAGAGCAATAGTTTTAGGATCACGCAATCTACTAGACTGAAAATACTGCTTAACCCTATTTTTTAGATTGGCAGCCTTTCCAATATATATAACTTTCCCATTTTTATCTTTGTGAAAATATACGCCAGGAGAAAGTGGCAATGTATCTAATTTTTTCTTCAACTGGTCTGTCATCAAAGATTACCTAGTTTTTTAAAGAAGCTTATTTTTCTTCTTTAGTTGCTTCAGGCTTAGCTGCTTCTGCATCTTCACTAGCAGTTTCTTCAGTTGCTTCCTCAGATTCTTCGCTTAATTGAGCCTTAGTTTCTTCAACAACTGCAACAATATGCTCAGGTTCAGTCATTATGATTACTCCCTCAGGAACAACAATATCTGCAACTGTTAGCTTATCGCCTAGTTCTACAAGTTTTTCACCATCAACAGTAAGCTCATCAGGTAGTTTAGATGGTACGGATTCAACATCAACATGACTTAAAGTATGAATTACCATTAAACCGGCTTTTGCAGCTGGGCTATCGCCTACGATATGAACTGGTATTTCAGCTTCAACAGTTTGGTTAGCATTTACAGCGTTAAATACAACATGAGTTAATGTATTATGCTTTGGATTAAAATCTGCATCCTTAATTAAAGCGGTGAATTTCTTACTTCCAACACTAAGTTCAATCGGGTGATGCTTACCAGCGTGCTTATAGGCTCTATAGATATCGCTATAGCTACCCATAACAATAATGCTATCTTTTCCGTGATCATGAATAACAGCAGGTAGTATTCCTTGCTTCCTGAGATGCTTTACTGATTTGCCTAAGATATCTCGTTTATCTAGACTTAAAGCAATTAATTCTTGTTGTGACATCCAAACTCCTTTTAGTGTAAATCTTATTATATCAAAAAAATAGACGTTTGAACAGATATAAGTTAGTCTATATATATGTTTGATCCAAAAAGCTTAATCGAAAGTGGTGGGCTCCTAATTGTCACCATAATGGTATTTGCTGAATCTGGAATGCTGGTAGGCTTTTTTCTTCCAGGGGATACACTTCTCTTTTCCGCTGGATTTCTTGCTAGTACTGGAAAAATATCTCTAGTTTGGCTGATAGTTTGTGTTATTTTTGCTGCAATTGCAGGCTGTAATACTGGATATGAAATCGGAAAACGTGGTGGTAGAAAATTATTCAACAAACCAGACGGACTATTTTTCAGACAAGATTATATTAAAAAGGCTGAGGATTTTTACGATAAAAACGGTGGCAAAACTATTTCACTTGCTCAGTTCGTACCCATAGCCAGAACTTTCGTTCCAGTCGTTGCCGGTGTTGCTGGAATGGATAGAAAAAAATTCGTAATGTATAACATTTTAGGTGTCTTTCTCTGGGGAACAGGCGTAGTACTGCTAGGATTCTTCCTAGGACAGAGGATACCAAATATAGACAAATATTTACTTCCAATTATCGGCCTTGCAGTTCTAGTAAGCTTTGGGCCAATGGTTTATCACATCATTAAGGCTTTAATTGAAGATTATAAGAGAAAACAAAATAAAGTTCATAAAAAGGAAAAATAAACTATAGTAGTTTAGCTAAATATTCACCGGTAAAGCTAGCTTTTGTTTTTGACACTTGCTCCGGGGTGCCTTCTGCGATTACTGAACCTCCAGCGGCTCCACCTGCAGGACCCATATCTATGATGTGATCAGCATTCTTAATAACATCAAGGTTATGCTCAATTATTATCATTGAATTTCCCGTATCAACAAGTGCATGCAAGACTTTAAGTAACTTATCAACATCAGCCATATGTAGACCAGTTGTAGGCTCATCGAGAATATATAGAGTTCGACCTGTAGGTCTCCTGGACAATTCACTAGCGAGTTTTATTCTTTGAGCCTCACCACCACTTAGGGTTGTTGCTGACTGACCAAGCTTTATATAACCAAGGCCAACATCAACTAATGTTTCTAATTTTTTAGCAATTGATGGAATATTTTGAAAGAATTCTAAAGCTTGTTCGCAGGTCATTTCAAGAACATCGCTTATAGTTTTGCCCTTAAAATGAATCTCAAGAACTTCACGGTTATATCTTTTACCATGACAAACTTCGCAAACAACATATACATCCGGAAGAAAATGCATTTCAATTTTAATGATGCCATCGCCTGAACAGTTTTCACATCTTCCACCCTTAACATTGAAGCTGAAACGACCCGTAGAGTAGCCTCTGAGACGTGATTCGGGTGTATTAGCATATAGTTCTCGAATCGGTGTAAATAGACCCGTATAGGTCGCAGGGTTTGATCGTGGAGTTCTACCAATTGCAGACTGATCGATAACTATCGCTTTATCGAGCTCTTCAATGCCCTGTATATCTTCATGACTACCAGGAACTGTATTAG
>CAIMCP010000042.1 GCA_903839515.1 uncultured Candidatus Saccharibacteria bacterium | reverse complement strand
ATATAAAGAAGCTACGCAATCTGCGGATATGTTTGGCGAAGCGCAAAAGAAACCAATCTATCAAGTTATCAAAGATAGCTTTACAAAGAAACCGGAAGAAGATTTATTTACCCCTAAAGCAGAACTAAAGGAATTATCAACGGAGGGACTTACCGTACCAAAAGGAAGAAATCCGCAAGTTGTGGCTGCTGCAAGAGAGCGCCAAGCCGGAAGAATGTCTAGGGCGGAATATGAGAAGTATGTAGATAAGTACATGCCCATATCTGAAGTTTCAGAACCTAGACCTCCGGCATCTTTGGATAAAATGAAAGAAGTTCTTAAGTCCAATCAGTTGTCTAAAGTTAATCCCGATATAACAAGTGGCACTCGCGTTGGGCTAAGAATGGATATTAATGCCCTACAAAAAGGTGGAAGCGTAGTGTCTATTCACGAGGGTGGTACTGCAAAAACTCTTGGTAAAACAATGGGTTATTCAAGTACAGCTAGAGTTAAGAATGTTAACTTTACGATTAGAAGAGAAGCAGACTCCATCAAGGTTGCGGCTGGCGAAGAATATAAAATGCCACAACAAACGGTTGAGGGTGAATGGGTAAAGTCTACTCCAGAAAAAGACTTTAAGGATATTCAGTCGCTATTAAAGAATCCCGAATGGTCACAGGTTAGCTTAGACCCATTGCGTCATTCATACTTTTACGATAGAAAATCAACTAATCCAGTTACATCCGCAGATGAAGTAATCCAAGTAGGTAATTTCTTATTAGCAAAGAATGTTAAGTTTGCCAATAAAGAAGATTATTTATATAGTAAATCTAGCGTTGAATCTAATGAAAAAAGAAAAAAAGAATTAGAAGACAGTTCTTTGGTTAAAAATCAAAGCACTAGAAGTGTTGTTTATGTTAATAATAACTTAGCTTTAGTTAAAGCTATGGGAAAAGATGGAAATCCACTTTACATTCCGGTAAAAGGAAATTCATATCAAAAGGCTGATATAAAAAGCTTGGTTGATAAAAAGCCCGGTTACTTAGAAAAAAATGGTTTTTCTAAAGATGAAGTAAAAGAATTGCTTGATGAAAGAGATAGAATAGAATCCAAGGAAGAGGAAAAGCATAAAAAACAACCATTTATTAAATTTAATAATAATAATGAATTTTCTGAAAATGTTCCTAAAAATTTAGTTCCAGTCATTGAAGGGTGGAGAAAACTTTTAGGTTTGCAAGGAAACATTTACTTTACCACAATGGAGGATGCCATTGCTAATAAAGAAAAATTTACTGGACCACACAGAAAAATTGCTTATGCAGATTTTAAAGGCAATGAAGGTGGTTTTACTGTGCCAATTGGCGATAATGAACGTGTAGTAGCCTTTAAGAAAAGTTCTAGTTTGTCTTATATGCTTGAAACAATTGCTCACGAAATGGGTCATATTCACGAGAAACAAACATTTAATAATGCACCGCAAGAAGTAAGAGACGCATTAATAGCTGAATGGAAAAATTGGGCTAAAACTATAACTGGGAAAACTCCCGGAGAAGATGTTGTTAATGCACTAAGAGCAAAAACATCTGCACAAAAAACCAAAATACAACCCGGTGTTTTAGCTAAAGATATTACTGATATAGACTCATATTGGCGTTCATTTGAGGAGTGGTATGCTGACCAAACTGCAAAATGGGCGGTAAGTTCAGACAAGCCAGTATCTATTGTTGAAAAATTCTTTGCTAAATTAGGCGCTGCACTTCGCAAGTTTTATCAGACATTAAAAGGTCAAAAATATTTACCTAATGAAACATTTAAACAGTATTTAGATAGTCAGGCAGAAAAATTAAATTTTTCTCCAGAACCAAAAATTGAGCCAATTAGTACAAATGCGCAACAAGGATTTGAGTTTTCAAAAATGTCATTAGAAGGTGTAGACCCTAATGTTGCAAAAATGGCGGAAAAAACTTTTGGTAAGCAAGAACCTAAGTCATATGTTGATACGGTTAAAGATTTAGGTAAAAGATATCGTGATAGATTTAAATTTATGATGGCAGATGAGTATGCAGATATTGCTAATATAAGTAAAACCGGATATATGAAAAGTCGGTTAGCAAAGACTATTGATACCCAGATGCAAGTTCTT
>CAIMCP010000041.1 GCA_903839515.1 uncultured Candidatus Saccharibacteria bacterium | reverse complement strand
GTCATTATGGACGATGATGACTTTTATCCGCCTACCCGTATATCTTCTGTTGTCGATGCGTTTTATAAGAACCCTACCCTCGAAATTGCCGGCTGTTCCAAAGTCTATATGTACTTTCAGGACGAAGATGCCATTTATTCAGCAGGCCCCTATCATGATCGACACGCCCTCCATTGTACGATGGCGTATCGATCTACTTATCTCAAAACTCATTCATATGACGACAAAGAAGTCTGTGCGATTGAAGGGGTCTTCACGAATGGCTTCACAGAGCCTATGATTCAGCTCGACCCACGACAGACTATTCTTCACATGGTTCATGGAACAAACACGTATCAGAAGAAACGGTCTATAGGTAAATTGAGGAAAACGAGCTATTCGCTTTCTAATCTAAAACCCCTATTATAGTAGCATATATGGTGGAATATTTCTGTGGCAAGTGTGGTAAAACTTTTTATCAAAAGAGCCACGCAGAGGCCCATAAGAAACGCAAAACTCCCTGTGATAAACCCAAGTCTAAAACTCATCATACATCCGTTGATGTTTTATTACATGAACGTAATAAACAATCTCCTCCTGTGACTGAATCTCCTTCGTAAGAGTATATGTCAATATACAATGACTATTTGAATCTGTTGTAACACTTGTTATAGTAATTAAAAAATAGATTGTAGCAGTACCGTCCCCTATTCCCATAATGCGTTCACATGGCAACTCTTCGTCAAAAGAACCATCAAATATGATTGTATTATTTGTATGAGATATTACAGTATAAATAATTGGATTTTTATGTAGATAAGGAAGCCATATATATGTAAACCCGTTTGTTGCCATAGCTATTTAGTACAGAGTTAATACAATAATATCAACTTAAACAATTTTATACTCTATATGTAGAATGCTTGCTTTTGTAGCCCTTTTTATCACTGCTATTACGTCTGCCTATGGATCCTCGACTCTTCTTACTGCTTCTAGTAACTATAGTTTTGATGCTAATTCTACTGGCATGTGCCTTGCCAATTATACCAATACCGCCGGCTCCGCTATTGTCCCATTTTTTAATGTAACAAATTATGACAAGCACTACAGTGCTCCTCCGACGACTAGCTCCCCACCCAGTTCTACCTCTAGTACGGGTGGTTCTAGCTCATCAGGATCACCTCCTTCTAGCTCACCTCCTTCTAGCTCACCTCCGTCCAGCTCACCTCCTTCTAGCTCACCTCCGTCCAGCTCACCTCCTTCTAGCTCTTCCTCCAAATCCAGTTCTTCTTCCTCGAACTCTCCTCCGTCCTCAGGATCGCATAATCACAGGAAGCATTTTGGTCTTCATAATTATGCTACGTAAATAGCACAGCATGATAATATTATGTGTATAAAACTATATACATAATATTACTAAGTAATTTTGGACCGATTTGTATTTTATCTTTTTTTTGAAAGTATAGACCAGACGATTATGCCGTCTAAACAAATGCCTGAAATATGTCCAATCATAAATATATATTTGTAATTATTAATGTTTAAGCGAATACCCATTGGTCTAAATGTCACTACCAAAGACTGCCTGATGAGCATCCAGCATCTTATTCATATGTAATTGACCATTTCCAGGATCTCCAGAATAGTTCATTAGCACATAGGGTATATCAGGCCGAATACTCTCATTAATACCAACTAATCTAGAATCAATATGATAAACAGACCATTCATTATCAAACTTCTTTCGTATGACTGCCTCATTGAAAAAGGGCTGATCTAAAGTATAATAAGTCAACGGTGAAGTATTAATCTTATCAACGATATCTGTAAAAAATAGATTAAACGATGGGTCAACATTGTGCCATCCAAAACACCCAGAGCCAATACCGCCTGTTCCAGATAAATCAGCACGCTGAATATCTGTTAACGGAATTCGATCTGCCAAATAATTCGCAGATAGTATATCTTCCGCATAACTTATAATCTTTTCTTCTGTGGTGTACAGAAATCGGTTCCGAACCATTATATCATCATAGAGCTGACGTAAAGGGCGGCAGACAAGTACATCTAGATCTAGATATAGATACATACGATTAGGAGCCATCTCCTGAAGTTTTTCCGCAAGAACATAACGGGCATTCATTCCTTCAATGGGTTTCGTTGGCTGATTGTATGTAGCAATTTCTACTTCATTAAAAAAAACATCCACCTCCCCTGTGCCTTTCATAAATTCATAGGTCGCACTGTCTATTTGAACAATAACACTATCGCCATCCACAAGTCCTCCATAATTCTTCAAAAATAGATACCAGATACCGAGCATTTCAATGTAATGATTCTCTGTCATAGGATTATCTTTGAGTGTGAACAAGTTGGTATAGACTGTGAGGGGTAGCGACATTTAAATAAGAGATAAAGATGAGCTTTAGACTCTTATGGATAATAAATAATGTTATAGAATAGGATGTGTGGGTCAATATATGATTCAATACGTGCGGGTACGGTTATATATGGTGCTGCCGCACTCTTTCTGCTATCAGGATCCAAAGAATATATATGGCTTGGATCTGTACTATTGGTCGTAGGAACCATCCAGATATTTGATGCTATTCTCTGGGTCTTTCGGCAACTCAATATTCCAACTGACAGTATTGCTCGATATGGAATTATTACAACTATAATGCTTGAACTGCTCGTTGCCTATGGCGGATATGTCTATTACTCGGGCAAACGCATGCCAGTATATGAAGGAATCCTTCTTCTTTCTGTTACTGCCAT
>CAIMCP010000040.1 GCA_903839515.1 uncultured Candidatus Saccharibacteria bacterium | reverse complement strand
TTTTTAGTTGGTATTGTTCTTATGTCTCAGGGTATAATATCGGTATACATTTCTAGAATTCATAATCAGTCAAAGGGTAGACCGCTATATGTTGTCAATAAAAGAAAATCAGTTGGTCTTTCTAGCCAAAAAATACTTAAACACAAATCTTAAGAGATATATTGTAGTTGGTGGCTCAGCATATGTAAGCGAAATGTCTGTTATCTTTTTCTGCAAAAATGTAATAGGAATGACTAATGTTGAGGCAGTTGCATTAAGTTATTGGTTTGGGCTAGCTATTGGGTTTCTTTTGCAGAAGGTAATAACATTCGGCAACCTAGATAGAAGATTCCATATATTGGGTAAGCAAATGATTATGTACGGAATATTAGTAGGTTTTAATTACGCACTTAATCTACTGGCTGTAAATATTTTTGCTCACAGTTCAAATGTATATTTAGTGAGAACACTAGTTATACTTTTTTGTACCTTTATAAACTTCCCTGTTTATAAGATTATTTTTTCGAATAATAATATCAAATGATTCTAAAATTGAGCTAGTCTAGCTTGGATTCGGCCACAAACTTTGAAAGTTCATGAAGCATTGCTAATTTGCCAACATTGTTTGCAGTTTCAACGATTTGGCGTATAGATATATCCAAACCAGTATCGGTTGAATTTAAGGCCAGTTCCCCCTCAGCAATCACAATCTGCTCATTAATGAAGTTAATGATTTTTGTTGAGTTTATACTGTATGACGGATCTTTTTCCATAATAACTATATTATACCATAATATAGTAGTAATTAATAGGAAAATCTATTATTCTGTTTGCCAAACAGTATGCTCAATAACTTTTCTGATGTAGTTTATCTCTTCTGGTTCTATTTTTCTTCCAATATTACTAAGATCTTTAATTTCTTTGTTTGAGACTGCGTAGCAATCATCGTTTATGAGATAGACATACTTTTCCCCGGACACTACATCAAATAGATTATGAACTTCTACTTCTATGAATGTCTTTTCAGTCCCTTGATAGTTTACTGCTCCACATAATGAAATAACTGTAGGATAGTCTTCGTCTTCTACGTCTGTGTATAATTCTGCTTTATAGGCATTATTTAGAAAAAGTTTCTCAGTATCATTCCTAAGTTCGAAAAGCTCGTCATTGTTCCTATATTTTTCGAAATTTCTCATAATTAATTCCCTAGCCTATAAATATCATAATCCGTTATGCTAATTTTTGATATACTTAAATAAATGTCATCTCAATATTTAGATTTAGATTGGAATAAGATTGCTGAAAAACTCGCTGAGATTGAAAATTACTCAGCTGGTTTTACTAATTCTTCAAAAGGAATTT
This sequence comes from uncultured Candidatus Saccharibacteria bacterium, assembly GCA_903839515.1. Classification (GTDB taxonomy): domain Bacteria; phylum Patescibacteriota; class Saccharimonadia; order Saccharimonadales; family UBA4665; genus CAIYEO01. Next base: position 1,556 of record CAIMCP010000040.1, on the reverse strand, counting down.
TAACTTTAGATTCAGGCCAACCGATGTTTGTTAAAAAAGCTAATGATTCTTTAGTTAATGTATGGACGAAGAAGGAAATTGAAATATACAAAATACTCAATAAGCACGATTTTTTCTATACACCTAAACTACTTTCATACTCTGAAGATTATTCTAGCTTTGCCACTGAAGCATTGATTGCTGAAGATGGCTGGGATTGGTCAAGTACCTGGTCGGAAGCTAGGCTAGATGCTACTTTTAGGTCTATGGACGCGCTTGCAAGTGTGCCGCTAAGTGATAGCGAAAAAAGTTTATTCAACTCAGATAAAATAAGAGATTTTATTAATGGCTGGCAGTTATTATTTGATGATCAGAAAAGGTTTAATTCATTAATCCTCAAACTTAAGAGCGATCCCGGTGGTCAAAGTATTAATTTTAATCTTGAGGAAGAGTTAAATTTTTCTAGAGGCTACAAATTCAATAATACAACCCTTGTGCATAATGATATTAGATCAGACAATAGTCCCTATTCGGCATCTCGCAATGCTGCGATGTTAGTTGATTGGCCATGGGCAGTAATTGGTGATCCAAGAATTGATCTTAATTCCTTGCTAGTTCATGTTCATCTTTTTGGTTTTGATATTACTAAGGCATATATGAGTAAGCTAGATATGCCTACCCTGCAATGGTTAGCAGGATACTGGTTTAGCGCATCAACTGAAGAGGAAAATGATGTAGCTAAGAAACATCTTCGTGACTTACAGTTCAGATCAGGCCTTAAGGCTCTACAGCTTGTCAGACTATTTAATTAGCAATATCGAATTGTTTTAGTTTCTTCTTGGAGTCTTCGGTGTGACCTTTTTGAAGCTTAAGGAGCTGATCATAGATTCCGCCCGATTTAGCAAGTTCTTTAGGTGATCCAATTTCGTTCACAGTCCCATTCTTGATAGTGATGATCTTATCTACATGTTCAATTGTGCTTAATCTATGGGCGATTATAAGGGTTGTACGATTGTCCATGAGTTTGGTTAGGGCTGTTTGGACACTGATTTCGCTTCGACTATCTAGGCTAGATGTTGCTTCATCGAGGATTAATATGGGAGCATTTTTTAGAAAAGCTCTCGCAATAGCAATTCTCTGTTTTTGGCCGCCACTTAGTTTTAGACCTTTTTCACCTATTTGTGAATCATAGCTTTTTTCAAATTTAGATATAAAATCATGAGCGTTAGCTGACTTAGCGGCCGATACAATGTCTTTTTCGGTTGCATCTGGTCTAGCATAGGCTATATTCTCGCTTATTGTTCCTGAGAATAATGCTGGCTCTTGAAAGACAACACCAATATTGTCCCTGAGGCTGTGTTGGGTTACATCTGCTATATCTGTGTCATCTATAAGAATGGTGCCCCTAGATGGCTCATATAGGCGCATGAGAAGACTTGTGATAGTGGTCTTTCCCTCGCCACTTTCTCCTACAAGTGCAGTTTTTGAATTATAGTCTAATTTGAAGCTAAGACTAGATAATACTTTTTCAGTCTCATATGCAAAATCTACTCCACTAAATTCTATAATACCTTTAG
>CAIMCP010000039.1 GCA_903839515.1 uncultured Candidatus Saccharibacteria bacterium | reverse complement strand
CTGCTAATGAGTCGACGTCAGATTTCTGATACGGCTTTTTTCTTGCCTCAAGCTCTGATTTAGCTTTTACTGATGTACCCGCTTCATCTATTAAATATACATTAATGTCTATTTTTTTCTTAATTTCACTATAAAAATCTCTAGTTTTTCTAGACTGATCAGTTTCCTGACCATCCATACCTCTAGGCAAACCAATAACCAGTATATTAGCCTGTTCATCTTGAATTATTTTAGATATCTTTTCCATTACATCATTATCTACATCTAAGGTTAAGAATGGCTGAGGGAGTCTTGCTATGCTATTAGTCTTAGCGATACCAATCCTCTTATCGCCTACATCAAGGGCTAAATAAGTAATAAAAGTACTGTTCATATAAACTATGATTTAGTTATATTAATAACTATTTTATTCTGATTATTGGGTACTGAGTTCACCCAAAATGGGAATAATTTAACTGTGACATTATTAACTCCAGGATAGGCATTTATTATTGACTTAACATCAGCTGTTTTCTTTCCAGCAATCTGACCTTTTATGTCTTGCTTGTTAAGATTAGCGCCGACATAACCTGTATCTTGCATGGTTACTTGTGCGGTAGTAGCGTTAGCTTGAACAGAAGTATATTGAGCACTCTTTACTCCATTGTCAATTATAGTCTGCTGTACGTCATTAATCTGTGAATTAATATTCTTATTAACTAGGGTATCGAGGTATGACTGCTGAACTCCGAGCATGGTATAAATAATAGACTCAGTTACAGTCACATTATTACCTATAGAACCTAGAGTTGGAGATGCTGATGTAGTTGTAGCTCCAGTACTAAATGTGCTGACTATAGGAACAAGTCCTGCTTGAACCAACTGACCCTTTAGAGTCTGCTTAATTGCGCTTGTGTCTTGTCCACTAATTTTTTGAGTCGCACTATTTATATCTGTCTGGGAAACAGCATTAACCATATTGTCTGTTCCACCAGTAAATGCTGCTGAGCTAGTTCCAGAATATCCGGCGTATTGTTGTCCACTAACCGTGAAAGTTGATCCTGATACTAAATTACCATTTGCGCCACCAGTTACGGCAATCACAGTAACATCTCCGCTAAATAAACAGTTTGAGCTACTACAATTACAATTTGTAAGGGTAATATTTTTTTGTGTAGTGAATGCGATTCCATTTGATGATAGGCCGGTGCCGGATGGTATTGTTGGCGGCTTAGCACTACAGGCCACGGTCAAAGACACACTTCCTGTTGCCTTATTACCGTTATTAATTTGCCCGGTAGTTGGAACAGAGGCAGTGCTGCTTTTGGTGGTTGTTTGAGCAATTGCAGGTACAGTCGAAGTCGAAACGTTCAAGCTTTTCGCGGTTGTATCCAAATTCAGAGTTAAATTAGCGGTAACGGGTTCAGTTTTAGTACTAATATTGATTGTTGCCTTATTGAACAGGCTTCCAAATATTAAGAATAGAACTATTAAGGCAACTATTACTATTCCACCAATAACCAATATTTTTCTAAATTTAGTAAAATTAGGGACTTTAAGATTTTTATCCTTATTATTTTTCTTACCCTTGCTCTTAGATTCTTTAAGTCCCTTGCCGGTTGCGTCATCTTGCATCTCGTCGCCTATGTCGATAGTGTCATCAATATCTTCTGATCTATGGATTTTTTCGGCAGCTAGTCCACTTGCGGCGGCTAGTTCACCTACGGGTTTATCTTTAATTTCCTCGTTATCGATATCGTGATTGTCTTCAACATCCATATCATCATTAGAATCATAGTCCATACCCGAATCTGGATGGGCTGGTATTTCTGGCTTAGACTGTAAGGTTTTAGCGACATGAAGGCCAACTGCTCCAGCAATTGGAAGAACACTAGACTCAGAAGTAATAAGAACTATGTTCTTGCCTTCTTTTTCGGCTGATCTTTTTAAAAGTTTCAAATTAACAATACTCTGAAAAACGCTGGCTCTTTTAGGAAGGACTAAGGCAATAACTTTCTTATCACTTTCCTTGACCTTGTCTATTATTCCAGTTATTTCTTCATCAACATCGATGTAAACTGTATCTTTTGCCTTATCGCTCATGTTCTTAAAATCCTATCTAACCTTTCTCTTATTGAATTAGTCTCGGTATTATTCGCTTGTTGCATCGTATCAAGACCAACTCGCAGTAAACCCATAGCGGTTATATAAGTATGGTCGTTCACTTGACCAGTTTTGTCAACAATACCAACAACTTGTGAAGGCTTAATGTATTGTACTGTTGGTTGCTTCGTAAATGGCAACTGCCTGTACCACTTAGTGTTTTGCAGTTCATCCATAACTAAATCTAGCGACGAACCACCTCCGCATAAGAGGATTCTATTCGGTAGATGATCTAATTTTGGAAATTCACTAAGAGCCAACTCAACGCCACCAATCCAAACATCTAGAGTCTTATTAAGTGCGGCTTCAACTGCTGGAATTTTTTGAGCAGGCGTCTGATTATTAACAAGTCCTAGTTTTAACTTTTCTGCATCATCGAAGTCAACACTAAGTTCTTTTTCGATAGACTTAGTATATGCACGGCCACCTATGCCGAACATCTTAGTCCCTTGAACTCCACCATCATTAATGACAGCTATATCGGTTGTGCCGCCGCCAATATCCATTAAAATTGCACTCATGCTAGCATTTGGGTCATCACCAATAACTGATCTAGAAACGGCAAAAGGTTCAGCCGCTACAGCTAGTAAATCAAGATCTAGTTGCTGGGCAGTTCGTTCTAGAGCTCCAATATGTATCATTGGGGCGAATGCAGCAAAAAGCTGTATTACAACATCACTACCTTGAAAACCAACAGGATTAGTAACAGGATATCCGTCTATATCAATACTGACTAGAGCACTATTAACCAGCCTAACCTCTATATCTTTACCGCCAAGCTCCCAGCTTAGTTGTTGACGAGCTTTGTCCTGAGCTTTTTCTTGGACTAATTTAATTATTCTCTCAATTTCCTCTAAATCCATTGGTTTTTTGGGACTCTTTCGTCTAACCCTTACGGTAATGGTGGTGCCCTTAACAAGCTCTCCGGCTATACCTATGACAGCGCTACGAACACTAAGACCTGCCTGATTTTCCGCTTCAGCTAAAGCTTTGTCGCAGTTCTCGACTACACTAGTAATATCCGAAATAGCGCCGGCTTGCATATCACTTAGTGACTGATGAGCTCTACCTACCCCTATAATTTCTGTTTGATCGGGTCCAACTTTACCTATTAAAACCTTTACGAATTCAGTACCAATATCTAGGGCAACAACATACTGACTATCATCTTTAGCCTTCTTGATTTTTTTGGTTTTAATATTTTTTATTTTATTTAGCATAACTAATTACAATTATACCACTTTTTATTAAAGTGCTACTTAAGATAATACAGCTTTTATTCTTCTTATGCCAGATGAGGAGGATTCTTCTTTAATAATTTTAAATTTTTTACCTTCTTCTGATAACTGCTTAGTATGGTCAACGTGTGGACCACCACAAATCTCAAGGCTAAAAGGCTTTTCTGAACCTTGTGCCTGCATTCTGTAAATCTTGACTTTATCTCCGTAGCGATCACCAAAAGCTCCAAGCACATGCATATCTTCCAAGGCTTCTTTAGTTGGATGTTCTTCAAAAGTTACTGTTAGATCATTATCAATTTGCTTATTAACTATATCTTCAACCTGCTTAATTTGCTCAGCTGTCATTTTTTCTGGATGTGAGAAGTCAAAACGCAATCTTTCTTCCGTAATATTACTGCCGTGCTGTATTACATGATCGCCCAAAACATCTCTAAGCGCCTGATACATTAGATGAGTAGCTGTATGATATTTTTTATGTTGCAAGGTATGTCCTCCGAGTCCCCCCTTGAATGTTCCCTTAGATGCAGTTTGGCTGCGATTTCTTTGCTCAGTCATTTGCTGATCAAAGTCGGCCTTCCAGTCATCATTGATTGGATAATCTTGAGTCTGCGCTTCCTCTAAGCTAAGCTCCATTGGAAATCCATATGTATCATAAAGAGTGAATATGTCCTTACCAGTAACGCTGCCTTTTTCTGCCATTTTCTGAAGCTCTCGCACACCCTTTCTGAGAGTCTGACGAAATACCTTTTCTTCCTTGAGCAAAACTTCTAAAACTTTTTCTTTGCTTGAATTGACTTCTGGAAAATCTGGAGAATAGAGATCAATTATAATTGGCACAATCTCGTGCAAGAAGTTTTGTTCAATACCAAGTGCAAAAGCAAAACGTATAGCTCTCCTGAGGAGTCTTCGCATAACGTAGCCCTGTTCTTTATTGCTAGGAGTAATTCCATCAACGCATAAAAATACTGCTCCTCTTAAATGGTCAGCAATAACTCTCATGTCATTAGTGTGTGAATCATATTTCTTTCCAGAAATTGATTCGAGCTTTTCGATTATTGGTAGAAGTAAGGATATTTTAAAAACGTCCGCGTTATCTAGACTAGCAGCAGCAATTCTCTCAAGTCCTCCGCCGTAATCTACATTTTGTTTAGGTAATTTAGCGAAGCCGTCTTCTGTCTTTTTATATTCCATAAAAACACTATTCCCGAGTTCGATATATCTTCCGCAGTCACAATTTGGATGACAATGTTCGCCATAGCTCTTATTGTGCTGGACGCTTGGATAAAGATAGAACATCTCAGTATCAGGCCCGCCAGGCTCGCCAACTGGCATATTTTCAGCTGATCCTGCACGGCACCACCAATTCTTATCTTTGTAAAAGAATATTCTGCCTGACTGTTCGCCAACCTTATATCCATTTTCCTCGCTACCGATATCAACAGTTTTAGAATCTATACCTAGATTATCAAAAAGCTTACGCCAAATTGATTCACTTTCATTATCTCGAGCAATTCCCAAAGACTCATCACCACTATAGACTGTTACATAAATTCTATTCGGGTCTAAACCGACCACTTTAGTTATAAATTCAAAGAACCAATTTATTTGCTCGTTTTTAAAATAGTCACCCAAGCTCCAGTTACCAAGCATTTCAAAAAAAGTTGTGTGCCTATTGTCACCAACCTCTTCAATGTCCTGAGATCTAAGGCAAGTCTGTGAATCGACTAGTCTATTGCCGTCTGGATGACTATCTCCTAGAAGGTAGGGTAAAAGCGGTTGCATGCCACTACCGGTAAATAGAGTAGTAGGGTCATTTTCGGGAACAAGCCTAGCTCGAGCTATGGGAGTATGCCCTTTGCTCTTGAAGAATTCAATATATGCTTTTCTTATTTCTTGTGCTGTCATAGGTTATTGTCTATTAATTGTATCAGATAACGATTCCACCACCGACAACTCTATCTTCTTCATATATAACTGCGGATTGTCCGGGTGTTAAAGCCCTAACCTCATCCTCAAGATCTATCCTGTAATTACTATCTTCTTTAATAATTTTAGAAATATTTACAAGATCAGCTCTGTACCTTGTTCTAATCATATACTTAGATTTTTCATTAGGCTCATCATTAATCCAGTGAATATCACTCAGTTTTAATGATTTCCTCCAAAGGTTTTTATCAGCAATGTCTGTAGTTACGTAAACTTCATTCTTCTGAGTGTTTTTACCTGTTACATAATAGGGTAGTCCACCGCCGACATTAAGACCATGTCTTTGTCCTATTGTGTAGTAAAGTGCACCTTCGTGTTCTCCAATATCTTCACCCTTCTGATTTATAATCCGTCCTGGCTTGGAAATTCCAAGTTCGCTCTCTAGGAATTCCTTTATTCCAACTTGACCGACAAAACAGATGCCTTGTGAATCTTTTTTATCCGCCGTGCTTAAGCCTAGTTTTTTAGCAATTTTTCTAACTTCAGGCTTTTCTAGCTCTCCAACCGGCATTAAGCTTTTTTCTAAAGCTGATTCTTTAACCCTGTAAAGAAAATAGCTTTGATCCTTATTCTTATATAAGCCAGCAAGGAGTCGTCCGTCTTTTACTCTGGCATAATGACCGGTTGCAATTAAGTCGGCTCCATCTTTCAGCGCGGTGCTCAAAAATAGTTTAAATTTAATTTCCTGATTGCACATAATGTCGGGGTTAGGAGTTCTTCCGGCTTCATATTCCCCTACCATATAATCTACTACTTGAGACTTATATTGTTTTTCAAAATCATAAAGCTTAAATTTGATACCTAGTTGTGCGGCAACTTTTTTGGCATCCATATAATCCTCTTCCCACGTACAATGATGTCCCGGTAAATCCTTGCTCCAATTCTTCATATAAACACCCGTAACGTCATAACCTTGGTCTTTTAAAAGTGCGGCGCTAACAGAGCTATCTACTCCACCGCTCATACCAACATAAACTTTTTTTGACACTACAAAAGCTCCTTGGTTAGTTTTTGTATTATTTCAAATGTCCCGTTCATATCTTTCAATGACGTTCCTCTGCCCATCGATATTCTAATACTAGATCTAGCCATTTCTTCGGAAACGCCGATTGCCCTAAGTACATGTGATGGTGCATTTTTACTTGCACTACATGCTGATCCGGCGGCAATATAAACTTCAGCGTTATTAAGTAGAGCTATTATTCTTTCATTATCTACGCCAGGAATGCTGATATGAATATTATTTGGCAGTCTCTTATTTTTACTTCCATTAATAATAACTTCTGGCATCTCTACGGCTATTTTATTAAAAAATTGGTTTTGGAGGTCCTGCAGTCTTAAAGCCTCTTCTTTTCTCATCTTTTGCGTAATATCTAGAGCACAGGCAAGACCTATGAACCCAGCGACGTTTTCAGTGCCACTACGCATTTCATTTTCCTGGCCCCCACCTAGAATAATTGGAGATAACTTAACCCTAGAACTCACAAACAATATTCCTGTTTGCTTAGGGCCATATATTTTACCCCCATTTAAAGAAATTAAATCAGCACCCAGTTGTGAGTGATGAATATCTAAATAATTAGAAGCTTGAGCAGCATCAGTATGAAGATAAAGCGGAGTTAAGTTGTTAGACAGAAGCCTTTGACTTCTAATCCTTTTTATTTCCTGAGCAATTTCTTTTATTGGCTGTAATGTTCCAATTTCATTGTTAGCTTGCATTACAGAAATCAGAACAGTGTCATTATCTATTAGGCTTAAAAGGCTAGCTATTTTGATAGTTCCGCTGCTATCTACTGGAGCTATTTTATGAATATATTTTTTTGCAGGTAAAATAACCGAATCATGCTCAATGGCTGAAATAATTATATTTTTACCAGGATTTATTTCCATAACTCCAGTTACGGCCAGGTTGTTTGCTTCAGTTCCACCGGCAGTGAATATAATCTCAGAAGACTTAGCTCCAAGCCAGTAAGCTATAGATGACCTTGCTTCATTTAACTTATTTTTAACTCCAATGGCAGGGTCGTAACTAGCTGACGGGTTGTAGAAGTTTTCCTTAAAATATGGCAGCATTGAATCCAGGACTTTATCATCCATAGGTGTGGCGGCTGCATAGTCTAAATATATAGGGCTCTTCATAGTACTAGTTTATATTAATAAGTTAAGATTTTACTTAATTAATATACTTCTGCCTGGACACGTTTTAAATAAACACTGGCTGCATGAATTAGGTTTACAGCTTCTTCTTTACCAACTTTTTGGTAATGCTGATTGTTGTGAGCTTTAATAATTCCCTCAGGTCTAACACTGTATCTAGTAGTAACTATTTGTCTTTTACCAAAAGTATCAGTCCATTCTTCATGCCAGATCCAAGTATTCTTATCTAAGCAGAAAAATTCTCTTCGCATATTTTTATTAATATTGCCAAAAACCTGACCACCAATTTTTGCTTCTTTTCTAATGAACGTTCTTTTTATCTTAGAACAATAGTCGTTTTGTCTTTGACGTGATAAATCTGCAAATACATTAAACATATTAAATAGTTCCTTAAGCGGCTGAATTATCTAGGTAATTTGTAGGGAAATCAGATCCAGTGTTTTCGATGCCAGAATTAATATCCACACCCATCATCTGAGCATGATATCTAATAATTATTGCAGCATCATCAAGCTCCTGCATTCGCTCAACGCGGACGGATTCATGCAAAGATAACTTTTCGTTAAATTCTGGACTAGACATTTCCTTATTTCCTAAAGATTAAATAGTTTATTAGCGTTTTCGGTTGTAGCCTTAGAAAACTGTTCTAAGGGTTCCATCCTTAACTTGGCTAAAAAGTCTGCGATATTTATCACATGCTTTAACTGAGCAATTGTACCCCTATATGGCACAGGTGTCAAGAAGGGCGCATCTGTTTCGAGCAATATTTTATCTAGAGGAACTGATCTTGCCATGTCTAGTTGTTCGTCATTTTTTGCAAATGTCATAATTCCATTAAGTCCAACGTAGAGGCCTCTATCGATTATTTCTCTAAGTACCTTCTCTGAAGCCGTAAAGCTATGAATTACGCCTCTAAGGCCTTCATACTCATCAAATATAGGCCAAAATTCATCAAATGCTTCTCTAACATGAAAAATGAGGGGCAAATTATGCTTTTTTGCTAGATCAAGTTGAAATCTGAGTATTGTTTTCTGGTCTTCCGATTTCGAGTGATTATAGAAATAATCCAAACCGCATTCTCCAATTGCAACTAATTTTTCAGAACCAATAAGGCCAGCGAATGCTTCTAATTTATTAGGCTCTTTGACATAATCCTTAGCTTCATGAGGATGAATTCCAATTGAAGAATAAATGTTATCGTGATTTTTTGCGAAATTAACAGCAAGAATACTATCTTCAAGATCAGTTCCTACGCAAATTGCCCTATAAACTCCTAATTTTTTAGCATCATCGATGACAACCTCTGGGTCTAATCCATAATTTTGTGAGTGGATATGACAATGGGTATCAATGAACCTATTCATGACTTTAAATTTATTTGTTATCTAAGTCTTTTTTAGGGAAAAGCATATTTTTAAGTGGTCGGATGACTCCATCGCTAAAAACATATCTAATCTTTGTAGCTGAATCGGGCAGAAATGGTTCAAGTAAATCCGCGATTTGAACCAAGCTACTTGCCTGATAAGCCAGGACTTCTCTTAAATGATCTGAGTCATTAGAGCTAGCCAATGTCCATGGTTTTTCTTCGTCAATATATTGATTCAATCCTTTAATTTGCTGGAATACTTCATCAAGTGCTCTATCGAACTGACAATTCTCTAAAGCTTCTTGGTAAGGGCCTATATCATGATCGGCAACTGGCATCTCTCCAATTAATCCTTTTTGATATTTCATAATCATAGAAGCAGTTCTCTGAACAGCATTACCTAGCTGATTGGCCAGTTCGTTATTATATGCAGCATCAATTAGGTCCCAGCTAAATTCACCATCATTGTAGCTTGGGATATGTCTAAGTATAAAATATCTAAAGCCATCTACGCCGTAATGACTGATTAGCTCTTTTGGGTGCACTCCATTACCAACGCTTTTACTCATTGCTTCACCGTTAATATTTATGAAGCCGTGAACGAATAAAGTTTTTGGAAGCGGGAGACCAAGACTCAGAAGCATGGCTGGCCATATTGCAGCATGGAAACGAATTATATCCTTACCTACAACCTGAACATCTGGTGGCCAAAATTTCTTAAAATCTGCATTTTCTGGATAACCAAGAACTGTTAAGTAGTTCATTAGCGCCTCAAACCAAACATACATAACCTGAGTATTATCCCCAGGAACATCTACACCCCAAGATAATTTATCCTTAGGCCGAGAAACACTAATGTCGTTAAGTCCTTCATTTAAAAGAGAAAGTATTTCGTTCTTTCTGGTTTGTGGAATAATTCTAAACTCATCCTTCTCAATTGCATCCTTTATAGCATTTGTATACTTCGAAAGTTTAAAGAAGTAATTATTCTCCTCAAGTCGCTTATATGCCTGAGGATGACTAGGTTCCTTACGAGCTGGATCTGCTTGTCCCTCAGGAACAAACTCTTCCTCTTTAACGTCATACCAGCCAGAATATTTTCCCTTATACATATCATGAGATAATTTGCCCCAGATTATTGCTGCTCTTTGTTCATGGCCCTTATCTGTAGTTCTAATGAACCTGTCATTGCTGATATTCATGTCTTTTTGAAGTTCTTTAAATTGAGTTGAGATATCATCTACAAATACCTTCGGTGTAACTTTATGTTCGGCAGCTTTTTGGGCTATCTTATCGCCATGTTCATCCGTTCCAGTAGAAAAAATAACCTTTTTTCCTGACTGTCTAGCAGCTCGAGCAAGAACATCAGCCATTAGAAATTCTAAAGAGTGTCCAAGGTGCGGTGATCCATTAGCATAAGGAATAGATGTAGTTACGTAATAATTTTCAGTCTGACTTTTTTCCATTGATAAAAAATACCTTTTTAGATTCTTTATAGATTATAGACTAACAAGGGTGAACTATAAACTATAAAGTATTTTTTAAGAGTTTGTCTTTATGTCCCTAAAATTAAACGCTAGAATTCCAATTATTAAACAGACTAATGCAAATACAGACAAAACAATAATGTCCTTAGCAATAAATACAGTATTGTTTTGGTAATAATGGAATAGTGATAGTTTTTCTGGGATTCGAAGATAGCTCACAGAACCGACCATTGAAGACAGTAAATAACTTCCGAATGCATAGACTGAAGCCAGTCCTATGGCAATACCGCTTCTTCCAAACAAGCAACCCGCCAGGAAAGCAACAAGACCAAAATCCAAACATAGCAGTAAACAATTCGTACAGATTATCAGTATAGTATTTAAGGCATAATGGTAGTGAATTATCTTGTCACCTAGAATGATACCGATTAGTACCGCAGACATAACAAATGACACAATTATGACTATGGCAACCACCTTATCGATTAGTAGTCTCGTTCGTCCATTGGTAAGAGTCAGCTGAGTTTCTGTTAGGCCTTTTTTTTCATCTCCGGCTATAAAACTATTAAATAAAAATATTGATAGTATTATTATGAACATTGGGACCCTTAACGCGAATAATTGGTCACTTATATATCCGCCAATCGTAGTCCACGAAGCCTTGTTGCCAATAATTTTCTCAATACTCGGAGGCAGTCCTTTTAATGAGTTACTGAGTTCTCCATTTTTAAAAACCGGAAAGAAATACATCATCAATATAGTGAAGCCAAGAACACCGATAAACCAACCTAGAATTAAGTATCTTTTCTGATAAATTATTTTAGTAACTATAAATCTCATGACCCACCGTCCTTCCTGTAGAGATCAAGAAATATTTCATCTAACTCTGGCTCCATTATGCTCACGTCATCTATTTTTTTTGTAGACAAATAGTCCATAAGCTTATTTATATCTCCAGAGAATCCAAGATGCATTCTATTTCCAGATTCACTTATATAGTGAAGTCCCGGCAATGATTTATGCTGATACTTAATTTTTTCAAGCTCTTTTTGATCGGCCGAAATGATAACTTTTTTCCTAGAAGAAGACCTAAGATCGTCAATAGTTTTTAAACCTATAATACTGCCATCTTTAATAAAGCCAACTCGGTCACAAAGCTCCTGAACTTCAGCCAGAATATGAGAAGACATAAAAACGGTACCGCCTTTTTTCTTGTACTGTTTTATAAGTTTCACGAATACTTGTTGAATTAGTGGGTCAAATCCCTGAGTCGGCTCATCCAAAATTAAAAGTTTAGGATTATGCATTAGTGCTCCAATTAAACCAATCTTTTGACGGTTGCCGGTAGATAGCTTTCCAATCTTAGAACTTAGCTTAACTTTAAGAATATTAGAAAGTACTTCGGCATTCGGCATAAATTCACCTTTATATCGGGAATTAATATGTCCTAGGTATTGCTTGCCGGTCAGATCATGATCAAGGGCCATATCACTAGATAGGTAGCCTATTAATGAATGTGTCTTTCTAATTTTCTGGTTAGATATGCCAAATATTTCTATAAATCCTCTATTGGCTCTAAAAATATCTAGCATAACTCTAATGGTGGTAGTTTTACCAGCACCATTAGGACCAAGAAATCCAAATATTTCACCCTGCTCTATTTTAAGATCAATACCCTTAAGGACATCGTTTTTTCCAAACGATTTGTAGACATCCCTAATCTCTAATGCGCTTACGTCTTTTCCCATATAAATAGCCTAGCACAATTAAGTACTAGGCTAAATATTGACTTTTATACTAAAAGATTAGTATCTTCGGTCTCGGCCACCGCCTGAACCATATCCGCCGCCGCCGTTTCCGCCGCCGTTACCACCACGGAAAGAATCTCTTGGTCGTTCTTCACGAGGTCGAGCTTCACTTACGTTTATAGCTCTTCCTGATAATTCCTTACCATTTAATTCTTTTACAGCTTTTGCAGCTTCGTCGTCACTTGACATTTCAACGAAACCAAAGCCTTTTGATTGGCCACTGTCTCGATCTTTGATGACGCTTGCAGAAACAACAGTTCCTACAGTTGCGAACATATCTTTTAGTTCGTCGTCACCTACTGAATAAGCTAATGAGCCTATAAAGAGTTTATTTGCCATTTTCTTTTCTCCTTACTTATAGCGCGAGAGGAAAACTGGCAAACAGTTAGCTGCTCCTCGAATCACTTACTTTTATTATCTAGAACCTAACAATTAACGTTTAAGCAGCTTTATCTAGTTTCTAGACTATAACATAAGCAAGGGTAAAAGAGAAGTGCAAAAACACCCTAGGCAAATCGAGTAACAATAAATATAAATACTGCACCTAGAATAGTTAGCCCAATTATGGTCTTTGTACTACCGTCTTCATGGGCCTGGGGCAATATATCACTAGCACCTATATAAAGCAGAAACCCAGAGAAGAAGCCTAGATAGATGACCAGATTAACTGTAGACAAATGAAATAGTCTAGTAGATAAAACTCCGAGCACAGGCGCAATCGCGTCAAGCAACAAAAACTTAAATGTTTTTTTGTTTTTGTTCTTATTTACTAACATTAAATTCACCGTATTAAGACCATCGGCAAAATCATGTCCTATAACAGCTATGGCAACTGCAATTCCAACAGTTGTATTGACCTGGAAGCCAAGGCCAATTCCAACACCATCCAGGAAGCTATGTCCTGAGAGTGCTAAGGCGGACAACACCCCAACTTGAGGATGATGATGCTTTCCGTACTGATCTTCTTCCCCGTGGTGCATGAGAAGTAGTTTCTCGGATATATGAAAAACCAAGAATCCAACCACTAAGGCAACCATTGGTATTGTTGAGCTTATATTATTGGCAGAAATTAACTTAAATATCTCAGGCAGTAGATCAAAAGCAACAACACCTATAATTACTCCGGCAGTAAAGCCCATGATTTTTTTAATCCACTTTTGATTTTTAAGGGCAAAAAAACCACCAAGTAAAGTAGAAATGAAGGTTGCGATAGATAAAAACAGTGGTGCCATTGGGATATATTTAAACATTTAAAGATTGTATTATGCAAATTAGTCGCAATTATTGATCATCAATTGCGACATCAGGATAACGATTCGTTCTTTTTAGTAATAATTGTTTTAGATACTAATAACCAAAATATAAGTTCTAGCTCTATTGAATTAACATTTGAAAAATAATATATAGTAATTAAGGAAAGGATCAGACCTACAACTAATGAATCATTATTCCCAGCCTTAATAGACTTATAAATTGAATAAATACTTATTAGAAGAAACAAGATCCCAACTAGGTAACCGAACAAAATACTGTCGTCTAGATAAACATTGTGAGTTGAAAGAAAAATATAATTTTTGCAGGTCTGCTTAAGTGGATAGAAATCCTCCATATTCCGACAACTAAGGTCTTTTGTGATGCCTTCAGACCCTCTACCTATTAAAAAACTTGAGCTTGAATTTTTAATTGCCGAATACTGAAGATCTAGCCTATAAGCTACAGAATTAAAAAGATTATGAGGGCTATATGATCTATTGCTCACACTCACTACTGCTGATATTGAAACAATACATATTAGAAAAATAGGAATATAAATTTTAAAAGACCTATTAGACCTCATCAAAAGATATATCATCAGTAAAAGAAAAACTAACATTATAATTAAACGCGTCTGAGTGAATATAATTCCACTAAGTATTATAAGCTCGCCGATTATTAATAAAATATTTTTATTAATAGATTTATTTTTAAAAAATAAACTAATTCCAGAAATAAGCCCGGCTCCTAGATATACGGCCAAAACGTCAGACTGAAAAAAAGGACCTATGAATCTAGCTGAATTAACTGTACCGTAAACTCTATGCTGAAAATAAATTGAAAACAATGACAACATAACGCAGCTCAAAAATAAGCCAATCAGTAAGTCTTTTTTTGGCTGATTAATGCTATTGAGAGCAATTCCTATTACGCTTAATAATCCAACCGACCCTACTTGAATATTAATTCCCCCGAATAATGAATAGTTAGAATGATTCAAAACTATATTCACAAGCAGCAATAAACATATAACTGCTGAGGTATATGTGTATTTTATATCTAGTAACTGGTATTTTTTCTTAAATATAAATCTTATCCAGCTATAGAGCCCGATAACACAGATTACATAGACCTTTAAAATGAAATCATTATATATATTAAGAGAAGGAACCAAGAATGGTATTAGCAGACAAGGAACTATTAAATATCTGTCTAAAAAATCTGTTAGTTTAATTTTAGAATTAATCATCTAAAAATATTATACTAACTCTATACTATTTTAAGAGATATTTAGCATTTGGCTAAATTGGATGGTCTAAACCAAAAACCACCCGTTGTTCCCCATGGACCACCTTTTCCCGCCAACTGCATGCTTGCATAAAAATGATTATTATTAGAAGTTGAATATGGCATAGATAGAGTTGTTGAGTTACCGGTCCAGTTAAAAGCATAAACATTATTCAATAATGTAGGCCCTAGGATAAGCTTTTTAGTCGTAAAATCAGCCAACCAAGCTGAGTAATTAGATGCAACCACTCCAGATGTTACTCCTGAAGTCGCACCAGATGTTACTCCTGAATTGGCTGTTACTAGAATATTAACCTGTGAATTATAGGCAACCACACCAGATGTTACTCCTGAAGTCGCACCAGATGTTACTCCTGAATTGGCTAGAGATTGTTTACATGCTGCAAAACTAAATGTGTTGCCATCTGTGTAAGAGGCCGTTCCAATATATTGATAATTATTACCCCCCGCATGAGCAGTATTTTTCTTATACACATAAAAACCTATGCCGCCTACAATAACTAGCGCCACTACTAGTAGTAACATTTCTACATGTGAAAATCCTTTATTGTTTAGTTTTTTATTTTTAATTTTCATATTTGTCCTTTTTTATTATTTTTTACTAATATGAAAATAACATATCATAAGCATTATCGCAACATATTTAATAAAACAAAAAAGACCTTCAAGTAAATGAAAGTCTCTTATGGTGGAGCTGGTGAGCACTGCCCTCACGTCCGAAGGTTTATTGATTGCCGATCTTCTACAGGCATAGATAGTTTGAAGGTTTGTCTTGGAATATGAACGAGAAACTATCAAAATTCAAATCCCAATATATCTATGAAGTCTTAATGTCTATTCTAGATCAAAAATAGGCAAGCATCCAGATGATATGACGTCGCTAGTTAATATCTGGCGTCTCAACATGCAACGGCTATAGCGTTTAGGCTACAGCTGGTGCGAAAGTACTTACGTTAAAAGGATTAAATCCTCTTACAGCAGTTGCTACGCGGTTCAAAACTTTTGCAGTTATTGAATTTTGCCGTATAACGCTCAGCGAGCGACCTGCAGATCAAGCCAATAAAGTCCTACGTCAAGCTTAAATTCAGCCCCGTAACAATAATTATACCATATTTTTATTATATTGGCTATGCTTTATATTTTTACGTAAAGGCTCATTAGGGTTTCTTCAATTCTTCTCTGTTTTTTATCACTCATCTCACCGATAATAGATGTATGTAATTTTTGTAAAGAGTTATTGGCAGCATCTCTTATTTTTATTCCCTTAACAGTTAGCGTGGTTAAATGTTCACGTCTATGATCTGGATTAATTGTAGATACTATAACTCCACTTATCCTCATAAGCTTCATCTGACGACTAACACTAGCTTCAGTTTGACCAAGGATTTTAGCGATTTGTTTTTGTTTGAATCTAGGATTAGCTTCAAGCACGTGTAATATTTTGTACTGAGAGAAACCTATACCTAATTGTTCAAGAAGAATTTGGTCAGATTGACGCTCAATCCGAAAGGCAAGTCGCTCTATTATATCGACAATTGAAGATAAACCTAAGTCTTGATTCATATTAATATATTAACATAAGTATTATTACTTAACAAGTTAAGTAATAATTAGAGAAGGGATGAGTTTACTAAAGAAAGTGTTAAATCGTGCCAATTGTCTAGCGTTAATTCCTGGGCTCTTGTCTGAGGATTGATGCCAGCAGATTCGAGTACTTTTTCAGCTTGCTCCTTATTTAGCCCTAGTCCGGAGCTTATAGAATTAGATAGCTTCTTTCTTCTTTGCCCGAATCCAGCCTTAACAACCTTAAAGAATATCTTTTTATCTAGGTCTGGAAATAGATCTTCTTTTCTTCTTTCTAGTATTACAACCTGTGAATCTACTTTCGGTGGTGGATCAAAAAGTAATGCTGGAACAACTAGCCCTAAACTTACTTGATTATAATATTGAACGCTGACACTTAGTAAGCTCATGGATCCAGGACCAGCCTCGATTCGCTGAGCAACTTCTTTTTGAACTAGGATGGCTGCTTTGGAAAATGGATTAGATGATTCAGACAATACCCTAAATAGTTTACTTGTTAAGTAATATGGAATGTTGGCTATAACCTTATAATCCCGAGGCAAGGAATCAAGATCAAACTTGAGTATATCGCTATCAATAATTGTCAGATTGTCAGCTTTGATTTCATTCTTAAGCTTATTAATCAGTTCCCTGTCTACTTCAACCGTAGTAACCGTCTTAGCTTTCTTAACCAGAAGTTTTGTTAAAGACCCATGTCCGGGGCCAACTTCAAGAACGTTATCTGTTTCCTTAAGATCAACAGCCTCAATCATAGATTCAAGACTGTATATATCTGTTAACCAATGTTGTCCTAATGATTTATTCTGCATATTACCAGTTTCCATAACCTAATTTAGATTTTTGAGACATCCAATGAATATATGCATTATACCAGCCTCCATAGGCTCTATTCGCATAACCGCTACACCAATGAAGTTGAGTAATCGGATTAGTTGCCCAATCCGAACCTGCTGAAGACATTTTAGATCCCGGTGTTGCCTGGCATAGACCATAACCTGCTGATGTATATGCATTATCTGGAACTGCTGGACAATAATGTTCTCCTTGTGCCTTTGTTGGACACCAGCCAGATTCGTTAGAAATAATATAATCAGCATACTGATAGTCCGAAGGAGATATACCTGCTAGAGCCATATCACCTTTAATTCCAGAAAGACTAGTTCCCTGCTTGACTATTTCAGTCACCGGTTGCACTGTCACTATGTCCTGAAGAACCGTTCTACTAACTACTTTTCCATTTTCTAAGTTATTTAAATAGGTAATTGTTTCGACTCCTGGACTACCTTTTTGACTAATTGATGAGGTG
>CAIMCP010000038.1 GCA_903839515.1 uncultured Candidatus Saccharibacteria bacterium | reverse complement strand
TCCGGTAAGTTTGGACGGGGAACCTATTTTACATTAGGAAAGGTTGACGGCGAAACGCTTACAGGACTTGAACAATCTTTAGCAAATGGAGATTCATTTTCTCGTGACACAAAAGCATCAGGAAAATTCCTTATGTTCAGTCGTGAAGATATTAAATTAGTTGAAAAAACGCTTAAAGACAGTATCGGTGATTCACCGAACAGCTCACTAAAGTCATCTATAAATAATGCCAATATTATGGACCTTGCAAGTAGGTATGATTCAGAGATTAGCGGAATAATTGTATTTATGGATAATGAAAAAGCTGGAGCTGAGGTAGTAATTTCTCCTAAATTTACTGAAAATATTGAAATTCAAAGCGTAAATTAACATAAGCATTGACAAGTTCGTATTTTGTTTATATAATAGCATTAGCAATTAAGTAAAAATAAATACTAAAAATTGTTATTAACAGATAAAATAAATGATATAATAATCCAACATGGCAAAAAAGAAAAAACAAAATAGGGCAAAAAAGAAGAATTTAGCAGAAGGGTCATCATTTTGGCCTTTAGCTGGAGCAGTAGTACTAATGATACTAGCTCTCTTTATATTGCTAGGCGGATTTGGCGGCGGCGGACCACTACCTAATGCACTTTTTCATGGCACATATTGGACTATTGGCTGGGCTGCATATTACTTACCAGTAGCTCTTATTTACTGTGGAGTAGTTAAGTTTATGACTGAAGATAATAAAATTCCACTAGCTAAATTGGTTAGTATAACAATTTCGGTTGTTTCTATGTCGGCATGGTTTTATATTCTTGGAATCAGTAATGTGAATGGCGTTTGGGTTGGCGGCCACGGTGGTAACTTAGGCAAGGTCATTGGCAATGCGAGCTTAATAGCTGTTACCAAAACCCCGGCTTCACTTGTTTTCCTTATCCTAACAATTCTATCTATCTTTTTTGCTTTTGGAGTTTCACCTAAAGTTGTTATGAAACTTGGCGATCTTTTAAAAACAAAAGAAAAAGACCCTGATAGCGACTTAACTGCTCTTAAGGCCAATCCTGGATTTAAGTTAAATGAAGGAGTGCCACTAGAGAACAGTACAGTCAAACCCAGACTATCTACTTTTAAGAATGCCGCACAAAAAGTTAATCCAAGCGACAATCAACAGGCACTCACCACATCTCGGGATCCTGAGTGGAAATTCCCACCCATTACATTACTTGATCAAAAACAAGACAAGGCCGATGCGGGCGATGTTGCTGGCAATGCACAAACTATTCAAAATACTCTTGCTAATTTTAATATTCAAGTTGAGATGGAGGGCGCCAATGTTGGTCCAAGAGTTACTCAGTTTACTCTTAAACCATCAACTGGAGTTAAGCTTACAAAGATCGTAAACCTAGAAACAAACTTAGCCCTAGATTTAGCTGCTCATTCAATTCGTATTGAAGCACCAATCCCTGGTAAAAAAGCTGTTGGAGTTGAGGTGCCAAATATTAAGCCAGCTATTGTTAGGGTAAGCTCAATGTTGAAGGCAAGAGAATGGCAGGAACTTACGAGCCCACTAGGCATGATTATAGGTAGGGACATTACTGGTGCGCCAGTTGTATACGATCTTGCTAAAATGCCTCACCTATTAGTTGCTGGACAAACTGGATCAGGTAAGTCAGTTATGATTAACGATATCCTAACAAGCTTGCTTTACCACAATAGTCCGAGTGATCTCAAGCTAATTCTGGTTGACCCAAAGCAAGTAGAACTAGCTCCATATAATAATATTCCGCACTTACTTACACCTGTTATTAATGAGCCCGAAAAGTGTATTAGTGCTCTTAAATGGTCAGTCGCAGAGATGGAGAGACGACTTAAGGCACTAGCTGGTGTTGGTTGTAGAAATATCGGTGAATATAATGATCTTAAAAAAGAAGAAGGTATGCCATATATTGTGATTGTTATAGATGAGCTGGCAGACCTTATGATGATGGCTGCAAGGGACGTAGAGTCCTTGATTGTAAGGTTAGCTCAAAAAGCCAGAGCAGTAGGCATTCACTTAGTTTTAGCCACTCAAAGGCCTTCTGTTGATGTCATAACGGGATTAATTAAAGCCAACGTGCCTGCAAGAATTGCTTTCACTGTTGCTTCACAAATTGATAGCCGAACAATTATTGATCAGATGGGTGCCGAGAAGCTTCTTGGACAGGGAGATATGTTATTCCTGACGTCAGATATGCCAAAGCCAAAGCGTGTGCAGGCAGCCTTCATATCGGGTGAAGAAACCGCAAAAGTCACAGACTTTATTAGAGACCAAAGACCTCCTCAGTATGACGATGAAATTATTAGTCAGCCAGTGCAGCTCAATGGTAAGGGCGGAGTAGTTGCAGATTATGGTGCTAATGATGCCGATGATGAGATGTGGAAGGACGCTATTAGGGTTGTTATTGAAGGAAAGAAGGCAAGCACAAGTCTTCTTCAAAGACGACTTAGGATTGGTTATGGACGTGCTGCAAGATTAATTGAGACCATGGAAGAGCAGGGAATAGTCGGTCCTGCAGACGGATCTAGACCTAGAGAAGTCCTTATAGGTAGCATGGACGAAGTCTTTGGAAATGAAGTATCTCCAGAGGAAATTACCGAACAAACTATCAACGGCCAAGACGAAGCTTGACCAACAGGGGTGATTAAGATATAATAGGGATATTATTAACTCGGCTTATGACAATTTGGTACATAGGCTATAACCAGAAGGAGATTTCTTAAATGAATCAATACGAAATTGGACTATTGATAGATCCAGGTCTAGAAGTAGATTTAGAAAAAGCTACAAATAAAGTAGAAAAAATATTTAAAGATAACGGCGCAAAGATTGGCAAGTTAGATAATTGGGGTAAAAAGAAATTAGCCTACAATATCAAGAAGCATGACCATGCTATTTATCTTTTCTATACTCTAGAAATACCAGCTTTAAATGTAATTAAGATTGAAAAGATCTTAAATATTACAGAAGAAGTTTTAAGATTTATTATTGTTCGACCTGATCTTAAGAAGATTGCAAAAGCAGATGCTCTTCAAGCTGAGCAAAAAGCTAAGCAAGCAGCTCGAATTAATCCTGGTGAGAAAAAAAAGGCAGAAGAAACTGAGTTGGATGTATAATAAGGGTTAAGAGGAGAATATAACTATGGCAAGAAGTCTTAATCAAGTAACACTAATGGGAAACCTAACTAGGGATCCAGAACTTAGACAAACTCCAAATGGTCAATCTGTTTGTAGTTTTAGTTTAGCTCTTAACCGAAGCTATAAAGATGCAAGCGGTGAATGGAAAGAAGCAACAGACTACGTAGATGTAGTTGCCTGGAGTAATCTTGGCGAGAGAGTTGCTCAATATGTAACTAAAGGAAGAAGAGTTTTGGTACAGGGAAAGCTTCAAAGTCGTAGCTGGGAACAAGACGGCGCTAAAAGAAGTAAAGTTGAAGTTCTAGCAAATGACGTAACATTTCTTGATGCTCGTGGTGCCGATGGTGGAGACGCTCCATCCGATAACAGCGAAACTTCAAAACCAGCCCCAAAGAAAAGCACCAAAGATGACAGTGTTGTGATAGACGATGTGGGAGATGAACCAATTAATTTAGATGATATACCGTTTTAAGGAGAAAAATAATGGCAAAGATATTTAAGCAGCAAACAGATTCAACATATTTTGACTATAAGGACTACAAAAATCTTCAGAGATTTGTAGATATCTATGGTTCAATTGAAACTCGAAAAAAGACTGGACTTACTGAAAGTCAACAGAGACAACTATCTCGAGCAATTAAAAGAGCTCGTCACCTTGCACTACTACCATTTGTAGCAAATAACTAAATAGGGTCAAAACAATGGCTCTTAGTATAACTGACCTAAAAAAAGGAACAATTTTTCAACTCGATAATATACCTTATCGGGTTGTTGAGTATTCCCAAAAAGTTGTTGGTCGGGGCGGCTCAATTGTTAGCGTACGGATTAAAAGTTTAATAGATGGACGAGTCCTAGAAAAAACATTCAAAGGTAATGAATCCATAAGTAGTGCTGATGTTAGCAGTATGTCAGTTCAGTATCTGTATAATGACGGAGCTAAATATTATTTCATGAACCTAGACAACTATGATCAATTTGAGATTCCAGCAGATAGTCTAGAAGAGCAGTCCGGTTATTTAAAAGAAGGCGATAAAGTTATTGCGCAATTCTTCAACGATCAGGTTATAGATGTTGAGCTACCTAAGAATGTTCCCTTAGAAGTCACATATACTGAGAACGTAGTTAAGGGTGATACAACGAGTAATGTTCTAAAAGATGCAACTCTTGAAACCGGAAAAATAATAAAGGTTCCAGCATTTGTTAAAAATGGTGACATTATAAAAGTTGATACTAAGAATGGCAGTTACTTAGAAAGAGTTAAGTAGATCGGCGAATCAAAATGAATGATTCAGATTATGTTGGACGTGGTGGACTAAAAATTGAAAGTGTTGCTTCGAAGTTAAAACTTAATTTTAAAGGTAAAACGATGCTTGATGTTGGTAGTTCAACAGGGGGCTTTACAGATTTTGCACTTAAAAATGGCGCCCATAAAGTAATAGCAGTCGATTTAGGTGTCATGCAACTTCATAGCCGACTTAGGCAAGACCCTAGAATTGAATTGCATGAAAAAACTGACATAAGGATAATTAATGAACTATCTTCTGAGCCAGATATTATTTTAATCGATGTTTCTTTTGTGTCGCTAAGAGAAATACTTCCAGGCATATTAAAAATTATCCCTAAGAAGGCTGAGATAGTAGCATTGGTTAAGCCACAGTTTGAAGCCCAAAATAATGAGAAAATTAACGGAATTGTTAAGAATGACAAAATTAGACGCAAGATTCTAAAAGATTTTGAAACTTGGTCTAGAAATTATTTTGTAATTATTAACAAAGCCGACTCAATGGTTCATGGAACATATGGTAATAGTGAAAGATTTTACCTTCTTAAAAAATTAACCTAAAGATAGTCTTTCATTTTTTTAGGATCAAGTAATTTTATGTGACCATCTTCTTTAGCGATAAGTTTTTGGCGCTCTAAATAAGCTAGTTGTCGACCGGTAGTTTCTCTGGTTGCATTAATTGAACTGGCTATATCCTGCTGTTTAAGTGGAGCAACAAGTAGAATCTCACCATTCTTTTGTTTTCTCCCAAATCTATCTGCGCAGGTTAGTAGGTACGATATTAATCTTTCCCTCACCGTCCTATACTCTAGATTCAGTATTCTTTCTGAGTGCATTCTATACATTTCAGTAACCATATCGACAATAGGTAAACTTATTTTTGGATCTGATTGAATGCTCTCGTAAAACATCTCACGGCTAATGCAGTATGTGGTAGTTGGCTCTAACGCTGTATAGATGATACTTCGATCTTCTCCAGTGATTGCCCATGTAAGAGCCAGTATTTCGCCTTTCTGACGTATTACTAGTAAGTTCTCTTCACCATACTTAGTAATATCGTAGGCTTTAACTAAACCTTTCTCCAGAAATAAAACGCCCGGCGGAGTTTCGCCGGGTCTGATAATAAATTCACCCTTCCCATAAGTCATTTTCTTGCCTTGATGGAAGAGTTCTATCAAGGAAGCTTTCTGTTTTTCAGACGCTAACATAACTACATTATGACAGAACTTCTATAAACTGACAAATTTGTGATTTTTATCTCAGACACTTAGTGAATAAATTAACATACTCGCTAGTAACTAAAGATATATGATGTAAGTACAACAAGGAGGGTAGCAAAATGGTAAGTATCAGCACCGTCGAAGACCAACTAAGACGAACAGGTCACCATATTGGATTATGGGGAAGATCTGAAGTCAAAGAGCTTTGTAATATTCTTCTACCAGGCGAAGTCATCACCGATTGTGTTAATGGTCATTACCTTAATGGGTTTGCCATGATATGTGCTACCAACCAGAGAATAATCTTAGTTGATTCTAAGCCAATGTTTCTAACTGTTGAAGATATTCGTTACGACATGATAGCTGAAATAGATTACTCACACAGTCTTCTAAACGCGACTGTAAGGATATTCACACCAACGAAATCACTACAATTTACAAGCTGGAATATAACTAGAATGAGAAGATTAGCTACTAATGCCCAGCAACACGTTCTAGCTATACGTCAATTCCAGAATGCTCATTCACAAGCGTTTGCTCAGAATTACCAGGTTGGACAGATACAAAACCCACAACCAGTTCCACAAGCTAACTTAAGTAGCCCACAAATGGCAAATTACGATAACCGGACTCAGGGAGGAGAAGATGAAATTTCGCTTGCATCTATTGCTATAAATCATGCCCTAACAAGCAAAAATGAAGCACTGGTAAAAAATCCTGTCACGGCATTTAGTGCGAACGTCAGCAGCCCATTTGCTTATCCTTCAGATCCATTTATTAGAAGTTCTTTCCGCTCAAGAAATACATCATGGCCAAGAAAAGGGTTGATACCTAGACGTTGAATCTAAATTCTACAACGTCATCAGGCTGCATTACATAAGATTTTCCTTCTGTTCGGACTTTGCCAGCCGATTTTGCCGATTGCATAGAACCAACTTCAACTAGTGCCTTATAGTCAACGACTTCAGCGGCTATGAAACCTTTCTCAAAGTCTCCGTGAATAACACCCGCCGCTTGAGGGGCAGTGTAGCCTGAATGTATTGTCCAAGCTCTCACTTCTTTTTCTCCGGCTGTTAGGTAGCTCTGCAGGCCAAGTGCTTTATAGGCACTCTTAATTAGTGTCGATAAACCATTTTCTGTTTGACCATAACTTGCTAGCAGTTCATCGGCATCAGATTTATCTAATTCCCTTAGTTCATTTTCGAGCTTAGCTGAAATAAATACAACTTCATAGCTTGGAACTAATTTTTTGAGTTCATCTTTTTTTGAATCGTTATCTAGATCATCTTCGTCTATATTGAATACAAATATTTGTGGTTTTAGTGTTATTAGATTTAGATCGTCTATCTCTGTAAAGTCTTCGCTTTCAAGTGTGCAAAGCATAATTTCTTTGTCTAAATATTCCTGCGCTTTTTTTGTTTGTTCAAGTTTGGCTTTTAGTTTAGGATCAGCCCGAGCTTCTTTTTCTAGCTTTGATAATCTTTTTTCAATTGATTGTAAATCGGCTAGCATGAGTTCTGTGTTAATTGTTTCGATATCTTTCTTAGGATTAGGTTCTGAGTCAACATGCAATACATTCGGATCACTAAAAGCTCTTACAACATGCACAATTAACGCAGTTGATCGAATGTGGCCTAGAAACTGATTACCAAGTCCTTCACCCTTAGAAGCACCGGCTACAAGACCTGCAATATCCGTAAAAGTAATAGAAGCAGGTATTATTTTATTTGTCTTGTATAAGTCGGCTAATTTTTGGAGTCTTTCGTCTGGTACTGCTACTGTTCCGCTATTAGGCTCAATGGTTGCAAAGGGGTAGTTAGCAGCTAGTGCGTTACCATCTGTGAGTATATTAAACAGAGTAGACTTTCCAACGTTTGGAAGTCCGACAATTCCGATTTCGAGACTTTTTGACATAATCTAAATTGTAACAGATACAGAGGTTAGTGGGAAATATATACTCGACAAATCAGCAATATTATGCTAATGTATAAAAGTAAATTAATAAAACAAAAATCATGTCTTCAACAGAATTAGCCCCACAAGCACCACAGCAAGCAATAGAACAACAGCGCATTGTAGATTTTCAGGAATATCATATGGTACCTGTGGCCGAAACGGCAGTTGTTGGCTCTATAGATTTAATCAGTGAACAAGGAAATCCCGCAAAAAATAACGAAGATAGCGTATTTGCTGATGCTGATAGAGGAATAGCCGGGGTTTTTGATGGTGCATCTGATGTCGTTGGATTTAGAACACCAGACGGAATGACAGGTGGTGCTGTTGCATCAAGGATAGCTGCCTCAGCGCTACAAGCTTCTAGCCCAGAACAATCATTGGCGGATATCATTTTAACTGCAAATGGTCACATTGATGATATTCAAAGGGAATTCGATCTTGATCCAGCAAATAAAGAAGCAAGATTCTGTACTACTGGCGCAATTGCACGAGTTCGTACTACCGAGGCAGGAGAGAAAGTAATTGATTTATTGCAAATTGCTGACAGTGTAGCTGTAGTTGTTATGGACGATGGGAGCATAGAAGTGCCTCTTGGGCTTTATGATCAAGATGAAGAATCTATGCAACTTTGGACACAAATGGTATCTGAAGGAATGACCGCTGAACAAATTTTAAGCGATGAACGCATGCAATCGCAGATTAAATCTAAGCGTTCCGAGTCTAATGTTACTTACGGTGTTTTGAACGGGGAAGCTGAAGCGGCTGAATTTATTAGATCAACTACAATCCCTGCCGAGGGTGTTACAAAAGTAATACTACTAAGTGACGGCTTGTTTATACCAAAAGAGAGCCCCTCAGGTGAAGATAGCTGGGCTGAAATCGTTCAATTAGAAGCTGAAGGTGGCATTAAGGCAGTTTTAGAATATGTAAGAAGTATAGAATCAACTGATCCTGACTGTATTAGATACGCTAGATTTAAGCAACATGACGATGCTAGCGGTGCTGTATTAGACCTAAGGATCCCAGAAGCTGCATAAAGGTTAGCTAACTTACCACTCACCACCAACTGTAGTTTGTAATTCTTTTATATATTTAGGCAAATAGCCACGTGTTCTTTTGTCTAATGGAGGCATTTCAAAGGAGAGGGTAATGGTTGGTTGCTAGCTGACGCAATTCAGCATAATGCCAGCGTAAGTGAAGGCTGTGCGTTTGTTGGCATAAGTCGTCAGTTGTACTACATGTACTTTAATAACAATTCGGTGTTTAGAGAGAAGATGATAACCGCCAAGAATAATCAGGACAAGCTAGTGATGACTTTCTTGACAACGTGGTAGCTTAACCAGTCGTTTTTGCGGTGTTTCCATGAAAATCAGTGTCAGTTAAATCAGAACAATAATGGTACAGTGCTTGGAACTTGACAAAATAGCAATTATTTGCTACTATTTACAGAGTAAAACGCTAAAATAAAAACTATGAGTCAAGAACAATTTCCCCGACCAGAAGAAGCCTCACTTCCAGACATACCGAGAAGCAGAGAGGTTTTTAGGGGCGACATCAACGACGCAGTTATACAAACTCAACTTTCAACAGGTGTGGAGATAGATAAAGGCTGGTGGGATTCAGAAGTGGGCAATCACGGTAGCACCGAGAGCATACTTGATAGATACGACGCTGCATATCCTGAATATGTAGAGCAGCACATTGCACCACAGCCTCAAGAGTGTGTAGGGGTGGACGAAACCGAAGTTGCAGAACACAATGTAGAGGAAATGAATAGGCAAAACGAAGAAGAAGCTTGGGAATCCTATACCCCGATAGGCAGTGATGAATACGAACAAGCTAATCAGGAACGTAACAAAGACGGCAAAATAGAAGTTGAGAAGCTTGGAGATGATGAGCATTCCATAACGCTCGTTGCGTCAATAAAAGTTGACCCTGAAACTGGACAAGCTATTTCTGGACACGAAAATCACCCCGGCGCAGAAAGTATGCGTGATACGGAAGCAGCCTTTGACGAATATTTAGCTGATACACCCCCAGAACAAAGAGTCGTCATTTACGAAGGCGACGAAAGATTGTTTGAGGACAGGGACGAGTCGATTGTCCAAGCTGCTGACTCTGGATTAGTGCAACATCTTGCAACTAAAGAACATATACCAACTGTGTCTGGTGAACCAACCGAAGCCGAAACAACTGATATTATGGAACGACTTGGAGTTAGCCGAGAAGAACTGCTGGCCTTGTACGTAGCAAGAGGGTTAGAGCCCCAGCTTGCTAGTGGTGAAACTGATTTTCTGGCGGGATACATAAATTACCAAGCTGCTAGGCTTGGTATTGAGGGCTTTCATGATTACTCTGAATCAGAAAAGCAAGAAATAGTGGCTGGTGGTAGGCTGGATGAACTGAAAGCTGAGCTTAATCAAAAAGTTAGCGAATTACTGCCAACGCTTAATGAGTTATACCAACCCATTTTAGACAACAAAGATTTGTTGGTTATCTCAGATGACGGCAGCATAGGCGTTAATTCTGAATTTGCTGACAACATTGCCGAGATAGCGATGGACAGACTTAATTGGTCTGGTGAGCACAGACTCAATGAGGTAGCTAAGCTGTCTATGGAAATGAGGGATAGAGTCATTTTCCACCGTATCATTGAAGCGCATAGCAGTGGTAAAAACCCGTTCGTAGTCTATGGTGGTTCACATATCGTAACTCTAAAACCTGCACTACAGGCTTATTCAGAGCGTCAACAAAATAGCTAGGTAGTTCTTGCTCACTAGCCAAGACTCAGCTCTTTAAAAACGTCGACTTTTATGAGTCTGTAATGTATTATTTTCTTGTATAACTAAAAATAAAATGTCAGAAACAATAACAACCAGAAATGAGCATTCAAGAAGCCTAGAACAAGCTGTTGAATTACGCGCCGTTCAAACTTTAACCAGACTGGGTGTTTTACTTCCTCTTGATGGATTAGATGTGGCGCATGGCCGAGTAAAGGAAGCTAGCGAAAGTGGAAATTGGGCAGTAGACTCAGACTTCAACAACCAAGGAAACTCAACAGGTAATCGGAATATCAACAATAGGCCAACTCTATATACAGCCACGAGCGAAATAGCTACCGAATTCGCAACTAAACGACATGAAGCTAAGAAAAGAATCTTTCCTGATAAGAAATTTGAAGAAGAGGTTCATGAAATTATTTCAAGCGATAGTGATGCTTCAATAATTAACAGGAATTTTAGTCCTTTAAGTTTAGATGATGACCAGCTCCAGGAGTACCATGAATCATTAAGAGAATTATTGCCAGGTTTACTCGAAGCTTCACCTCTTAGCTTTGACGAAAGACATGATTATCCTAAAGTCTACGAAAGTGTAAAAAAACTCGGAGATAAGCTTTTTTATAGTGATGATGATGCAAGTAATGTTGCTATTGATGCAGGTGTAAGTAGAAGATTAGCTCTACAAATAATGGGAAGTGCTAATGCCAGTCGTATTGCATCTTATGATCCAGTAGCATTAATCGATTCTTTGCTTATGATTCCTGGAGATATGTACAGAGTTGATGTCGATGATGTAAATATAAATATACCAATCAATGCTGAATATGTTTATCAGTTTATGAGGAAGGCTCATGTGGTTGGTATCAAACAAGGAGTTATGTCTGCAACTCTTGGACACAGACCAGTTCAGATTGTTTCATTGTTTGGTTTAGATAAAATTCAGTCATCAGTTCAGCAAAAGGCTAGGAAAGAGAATGTTGGTTGGAGGTATGGGAAGATTGCACTTTCATTGCATGAACTTGATTCAGATATAGTGAATGGAGAAAAACCTGAGCTAATGAGGTCTTTAACAGAAAATCCCCACGTTAAACCAGAGAAATTGATTGAATTAGCCAGAAAAATTGAAGGTTACGATGAAATACTCTCGATGGGCACAGGTAATTGGGAAGGATTTTCACTAGCTGAACACATCGAGACAGTTCTCGATAATTTTGATGAGAATTTTGCAGATATAGTTCCGGTTGAATTATTGCCAACAATGAGGCTACTGATTATTTCTCATGACTTAGGGAAGCCAATAGCATCAGAAAAGGGTAGACCGCATCTTCAAAAGCAATACAATAAAGTCCAGGCCTTAGATTTCTATAATAAGCTTGGCATAGACAAGAAACTGCAGGATTTACTAATAAACATAATTATTGAAGGCGAGGAAATTGCTTTTGAAATGCAGAAAATTGGTGGCCAAGATTCCAAAGACAGAATGGAAGAGCTTGCCAATAAATGTCTTTCTAAATATTTTGGAACTAATGAAATTACAACTGATATGATAGGAGGATTTTATGGTATGTGTCAGATGCTATATCTATGTGATGGAGGAGCATATACCAGTATGGCCGTGACAAGAAAAGACAAAGGTATCTATCATAGAAACAGCCCATCCTTTAATGATAGCTTTAGTGCTAATACTGGAGCAGTAAAAAGAAAGATTAAGCCTAGAACACAAAATGGCTCTCCGCCTTCAGCAGATCTTGCTCCGAAAATATAGACTAGTACTTTAAACTCAAAAATACTGCTAATTTCATCATTAGAACCTAGACAAATTAAGACTATTATGCTAATGTATATATGATTATTACAGAAATAAAATGACAGAAAAAATAAATAGCACATCAGATAAAGAAGTAATTGATTTGGACGTTAATGAATCAAACTCAGTTATGGATGCCAAATTCAGTCGTCAGCAATTTGAACTTGCAATGTTAGAGAAGGGCTTAATAAGCCAAGAATTTTATGAGTCTGGGGTTCTTGAAAGATTTAATTTAAATAAAGATAATGGACATGATTCTCTAAAACATATATTGATTGGAAGCGACAGGGGAGGGTTGCATCATCTATCATCCCATGTAGAGTTGGGCAACAAAAAAACTAAAATTGCTTCTTCTATTGGTGGATTCAAGAAGAGCAGTAAACCTTTGTCTAAACACCGTTCCTCTCAGAAAATAAAAGACAACGGTGTTTACAGGGCTGGAGATATAGTTATTTCTAGTCACGAGAATCAAAGATTCATTAAACGTGCCGGTTCAACTATGTTTCCTGATGATTGGTCAACTCAAGATGTACTAGAGGCAATTCTTAACGTAGCAGATCAGGACGGAATATCGGTAGGAGAAGATGACAATCTTCGAAATATT
>CAIMCP010000037.1 GCA_903839515.1 uncultured Candidatus Saccharibacteria bacterium | reverse complement strand
TGCTTGACTATTTCAGTCACCGGTTGCACTGTCACTATGTCCTGAAGAACCGTTCTACTAACTACTTTTCCATTTTCTAAGTTATTTAAATAGGTAATTGTTTCGACTCCTGGACTACCTTTTTGACTAATTGATGAGGTGCCGTATGCCAGTGAGTTGTCTTGAATTGTTTGTACTGGCATTGCTATTGCCTGAGTAACATTCGTTATATTGGTTCCTTTATGTATTAGAAAAACAGCCATATTTGCAGTAATTGGTGTGGCTCCAAAGGGAGTAATACTATCTCCCTTGGCAAGTTTAATTTTTTCTTGTTTTGCAAATTCATCAACAGTTTTCGCATGAGTTCTAACAACAGTAGGAGTACCGTAAATATTTAAGTTTACTGGTATAGCAGGGTCAACTACGATTCTTGAGCCAATTGCACCGTCTGAAAGAAAATTCGTAGAAGGAAGAACTTTCACATTGTCTTCTGGATATACCTGGACGCCAACCTGTGTTGCAATTGCCCTTGGAGTGACTTCAGCACTATACGAAAAAGTTCTGTTAACTCCGTCTATCACTTCGACTGGCCTACCTCTATAGACATTAATTCTAAAGTCGTTTTGGTTAATCTGAGTTGTTAGACTTGGAGCAACAACATCGCCCTGATTAATCTTTATACCAAGGCTTGCTAGCAAATCTCCTACCGTAGATATCTTTGTAGGCACAGTAACGGTATGGCCATCATACTTAATAATCACAATCTTAGAATCAATAGGACTAGTTATTGTTTTGCTGGAATAGATCCAAAAAAACACAAAACCAATTATGCAAATAAAAAGTAAAATTAATGGATACAAAAAAGGCTTATTAATTTCTGGAACTTCAGATTTGGAATCAACCTCTATTTGTTCACTGTATTTTATATTTCTAGGTTTATTCATTATCTAATTCTAAATATCCTCTGTTAACTCATGATTTGTTTAATATAATTTTATCATGTATCAGAATTTAATAAGCTTAATGCCAGCAATAACATCTTTAGTTAGATTATCACTACCAATTGAGTCGATATTTATAAATTCAGCAACCCTAATTTCGTGAGATCCGTGGGTATCCCTGTAGTTATCCAACTCAACTAAAAAATAATGGGCCATATAATTAAAGCCGGTCTCAGAAATTATAATATTGCCTAAATCCTTCAGTTGCGACTCTTTTATTATAACTCCAGTTTCCTCTTTAAGCTCTCTTACTGCAGCAAGTTTTACAGGTTCACCTTTTTTTATTCCGCCACCTGGCAACTGCCACTTTTTATTGCCAATCCAGCCCTGAACCAACAGGATATCGTTTTTATACCTAACAATAACTCTAGTCCTATCGGTATTTCTAACTACTAAAAATATTAATGGCCAGGTTATCCAAAATGTAATTTTAGAAAATAGGTTCATTGTTTTTAGTTTTCGAGTTTTTTCAAAGGAGCAAATGAAACATTAAGCTTCTTAGAACCCTTGCCCTTAAAATAAATAACCACGTTTTCGCCTTCCATCTCCATAACATGACCCTCTCCAAATAAACTATGAGAAACCTTATCGCCGATTTCAAGTTCGGGAACATAATGTGGCTCATCACTCACCTTTACTCCATAGCCATGACTGCTTTGAATATCATCAAAATATGTACCTTCTACAGTGGTCTCAGAATCAATTTCACTTAAGAACCTACTTGGAGCATTGTGTTGAATTCCACCATATAGAAGTCTTGAACTTGCAGACAGCAGATAAAGCTCTTCCCTTGCTCTGGTCATTCCAACATAACAAAGCCTTCTCTCTTCTTCCATTTCGCTCTGGTCATATAGGGCTCTTGAATGTGGAAAAATAGTTTCTTCCATTCCACTCATAAATACTGCTGGGAATTCAAGACCTTTTGCTGCATGAAGTGTCATAAGAGTTACACTATCATCGCTCATATTTGCTTGATCAAGATCACTAATTAAACTTATTTCTTCCAGAAAACCACTCATGCCGAGCTCAGCATACTCTTCAGTAACACTCAGAAGTTCCTTTACGTTTTCTTGTCTTGATTCGCCCATCAAGGTTTTATCATTTAGAAATTCCAAATAGCCTATTCTTCTTATTAAAGTATCTAGGATTACTGAAGGAGTTAATTCTTCAATACTTTCATGAAGAGTTATAATTACACTTCCAAGTTCAAACAATCCTTTTCTAGCCTTATCTGTAAGTACAGTGCATTCTGCCACTCTTGCAAGACCCTGTGAAAGTGTTAAGTTATTCTCTAGCATCCAATCATTAAAAGACTGAACCGATTTAGCACCAATGCCACGAGTTGGAAGATTAATGATTCTATCAAAACTAACTCTATCTTCTGGCTGATAAATTAATCTCAGGTAAGCGATTAAGTCCCTAACCTCCTTGCGATCATAAAATCTTGTTCCACCAACAATCTTATAGGGTATACCGTAATGGACTAACGCCTCTTCAATAGATCTAGACTGTGCGTTAGTCCTATAGAGAACTGCAAAATCCTGATACTGCCTAAGTCCTGCGTCAACAGCTGCTCGGATTCTTCGGATAATTGTCTCACCTTCACTTCGTTCGTTATTGACTTGAATTATCTGAACAGGCATACCGGTCTCACCAGCTGTCCAAAGTTTCTTTTTAGAACGATGCTCATTCTTAGTAATAACTGCATTGGCGGCATCAAGTATTGACTTAGTGCTTCTATAGTTCTGCTCAAGCTTTATTACCTCACACCCAGGATAATCTTTCTCGAAATTTAGAATATTTCTAAAGTCGGCTCCACGGAACGAATAAACACTTTGCCAGTCATCACCAACAACAGCAATATTTTTTTCTTTTGAAGTTAGAAGTTTGACTAATTTATATTGAGCTGTGTTCGTATCCTGATACTCATCAATCATAATGTACTTAAACTGGTTCTGCCACTTCTCCCTGACTTCTTTTTTGGTACTTAGCAGCTTAACTGTAGATAAAATAAGATCATCGAAATCTAGAGCGTTATTTTCCCTTAACAATGTTTCATAGACAGGATAAACTTGAGCTGCAGTTTTTTGAGTTGGCGAGCTTGTATTTGATGCGTATTCATTAGGCGTCATCATTTCATTTTTGGCTGAACTAATAGCACTAGATATACCTCTTGCTGGGAATGCTTTCTCATCTATCTGAAGTCTCTTACTGGCTCGCTTTATTGCACTAACACGATCATTCTCATCGAAGATTATGAAATTATTTGGTATTCCTATATGGTCACCGTCTTGGCGAAGTAATTTTACGCATATGGAGTGGAAGGTTCCCATATATGGCATAAATCCTCGGTTATTCGAGTTATCTCCTAGAAGCTTGCCAACCCTTTCTCTCATCTCTTTAGCAGCCTTATTGGTAAAAGTTACGGCTAGAATATTAAACGGAGTAGCTTTTTGATTAGCAATTAAATAAGCGATTCTATGGGTTAGGGTTTTTGTTTTACCACTACCGGCACCCGCTTGAATAAGCAAAGGGCCTTCGATAGATTGAACTGCTCTAAGCTGCTCTGAATTTAGGTCTTTAACTATTTCCTCTTGAAGCATCTGTATATTATACCAAGATAAGGCTATTTGATGTTAACTAGTTTTTTAATCTATTTTGATAAACTTTTGAAGCGACATCTATAATCCCTGTGAATTTGTAGTAATTTAGACTTGCAGCACCGACTAAGGCGCCATCACAATCTTTAATTTCAAGATAAGAACCGACTGTTTCGTCATTGACACTTCCACCATAAAGAACCCTGATACGCTTAGCAGTAGACTTACCAAAAAGGTGACTAATTACAAATCTTATATGACTGATTGCCTCACTAACGTCGCTAGGCTTTGCAATTTCTCCACCAAAAGTAGATATTGCCCAGACTGGTTCGTATGCAATCACTACATCTTCTATTTCTGCCGATGTTAGATTGGCAATCGCAGTGGTTAACTGATCATGAATAACCGTCTTGGTTTCACCTGCATTTCTCTCAGTCTTGGTTTCACCGATACAAATAATTGGTATAATTTCATTCCTGACCGCTGCAGTCACTTTATCT
>CAIMCP010000036.1 GCA_903839515.1 uncultured Candidatus Saccharibacteria bacterium | reverse complement strand
TAATAATAATAATAATAATATAGAAAAAGATAGATCAATAACTAGTATAGGTGGATTGAAAACATTCCTTGATGAAAATACCGGTGAAACTCATCTCCCTTTAACTTATTTGCTTGTATCTATGTATGATAAGCTCTAGCTGACTGATGAAACCAAACAGACTTAGGTCTCATTAGGTAATCAAAATACCGTTCGTAATGAAAGTCAATAATAAGCCTTGTCTATATTGACTCGTTGTGAATGTAAGTTATAATCATATTGTGTAGAATTAGGTAATATGTTTCCTATTTCGTGATGTAACAAAAGCGGGCAGTTTGTTTTTACTACTGAGAATCATATGTCGGAACAAAAAGATAAATATACGCCAAAACTATATATTAGTGTTGATCGCATTGTAGATGGCAATTATAGGGATAGCTTTACTCCAAATCTAAATATTAGCGCTTACCGCATTGTAGA
This sequence comes from uncultured Candidatus Saccharibacteria bacterium, assembly GCA_903839515.1. GTDB lineage: Bacteria > Patescibacteriota > Saccharimonadia > Saccharimonadales > UBA4665 > CAIYEO01. The sequence goes on along the minus strand of CAIMCP010000036.1, from coordinate 2,311 downwards.
TGGCAATTATAGGGATGAATTTACTCCAAATTTAGATGCTAACTCCAATCGTATTGTTGATGGTAACTACATAGATAACCTTACTCCAAATTTAGATGCTAACTCCAATCGTATTGTAGATGGTAACTACATAGATAACTTTACTCCAATGTAAACATTGTGACTGTTTCCACTCTTCCCTTGGTAGAGACTTTTCTGTTGAGTAGCTCCGGTTTATTGTCTTGGCTTCTTGAGCAACCAGTACAAAAGAAGTGGAATCTAAGCGAGCTAAAGCAGTATGTATTTCCTGAATATCGTCAATTTCACTTTGCGATTCCAGATACTGTATTCAATGGTCGATGGGACGTTCTTGAAAACAATAGCAAGCAGAATCGTAGTGTAGTATATTCAGCGCTGACAGGTTTGGGTGACCATTTTTTCAGCTTTGATGATGGGATTCCGTTTGTAAAATTGAATGCATTTGGTCATTGGCAGAATCTACTTACCAGATTATCTGGACTGCCTATTATGGTTGCTGCCCATGTCCAGGAAAAATCATATAGATATCATGATACAGATAATAATGCGATTTTATCTAGACAGAGGTGGGATTTTTGGGATCGATGTCTAGGAAGCTCATCGCTTGCACGTCCTTGGGCTGGAGTTGTTGAAGACTATATAGAAAAAGAAGGATTGCACGAAAGTCATCTTCATCTCAATGGCTCAACCCATGCTGAACTATGCTGGCAGCGTGCTCTTATTGATCCCATTGGAGAAGTTAACGAATTTTTTTCTATACTATCGACCAATTCATCAAAGGGCAGCAGTATTAAAGAATTGGTCAAATCAATTGATCCAAACTTTAGTCTTTACAAATTTCAAAAACATCTTAGATTAGCAAGAAATATTCGCATCTTTTTGACTAATTGGACAACTGGGCGTAGTAGTAAGCCCGAATTGATTAAGAGTTATAATTTTCTCTCCTCAGAAAAGTGGTCATATTACGAAAATAGTGATTTTCATAGCACATATTGGCCGACGGATCTCAAGTCAGTCAACCAAGCACATAGAGCTCATATAAAAGAAGCAGTATGGCTTGAAAGCTTATTTTTGAAGCTACAAAGAGAACCTAGAACAGTCATTGATAAGCTGTTGCTAGTCTATTTATTGATTCAGAACCAGTATTTGCAAATATTAGTCCAAAGGGATGATTTATATGGTTTTGATGAGTTTCAAAAATATACATTTACCGATTTAAGAGAATTTGCAGAAAAGGAGTATTTAAACAGATTTAAACATGCTAACGGTAAAAATAATAACTTAAGCACCTGTTTATTTTATGAAGCGCGCTTTGCTCCAAAAGATGAATATGACAAAAACCTCAATCTCTTAACAAGAATATTAAAAGGTTATGACCAGTATTTGAATGAAAAAGATCGCTCGGATCCTAATGAAGGATTGAGGGATATATTAGAAAATATTGAAAATTTCAAACCTAATCAAAATAGTCGAAAAATTCAGCTTTCTCTTGTAGCTCATTTCATTAAAAAACCCTGGGATTATAGAAAGCAGCAATCCTACAGACATAGCGAACTTCGTCTTTCTCTAAAAGAACAAGCTGATAAACTTTGCAGTTTATTACGGGATGAGCCCCTCTTGAAGAAATGGATTAGAGGAATTGATGCCGCTTCCAATGAATTGTATGCTTCACCTGAAGTATTTGCACCGATCTTTCGAGTTTGTTGTCGTGCTGGTATCGACAATCATACCTATCATGTTGGAGAAGATTTTATTCATTTAGTTGGTGGTATTAGACAGATATCTGATGCCTTAAACATGCTTGATATGTCCAGAGGAGATCGCCTTGGTCATGCTACTGCAGTTGGTATACACCCTAAGGTCTGGCTTGATTCCATGCCTGGGGAGATTATGGTTACTAGAGGAGAGTGGATGCTTGATCTGCTCTATGCCTGGTATTATTTGTCTCAACGTGCAGATTGTCTTGAATGGGCAATGAAGGCACAAACTGAGACCTGTAAATTAGCAACACTAATCTTTAACGAACCATTTTCAATCGAGTTATTAAAATCGGTAATGGACTTACGTCATCTTTGGCCAGAGTATGTCCAAGAGGCTGTCAATAATAAAAACTGGAACCCCAATTTTTTGTTAGATGATAATTGGCGCCAAGAGGGTCGACTAGTTAAAAAAAATGCAGGTTCTCAAACTCTGACATTTCTAAATAAATGGTTGACTGATAGCAATCTTTGGAAAAGAAGTGAAGAAAAGATATCGGTAAAAGCCAACTTTTTCCCTGTACCAATATTGATAG
>CAIMCP010000035.1 GCA_903839515.1 uncultured Candidatus Saccharibacteria bacterium | reverse complement strand
TGTATTGTTACCTGTAATGGTCCAATCGGAAGAAAATCCATGGATGTTACGTGTCCGTGGGGTAGATTTGTTGTTCCAAAACGGCCAATCGGGTGGTAATGGGTATGTTCAGGCATTAAATATTAGCGCTCAGAATAGAGTGATTCCAGAATTTGATATTTCATATTTCTTTAATAAAAATATTTCCCTAGAACTGGTTCTGACTTATCCCCAAAATATTGATATTTTAGCTACAAATGCAACTGTCGGGACGATTAATGCCTTGCCACCATCTCTAGTAGCTCAGTATCACTTTACTAATTATGGGCAAATTGTTCCATACGTTGGTGCTGGTATTAACTATACAATTTTCGGTAATCGTACTAATTTTCCCGCATTAGGTAATTCTCTAACTGTAGATCAGTCGAGCGTTGGTTTTGTTGGTCAAGTTGGATTTGATTATATGTTTACGAAAAATTGGGGATTAAATGTTGATCTGAAATACATCACAATGTCGACTGGAGTAACAACAGTGGCTAATGGTACGAATTATGGCACCTTGACCCTTAATCCTTGGACCCCTGCAGTTGGAGTTACTTATAAGTTTTGAGTAATTTCTATCTAAGACACTGCTGTATTAATAATAGCAACCCTAGGGTTGCTATTATTATTTAAACCAATCATTTTTTAATTTATTATCAAATGGTTTATCAAAAGCTAATTTTAAATGAGTGGCTTTTCCTTAGTGAATAAAAGACTCTTTAATGAGAAGACTCATGACTACCGCCGAGAAAACTAGGGTATCTCAGACCAAAGTGATAAACAATTAATCTTAAAAATACAATTAATGCCATACCACTAAATATTGTTAAATAGACCGGTATGGAACTATGTTCGTAGTTATTAGATAGTATTAGACCTGCGACAATAAAGATTCCGCCAATGACTGCAGCCTCTTCATAGATGACTCCCTTAAAAGTCATTGGTTCTTGGTTAATGACAATATCTCTTAACATACCACCTCCAGCACAAGTCAAAGCTGCTAATGCAGGAACCCAAAACCAGGGCATATCAGCTGAAATAGAGATAATTGCACCTGCAGTTGCTAATGCTGAAAATCCAAAGACATCCGAGTATTTCTTGACTTTCTTAAAGACCTCGCTTTTATAGGCATTTGGATAGAATCCAACGGTTACTGACGTAAGTATCACGACGATAATGATTCCTAGGGGATAGTGATAATCCTTGACATAATAAAAAGGCATTCTATCAACGCCAATAATTAAGTCTCTAATCGTGCCACCACCAATTCCTGACAAGAATGCCAAGATCACTCTACCCCATAAATCGTAATTTCTCTGAATTGCTTCAAGAACTCCTGAGAGGGCATAAGTAAAAACTCCAAAATAAACTAAGATTTTAAAGAGTATTAAGTGCGAAATATGCTCTACATAAAATTTTGTAGCGATTGTAAACGGGTGGAAGACGCCATCCTCATTCTCAAGCGTATTCCATATTTGATGTGTCCAAATATTTGGAGGGATAAAACTTCCATTACTCTGCTTGAGATATCGTGCTGACTCTTCTTCGTAAGCTTTTAGATCAAGTAGGCCAAACTGTTTGGGATCACTTGGAATAAGCGTTAGCATTGTCTCAAGACTGCGCAATTCGTGCTCTCGTTCAAAATTGTTAGAAACCGAACGAACGGCCTCTAATGAAAGTGTCGGTGCTATTCGAGTCTCTTTCCAACCTTCTCTGAGGGCGCGAATAAATCCAACTAAATTCTTTCGAAACTCTGGTGACTGGAGCTGAGAAGTGTTGACATAAACACCATCCAGAAGCGCTGGTACGCCTACAGAACTAGGGTTAATCACGATTAAGTCGCTATAAGAAACTCCTTTTTCAATGATCTGTAGATATTGATCAAATAGCATTGCAGTAACACAAGCAACATTTTTATTGACAAGATCTATTCCACCAGGCTTTTGCTTTATTAATTCAACCGATTTCAGCGGGATAGAGAATTCATGAAGCATATCCTCTACAATGCTTCGATCTCCGCCATCAAAGATACCAATTTTTTTACCAATAATATCCTTAGGTCCGTATACACCTGAACTGATTCGGCACACCACAACTAAACCAGAGCCTGAAATAATT
>CAIMCP010000034.1 GCA_903839515.1 uncultured Candidatus Saccharibacteria bacterium | reverse complement strand
TGTGAATTAATCTTCTAATAATATTAACAGTCAATATAACTAGCTTTCCTAGCAATATAGCTAGAACGCATTCAACACATCTCAAGGAAATAACGGTATAAACACTTCAAACAACATATCTCAAGATTAACTATCAGGGAGGAAATCTTTCAAATCAATGAACAGAGCTAGTCAATAACAAATTTAATAGCAGCCTTAATCCTCTAATATCTAAAATGATAAGTCATAGACATAATATTAGCAGTACTACTCAAATGGACAGACAAATATTTCTGGCTAGCTGCTTGCAAATTCAAGTTCGATTGGATTTCAAGGAAGCGGAGCTGCTTAGTCCCTTGCTCAATAGGTTAATGATTAGATTAATAGAAATGGTATGATTGCTTTTCATTATAATACTATTATATTATTTTGCTTTTATTTGAATTTTTTTTTCTTTAGATAGCAGTAAAAATGCTGGCAAGTCATCTAGACTTCCTCAGAATATGAACCCAAAGTTTAACATCAACAAAATATCTTTATCTCCTTAAAAAATGAGCAAAGGAGTTCTCATTCAAAGCAATGTTGGATAACAATCTTCTGTTGGAATTGTCGGCAGTTAGCTTAACAGAACAATGAATCCGCATAAATCTTCGCAGGTAATCAATAGAGGATCAAGAAATGGTGTTACTATAAGTAACTCCCAATAGCAAACATAAGATGGCTCATTTTAGGCTTTATAATCTCAAAGTCAACAGCAATTTGGACATACTTAAGTTGTAAATAATTTAAGAAGTATAATGCCTCTTGCTGTTGGACAGGGAAATAATTAAAATCACAGCCTTGCAATAAGTAATCCTGTCCATCAATCTCAATCAGGGCTCATCCACCATTAAGCTTCAAGTTTACAGCAACTCCCTTCTAATTCTCACTAGAACTAAAATACCTACTTGGTATCAACTTAAAATTAATAATATTCTCAACAGACATATGGTGGTCAGTAATCCAAAGAATCATACCACAATTTACATCAATAATTGCAAGATAAATTAAAGCTAAAAAATAGCGAAGGAATCTAAGATGGATCTCATGAAAGAGTATCATCGGGTCTAAACATAGGAGGCAGCTCAAATAGTTTCATCAACAACAGACTGAATGAAAATTATATTCCTTTAGAAGGCATGGCTTCAATTCCATCTCAGTCATAAACTGGCTAAAATGGAATTAATTCCTCACCTATTCACAAAAACAATTAATAATATTAATTTCAATAGAATCAAAATTTAGCTCATAACAAGAGTAAAATTGAAGCTAAAAATAGAATGCTTAACTAGAATCTTGGTAATTCAGGAAGAGCAAATAAGAATCTTACAGATGCTCAGAAGAGAATAGCCAAGATTATTAGAGATCAGCACCAAATTAATGGGCAAATGGGTGATTCAAGTAGTAATGGAATGTATATGAGACCTGGGTAGTAAATTTAATCTCTTCATGACTAATAATAGAGTAATTTAAATGATTAGGGAAACAGATAGATTCCCAGCTAACAAAAATCTAGAAATGCAGCTATCTAACAAAGTAAATCTGAAAATATTGATGGCTTAGAAAATATGAATCATTCTTAACAAATATATCCTTCAAGTAAGTAATCTTAAATTTAATACTAACTCAATATAGATAAAGGATTTGGATACAAGTAAAGTGGATATGTTGCAAATAGTCAAAGTCCAAAGCAGCTTCTTCTTCATCAAAAGAAACTTATTGAGCAGAATAGCAATGCCTAGTACAGCACAGTAGGACAGTTAAATTTATCTAATTAGCAACCCAGATCTACAGCCTTCACTAATAATATAATTGTGAACTCTTAATTGAACTAACAAGATTCTTCTTCTG
>CAIMCP010000033.1 GCA_903839515.1 uncultured Candidatus Saccharibacteria bacterium | reverse complement strand
TGCAGATGCCAAAGATCCAGATACTGAATTTAATTGGATTCTAGGAGACACTATAAAAACTTTTAGGAATCAGAACCAAGATGATAAGAAACTATATACCCAAGAAAGAGAAATTTATTTGCAAAGAGGTCATCAAGATTCTCAGCTAATTTACGAAATGAATTATGACGAATCGACAATCTCTATAGCTGGCCTTGCCATACAGCGCTATATGGGTGATCTACTAGAAGAGTTTAGGGCAGGCCTAGAAATAGTTAGAACCTACAAAGATTGACAAATATACTTTACTTTGGTAAAGTATTATCATGAATAAAGCTTCGAACAGTATATGGAAGGAAACCGCCCCTCAGCAATTAGCTGAGGTTATTTGTCGAATAGGTGATAAAAATAATTTAGAAAACTTTCTGTCTGATGTAATGACTAATAAGGAAATTATAGAAATAAGCTCTCGACTTGAAGCTGCCCGGTTACTTAGCGATGGAGTTAAATATACCGATATAACTAGGCAAACAAAATTAAGCAGCCGTACTGTTGCTCGAATTAGTCAATGGATTAAAAACGGATATGGTGGTTATCTCCTAGCTATAGATATAATCAATAAGCATCATATACATATTCAGCCAGATAGTGCCGATTAATTAGATATTAAAAAATAAAAGAATTGTCAGCACTAAGCTGGCATTTTTTATATATCTAATTTAAAGGAGAGAATATGGAACGGAGAGAATTTATAAATTCAGAGGATATTAAGGAAGACTATCCAGAGATAATACCTGCCTATCAAGAAGCCTATGCAGATGAGCCCTGGTATGAAAGGTCAAAATGCGTTGGGACAAAAGTAAGATGCGAAAGTGGATTTAGTGCACTAGAAGTAAATATGTACTGCACTCAATGTAGTGCCACAGCTATTTCACCAGCCTACGAAAATCAAGAACTGATAGATAATTTTAATGAAATAGGTCAAACCAAAAAAACTAGCTGGTATATAGAAAGAAACGAACTAGGCATTACTCTAGCCGCTTTATTTTGGATTACAAACAATGAGCAACTATACACTTCTAAATATTCAGCAGTTCCAGAAATGGGACCATGGCTAGAGCAAAATATGAATATAGATGAGTTTATCTGGATGGACGAAATATTTGCAGTAAAATCTTTAAAGAAAAATCGTAACTTAGACAACTTTGGTCAAACAATCAGAGAAGTTTCAGATATCTTAGACAATAAAACAGTTGCTTTTAGGACTAAAAACCTAGCGCTCAAAAGAGCAGCGAATAGAGATTTTGATTCCAATGCACTTAATGATGTTCCGGATAACCGTGACCTTATAGTCATAAACCTAAACAAGGAGAGATAATTATGAAAATATTAGTTATAGGTGGTATGCACGGGAATGAACTCTTGGGCATTGATCTTGTTAAATACATAAAAGAAAAACCAATTCCTAACGTTCAAGTAATTCTCGCAAACCAAAGAGCCATAGAGGCGAGTACTAGATTCATCAAAAAAGATTTAAACCGATCATTTCCAGGCAATATAAAGGGATCCTATGAAGACATCCGGGCTTATGAGCTGATTAAAATATCTAAGAAATATGATCTAGTTTTGGATTTCCACAATACCTATTGTCCAGATAATGACTGTGGCTTTGTGGGCCAAGATTCAGACAAAAAACTTTACGATATTGCCTGGTTACTCGACCTAGATAAGATAATCATCGCAGACTATGACTGCATGAATAAGTATGCCAGTAACTGCTTATCTATAGAGATTAGCCTGAAAAGTGATCTATATAATACGCAGTTATGGTATGAAAGAATAAAGATGCTATCTAAACTAGATGAATTAAAAGTAACTCCCAAGATTAGCAAATATAGCTTTATTTACCGCATAACCAATGAGGACAGGGACATATACAATCTAAGACAACTAAACCTTAAAGCCTTTCAACCACTACCAAAAACGCTAGCCAAGAATATGAATCAAAAAACACCAGTTTATCCAATATTTATAGATGATAAGTTCACGCCATATTATTATGGTGGGCTACTAACCAAGATATCTTAGAATCAGTAACAAAAGTTAAACAAATAGAATCATCTTGATATATTGCTATTTTGTAAACATTATGTTATAAATGATAGCCTAAGTTGTATTTTATAATATATGCTTTCACATAATACAAAAGTATTACGTGATAATGTTTTGGAAGAGGAAAGACCCGTGCAAGAAATCAACCTATATGATCTATTAAAACACTACAAGAGCTATCTGATTGCTATAATTATTTGTGCCCTAATTGGTCTTGGAGCAGGTTTTGCATATAACGCCTGGATTCAAAAACCCTTATACAAGAGTCAGGCAACACTTTTACTAGTGACTACTGACCAATCTGTTTCAACAAACAAAGCAATTTTTAGTGATTCACCTGATTAACTATGTTCTGTACTAATGGACCAATCAAAGGTGTGCTATTAAACTTATCTAAAATCCAAATCACCATAGCTGCGACCATAGTTCCTCCTATAAAAATACCAACGCCATAAACAATACCTTTCAAAAAAGTAAAGAGAAGCATCCTGATTTCTAGCCCATTATTTGCAATATATGGATAAAAATTATATTTTGTATTATTATTACAGGCATGGAATTACCTCCTAACATCATTGAGCTTGCCGACAAAAACGAAGCTTTACTAAATAAACTAAACTTCCGCTCTGGTATAGATAATCCATTAGAACTTTGTAATATGTCAACCTATTCAGAAACAGGACTTTTCCCAGAAGAAATTATTCCAGACTTATTTAAAGATAATAGTCGTAAGGAAAATATCAATACTAAAAAAATCAAAATTTCAGATAATATTGGCATGATTTTAATTAGACCAGACATGGTACATATTGCAAATAAATTCGAATCTATGATCTCTAAAAAATTTGAAATTATACATACAGATTCTCCAATAATAGATAGTCATATATATTGGGATATATATAAGCATGACAAATTCAGACCAGAGACTATGCATAGTCGGTTAAGTAGAGCAGCACTATATATAGGATCATGTACTCGTCTTATAGTATTTAAAGATAACTTGGTTAATAAGAAAAATGAACCCCTAGCTAACTATTCAAGAAATACTATGAGAGGACATCAGGGAGTTTACGAAAAAGGTACCTTCCGTGGTGATCTAGTTTTTCAGGAAGCAATACGGTTA
>CAIMCP010000032.1 GCA_903839515.1 uncultured Candidatus Saccharibacteria bacterium | reverse complement strand
CGGAGAACAAATATTAATTCCAAATGGTCAACCACCTGCAGCTCCTGTATATAACTTCTTTACGCCAAATTACGGTTCTGGTAGTAGCAATAATGGCTATGATTTTGGTTATTGTACGTGGTATGTTGCTACTCAAATTGCAGTTCCATCTAATTGGGGCAACGCTAGTAGCTGGGCATATTACGCAGGACTTAGCGGCTGGCATGTCTCGTCTACGCCAACAGTCGGAGCAATCGCTCAAACTCCATATGCAGCTGGCGGACAAGGCCATGTCGCTATCGTTATTGCAGTAAATGGATCACAAGTCGTTATTAGAGATATGAACAACTATGGTGACGGCGGCGGTTGGGATAAGGTTGGTTCTGGATCAGTTTCTGTGGGTACTTTTCCTAATTACATAACTAGATAGATAGGCGTATCTGTTAAATATAGGTTATACTAAGTATAGTTATGAGTTTTATAGACAAAGCGGATATTATTTTTGTTGCAGGCGACGGTGGAAACGGATGCATTAGTTTTCGACATGAAAAATTTATTGACAGGGGTGGTCCAGATGGTGGGGATGCTGGTCACGGTGGAAATGTTGTCTTAGTTGGTAGCAATAACGAGAATACATTGTCGAACTTCCGCTACCAGAAAGAAGTTAAAGCAGAATCTGGCAATAATGGTGAGAAGCAAAAAAAACACGGTCGAACCGGCAAGGATATTATAATTAATTTGCCTCTTGGGACTATTGTTTATGACGAAAACGAACAGGTAATTGCTGACATCGTTAAAAACAAACAAGAAGTCATAATAGCAAAAGGCGGAAGAGGTGGTTTTGGAAACGCTCACTTCATAAGTTCTGTCAGGCAGGCTCCTAGATTTGCAGAAAAAGGTGAGCCCGGTGAGATGATTAAAGCCCGGCTAGAACTTAAATCAATTGCTGATGTTGGTCTTATTGGCTTACCTAATGCCGGAAAGTCTACACTTTTATCCGTAATTTCTAATGCCCGCCCAGAAATTGCCAACTATCCTTTTACAACTTTGACTCCAAATCTGGGCATGGTTGATCTAGATAAACATAATTCGCTACTGTTCGCCGATATTCCTGGACTTATTGAAGGTGCAGCCTCAGGCAAAGGTTTGGGCGATGAATTTCTAAGGCACGTAGAGCGAACTTTAATTCTTGTTCATTTAATTGATGCTTACGATAAAGATATTGCTAAATCATATAAGACTATCCAAAATGAGCTAAAACTATACGCCATTGACCTATCTAAGAAGCCACAAATAGTTGTTATAAATAAGACTGAAGCGCTTGAATTTAAAGCGATAGAGAAATTAAAATTAAAGTTAGAAAAAGTAATGCCTAAAAAAACTAAGGTTATTGCGATTTCTGCCGTTGCTCATAAAGGTTTGGACGAATTTTTAAAAAGTGTTAACAAGATAGTTAGTGATCAGAAAAAGAAAGAACAAAAAATCGAAGTTAAATTATCTAACGAAATACCAGTAATTAGGCTTCCCGAAGAAGGAGCGACTTATAAAATATCTAGGCGCAAGAATGAATATATTGTTACTGGTAAGAACTTAGAAAAATTTGCTTCTCGAACCGACTTTGATAATCCTGACAGTGTTCAAAGACTTAGAGATATCATGAAGAAAACAGGCGTAATTCAGGACCTAAATAGACAAGGACTAGAAAGAGGACAGAAAATATATATTGGCAATAAGGGTGAATTAATATATTAAGTTATGGAAGCTAGCTTTTTCTTTTATGACTTAGAAACCAGCGGCCTAAGCCCAAGAGAAGCTAAGGTGATGCAATTCGCCGGCCAAAGAACAGACCTTAATCTAGATCCAGTTGGCGAGCCAATAGATATATTAATTAAGCAGTCAGATGATTGCTTACCTGATCCTGGAGCTGTACTAATTACGGGTATTACTCCTCAGAAAACCCTAGAAGATGGTATTACCGAAGATGAATTTATTAAATTTTTCAATAAAGAAGTCTCTAAGCCCGGTACAATATTTGTAGGATATAACAATATTAGTTTTGACGATGAATTTGTTAGATTTCTACTATATAGGAATTTATATGATGCATATGAATGGCAGTGGAAGGACGGCCGTTCAAAATGGGATTTACTAGATATAATTAGAATTACCAGAGCACTTCGTCCGGATGGTATTAATTGGCCCAAAGATAAGGATGAAAAATCAACAAATAGACTTGAACATCTAGCGAGTGAAAATAATATATTGCACACTAAAGCTCATGATGCCATGAGTGACGTTGAAGCGCTGATAGGGCTTGCAAGGTTAATTAAAGCTAAACAACCTAAGCTCTTTGATTTCATGTTGTCTAACAGAGACAAAAAAAGCGTTAGTCAATTTATTTCTAATAACGATAAATTTTTATACACCGCTGGAAACTTTTCATCTGAACATGAAAAAACTTCAATAGTTTGTACAATTGAAGGTAGTCAAGACTCACAGGGGACACTTGTTTATGATCTAACTCTTAACCCTGATGACTACAAGTCAATGACTGCCGAAGAGCTAGTTTCGATATGGAAATATAACAAGGACTATACCGGTCCAAGAATACCCGTTAAAAAACTTCAATTTAACAGGTGTCCTAGCATTGCTCCGCTTGCAGTACTTAGAGACGAAGATGCTAAAAGACTCAAGCTCGATAGGAAATTGATTGATGAAAATTATAAAAAATTAATTAACTCTAAAGATTTAATAGCTAATATTCTAAAAGCTAGAGAAATTATGAACAACGAGAGAGACCAGCTAAACAAAACGGAAAAGTCTATTGTTGAATCCAAGCTATATGATGGTTTTATCGGTGATGAGGATAGGATGAATATGGTCAAAGTCCATTCAAATAATTTTGACCTCGAGTATCCACCAGATTTTAAAGATAAAAGATTGTCTGAACTATATCCATTATATGTTGCTAGAAACTATCCAGAACATAAGACGGATGAAATAGACGCTTTATGGCAGAAGCATAGAGCTAATATCCTACTTGGTGGAAAAGAAAATTCAAGAATGGCCAAATACTTAAAATCCATTGACGAAATATTAAACAGACCAAGTGTTAGTTCTGAGCAGAGATATTTGATGGATGAATTAAAGCTCTGGGCTGAGGCGATTTTGCCAGTTGATCTTTAGAACGGCAACTATATTTTTAGTTATTCTCATAATATCTTGTTCGATTATGATAATCAGTAAAACTATAGAAAGTCTGAGTTGTAGAAAATTATTTGTTTTCTTAAGTATGGTTACGAAGGCAATGCTAATTAATCCTATAATAACTAAGTATTCATTAAAAGTTAGAACGATATTTGTGTAGGGAACCATTCCTAGTACGATTATATTTTGCATTGCATCTCCACGCTTGAAAGTTGGATTACATAATATAACAAATATGACAGATAAGCAATACTATTATATAAGAATAAGCAGTTTAGAATCGAATCAATTGAAACTGCTCCTTAGGGGTATGGTATTTTTGGCCAATTTAAGGTATACTTGAGCGACCTAAATTATGGCAGAATATATTACAATCAAAGGAGCGAGAGAGCATAATCTCAAGAATATCAGTACTGTTATTCCTAGAGATAAATTAGTTGTTATGACTGGACTTTCAGGTTCTGGTAAATCTAGTCTTGCTTTCGATACAATTTATGCAGAAGGACAGAGAAGATATGTCGAATCGCTTAGTAGCTACGCTCGTCAATTTCTTGGCATCATGGAGAAGCCAGACGTCGATCAGATTGATGGACTTTCACCAGCTATTAGCATCGATCAAAAATCTACTTCCAGAAACCCTCGAAGTACAGTTGCGACAGTAACTGAAATCTATGACTATCTAAGATTGTTATTTGCGCGGATCGGTGTGCCACATTGTCCAATTTGCTTTAAGTCAGTTGAGAGACAAACAATTGCCGACATCTCAGATAAGATAAGAAATAATTCGATTGATCACAAAATAATGGTGCTTGCTCCAATTATTGAAGATAAAAAAGGAGCCTTTGAGCATATACCTGAACAATATATGAGAGCTGGTTTTGCTCGTGTCCGTGTGGATAATGTAGTTTACTCATTGGATGAGTTTCCAGAACTAGACAAAAACTTTAAGCATAAAATAGAAATTATCGTCGATAGATTAGTGAATAATGCCGACTCCCAAACAAGACTAACTCAATCTATTGAGCAGACACTTGAAATTGCATCAGGTAAAATTTTAATTGTCGACGCTGATAGCGATACTGAAACATTGTATAGCCTAAAGTATGCATGTATTGACCATCCAGATATATCTATCCCCGATCTTGAACCTAGAACATTTAGCTTCAACTCACCCCACGGTGCTTGTCCAGTATGTACAGGTCTTGGTAATCGACTTGAGGTCGACCCAGAGCTGGTTATTCCAAATGGTCGACTTTCAATTGCCGAAGGTGCTATTAGGCCATTCAATAGATTTAGCGTTGACGCCTGGTATATGAAGAAGCTTCAGGCAGTTGCAGATAAGTATAAGTTCTCACTTTCAGTTCCAACTTCTGAACTTTCAAAAAAACAAATGGAATTAATATTCTATGGAACCGGCGATGAAGTCTACAAGATTAGTTTGGGTGGTGGAAGAACATTTAGTTCGACCTACGAAGGCGTAGTTACTAATTTAGAAAGACGTCACAAGGAAACCGAAAGTGATTTCATGAGACGTGACATCGAAAGATTTATGCGCGAAAAACCATGCAATAAATGTAATGGACGTAGGCTAAAGCCTGAGGTTCTAGCAATTACCGTTAGCGATGTTTCTATTATGGATATATGTGAATTAAGTATCGATGATGCCATAGATTTTCTCGGACATATAAAGCTTACAGATAGAGAAAAACATATCGCAGAACAAATACTAAAAGAAATAATGGTTAGACTTAGTTTTATGCAAAATGTTGGACTTGATTATCTGACGTTGGCTCGTTCAGCAACAACCCTTAGTGGTGGTGAAGCTCAACGAATTAGACTAGCAACTCAAATAGGGTCTGGACTAACAGGAGTGCTTTATGTGCTTGATGAGCCCAGTATTGGTCTACATCAAAAAGATAACTCTAAGCTCATTACAACCTTATTCCATTTAAGAGATATCGGAAATAGTGTGATTGTTGTTGAGCACGACGAGGAGACAATTTTAGCCGCAGACTACGTTCTAGATATAGGTCCAGGTGCAGGTATACATGGTGGTCAAATTGTTGCTAGTGGAACTCCAGCGGAAATTATCGCTAATCCTAAAAGTTTAACCGGTCAATACTTGAGTGAAAAGAAAAGAATAGCCGTTCCAAACAAAAGACGCAAGGGTAATGGCAAGGAGCTTAAAATATTTGGCGCCAAGGAGAATAATCTCAAAAATATTGACGTAACGATTCCTCTTGGCGAGATGGTAGTTATTTCTGGTGTTAGTGGTTCGGGTAAGTCTACCCTTATTAACGATATTTTAGCGAAAGAATTGCTAGCAAGATTACATAGAGCTAATACAGTTCCTGGTAGTCATGAAGATATACAGGGCATTGAAGAGCTCGATAAAGCGATAGTTATCGATCAGTCTGCTATTGGTAGAACTCCACGATCAAACCCTGCAACCTATACGGGCCTATTTACACCGATTCGAGAATTATATGCTAATACACCCGAAGCACGACTCAGAGGCTACTCTACGGGTCGTTTCAGCTTCAATGTTAAAGGTGGAAGATGTGAAAACTGTTCAGGCGATGGCATCATTAAAATTGAAATGCATTTTCTTCCGGATGTATATGTTGTTGGCGAAGTTTGTCATGGTAAAAGATATAACCGTGAAGTTCTTGAGATTCTTTTTAAGGGCAAAACT
>CAIMCP010000031.1 GCA_903839515.1 uncultured Candidatus Saccharibacteria bacterium | reverse complement strand
CCTACTACTGCCAGCAATGCTATGAACAAAGGAATGATTCCCCAAGCAAGCTTGTCGGCGAGAAGTGTGCAGAATCCATTTACAGCGATGATAGGGTTCATAGGTTGTTGCTTCCTTTCCTTGCACGTCCGTTCGGGTAAATGTTGAAGTACAAATTGTGATAATACGGCCCAACCATCAATAGTTGTCCGAACACATTGATACCAAATTTCAAGTTGAACATATCTCTTGAAAGAAGGTAAGCATTGGGCTCAAACAAACCAGCGATGGTGTACGGAAAATAACAATTTTCCTGGTTGTACACAACATACCAAACGGTGTACTCATGACAGACTGGGGGACCGTAGCACTCCCAAGACCAGAGTCCGTTGTAACAATAAGTAGTGCTATTACTAGCGCTCCAAATTCCACAACCGCCTGGTGCATGATCGCAGATTGATGCATATACAGTGAAGACCCTTGTTGCGTAGCTAGCCTTCGCATAAGCTTTCGCACTCAAACCACTCATTTGAGCGGTGGGAGGCGGAGAGACAAGTGAAGGATCTACGCTTGAAGGAGTCACGGTAAAAGTCACAGTCACCTTGCAAGCAGTATCTTGAATCGTTTTGATCTGCTTACTCATGTCAGAGCCTGCATTTGTCATTGCTCCACTTGAGAGCTGTAGGCTTGTGCCGACTGTTTGGTATGCTGACGTTACTTCATCTCTTACCTGAGTCATGCAACTGGCACTGTTGATTTTAGTCGTAGTCGACATAGTATTCGACGAAGACAAATTTCCAGTAGCAGCACTTGCACTGTTTGTTGTAGTGAGCGATGTCGATAGAAAGACCATCGCCATGATGAGACAAAGCAATCTTGGCTTCATCTTGTATGCATGGTGAGAAGACATTTTGCCCCCCTCATTGGTGTTGGTATGGCTAGTCGCCAAATGGATATACATTCTCACGAAGCTTGATTCACCTCATTTCATGATTGAATATATTTAACTTGCTAAGCGAGATGATAGAGCTCACAGGGATTGGAGCTCTATGAACTCGCTTAGAAATAAATAATTAAACATGACTGTACTGACTAATAATTTAAGGTGCTCCTACGGCTGTTATCAGAAACTGATATTTGCTTGTATATTAAAACAAATAATATAGTAGGGACTTCTATTATCATACTTTTCTAGATTTTGTCAAGCCCATGCCAAGTTTAATCCAATGAAAACAAAGAACAGTTAAGTCTGATATTCAGTAATATTGCGAAGAATCAATTTTTTTTAGGTTCTATTCGCATATGAGTTAATCATAAAAAGTATTAAAACTATCTATGTTAAAATATATTTGAAGGACAAAATATGAAAAATATACAAAACTCAATAATTGATTCTATATCACTAGATGGTAAGGTAGTTCTCATTACAGGCGCCTCCTCAGGCATAGGAAGAGCAATAGCGCATAGATTTTCCGAGGTAGGAGCTAAACTTCTCCTCCTCGATATAAACATGGAGGGCTTAAAGCAAACAATCCAGGACTTATCTAGCAAGCATGAACATAGACTATTCCAAGTCGATGTATCCAATAAGCAAGAAATTGATTCATTTTGGAATAATTTACAACCAGATGAATTACCCGATGTAATAGTAAATAACGCTGGTATTTATCCTATTATGGACTATTTGAAAGTCGAAGAAGAATACTTAATGAAAACATTAAATGTAAATATGAATTCTGCTTTTTGGATGTGTCAGAACTATGTTCGAATAAGAGGCAAAAATGGTGGAGTTATAGTTAATATCTCATCTATCGAGGCAGTTCTGCCATTCATGAAAGACCTTGTTCATTATGCAATGAGCAAAGCAGGTGTAATTGCCCTTTCACGATCATTGGCTAGGGATTATGGTAGATCTGGTTTTAGAGTGAACGTGGTGATGCCTGGTGCTATAAAAACTCCTGGAACTAAGGCATTAAGGAATGACGCAATCTTAAATGTAAAATTAAATCTTATAAAAACTGGGTATGACTTTCAGCAACGCTTGGCTAATGGTAGGTGGGGTGAGCCAGATGAAGTTGCAAAAGTTGTCTTGTTCTTGTCTAGTGATCTTGCTAGCTATGTTCAGGGTGCAGTTTTACCGGTGGATGGTGGATTCCTGTCATCATAACTTCTCGTAAGAAATAAGTAAATTACTATACATAACCAATTCTAGGGCTTGGTTAAAATAAAAAGATTAGTCATTTGTGGCTTTATCGCTCAATTTATCGGTAACTTGTAAGTCTAGATTATTGACAAAGTTATCAGAAAGTTATAGAATAGTATTGCTTTTTATGGTCGAGTATTAATTTATTCCCATTCAAAACGCACCTTGATAAGCGAATTATTTTAGACAGTATTAATTATATATTTTTGTATTTAGTTATTACTGTCTAAACAATCATCATCTATTTTTTCTATTCCCATTTTTATGGTCGAGTATTAATTTTTACCCGTAATATCCAACTAGCGAAAGCGAAAAACAAACAATGCCCAACAATGTGCAGTGTAAAAGATGTGGAGGATCTGGTAAAACCGGAGCCTGGGGACTGAACTGTCCAAACTGCAAAGGACGCGCCCGCGTCACTAGCTGTCCAGCCTGCAAAGGATCAGGAGAAGAAGGTACCTGGCCTACTAAGCGCAAGTGTGGTCGCTGTCGCGGTTCTGGAGCTGCCTGAGTAGTTGGTGTTTAGGGTACAGACGATGATTGAGAGAATAAAATTTTTAGGTTAAATCTTAAAAACCACAAAAAACTCTTATAATTCGCTTATCCTTTCACCATTTCATATATATAAATATATTAAGTGATGAAAGTACGCTAGCCTTAGTCTCGTCACTCATATATAATGGAAAATAATGAGGATGGCAGCAAGATTAGTAATGGTTCGAGATAATCACTTATTGGTTATGCATCGTAATAAGTTCGGAAGCGAGTACTACGCGCTTATTGGTGGTGGTGTTGATCCGGGTGAATCACCAAGCGATGCTTTGATGAGAGAAGTGCGCGAAGAGACAGGTCTCATGATAGCCAATCCTAAACTTGTTTATATTGAAGAAGCCGGTAAACCATATGGGACACAGTATATCTTTACTGCAGATTATGCAGGAGGTGAGCCCGTCTTAGCACCAGATTCGGACGAAGCTAAAATACATAATTTAGGTCAAAATCTCTACGCTCCTGTTTGGCTAGAGGTGTCTAAGCTAGCTTCGGTACCATTTCTAAGCAAAGAGTTAAAGAATTTACTTGTTCATGATTTAGTTCATGGATTCCCAGAGCAGCCGGTTAAATTCACATCATCCGCAGATTATGAAACTAAAGAAGAAATAGGAGTTAACAATGCCATCTAAAACTAAAACATCTCATAGAGTATTTGCATTACTCTTAGCCGTTCTGTTTTTCGTAACCAGCTTTGGAGTTACTTTTTTAATTTTATGGCAAATGCATCAACAGAGCAGAGCGGATTCTAGCGCTAATACCGCTAGTGCAACCAATTCAGCCAGTACACAAACTAAAAGCAAGGAGAATAAAGTGAGCGCAAATAAATTACAAGGAACCAAACTAGTAGGTTTTGAAACAACGTCATCAATTCCAGCACTTAAAACCGTGGATATTAAAGTTGGCAAAGGAGATGCTGCTTCAGCTAAGTCAACAGTTACTGTTAACTATACCGGTGCAGTGGCCGCCACAGGAATTATTTTCCAAAGTTCATTAGATAGTGGCCAGCCTGCAACTTTTCCTCTTAATCAGGTTATAAAAGGCTGGAGCGAAGGAATACCTGGTATGAAAGCTGGCGGAGTGCGAAGATTACTAATACCTGCTGCACTAGCTTATGGTGCTAATCCTCCTCAAGGCTCTGGTATTCCTGCAAATGCCGACCTAGTTTTTGACGTAACACTTATAAAAATAGATAAGTAGAATCTTGTAAAAAACACAATATATAGCGCTATTGCTAAATTACTGGGCGCTATATATAATAAAAGTACATTATTAAAAAACTAACAAAAGGGACACTAAAATGGTCAAAAATATAACTATCTTCACTACAAACACCTGCGCATATTGTGTAATGGTAAAAAAATACCTAAGCTCAAAAGGCTTCGGTTATGAAGAAGTTAATTTAGATCAAAATCCTGAAAGGCAGGCTGAGGCACAAAATCTTAGCGGTGCCCTAACCGTTCCAGTTACCGTTGTTACTAAGGAAGATGATTCTCAGGAAGTTATTGTTGGCTTTAACTTGGGAAGATTGGCTCCAGCGGTAAGCTAATGTCTATTAAAAAAGATCACGAAGTTATAATTATTGGGGCTGGTCCAACAGCTCTTACTGCTGCCATCTATACGACACGTGAAGACATTGAGACACTACTCTTTGAGCGCGGCGCAATAGGTGGTCTAGCTGCCGTTACTGACCACATAGATAATTATCCTGGTTTTGCCGATGGTGTTGATGGACTGGTATTAGCCGATCAGATGAGAAAGCAAGCCGAACGTTTTGGAGCAGTTATTGAACTTGGTGAGGTAACTAAGATTGATGCTGGTAAAAGCTCAGTTAAACTAGAAACTACTAGTGGTGATGTAACTGCTAAGGCTCTTCTTATTGCAACCGGTAGTGATTACAAAAAAGTAGGTGTTCCAGGAGAAAAAGAATTTTTTGCCCGTGGAGTTCATTACTGTGCAACTTGCGATGGTGCTTTTTATAGGGATAAGCGCCTAGTTGTTGTTGGTGGCGGTAACTCAGCCGTACAAGAGGCAGTTTTCCTAACTCGTTTTGCATCACACATTGACCTACTTGTTCGAGGAGATCATTTTAGAGCTTCAGATGTTTTACAGGAAGAACTTAAAAAGCACAAAGACAAAATTACCGTTCATATGAATACTACTACTGACGAAATAGTTGGTGAGGACAATAAGGTTGTTAAGGTTATTGGAACTGATAAATTGACCGGTAAAAAAGTAGATTTTCCAACCGATGGAGTTTTTGTTTTCGTTGGACTTATGCCCAATACTCAGTTCCTAAAAGGTTGCGGATTAGAACTAGATGAAATTGGATTTATTAAAACTGATGAAAATCTCATGACTAATCTTAAGGGTGTTTTTGCTGCTGGAGATGTCAGGCATGGAGCAACTATGCAAATCGCTAGTGCAACTGGAGAAGGTGCAACTGTAGCGCTTAGGATACGTGAATATATAGAAGGTCACAAAGTAATAAACGAATAGTCTATCTTTAATTTATGCATTCATGATATAAATTGAGTATGCATCATAAATATAACTTCGAGACATTAGAGTCTGGCGCAAAAGCTATGTTCGTGAATTTGCCTCATTTTAGAACTACGTCTATAAGGATTGTTGTAAGATCAGGAGCATTTCACGAAGAAAGTAATCATATCGGCTCGGCTCATTTTCTTGAACACATGACATTTGCTGGAACTGATGATCTTCCATCGCAGATAATACAAGAAAAATATGCAAATGATAATGATATCTACCAGAATGCTTTTACTTCTAACGAATTTACAAAATATGTCGTGAATGGCTATAATTTAGATTCTGCAGCATTTCTAATAATTCAAAGTGTTTTTAGGTCTTTATTACTAGAAAAAGATTTTGAATTACAAAAACAGCCTGTAATATCTGAAATATCTAGTTACCTTTCAGACCCTCACTACAGAGCAAACATAGCTCACTGGTTAGCGGTTTTTGGAAATGAAGTAGCCTGTAATATAACGGGCGAAATTAGCGATATTAAGAAAATGACTCATAAGGATCTTGTTAATTTTTATGATAAAAATTATAGACCTGAAAATTGTTGGATAGTTGTTTGCTCAGGTGAAGATGTTAAGACTCAGAGGAATAAAATTAATAGCCTCCTAAGTGCAGTAAAAAATAAGCCTAAAGCCACAGAAACTCCTGTGACTACTAAGAAGATTGAATTCAACCCGGATGGTAATAGGTATTCATTGATTAAGGTCGATACTCCTAAGGATTCAACTACTCAGATCTGCATATTTTATCCACTTGATTCTCCAAAGGATGTTGTTGATAGGGTTTGCTCCCAAGTTCTTGTGACTAGCCTATCTAATTTTATTCAATCAGTTCTTAGGACAGAACTTGATCTTGTCTATGGCGCTAATTGTACTTCAGACGTAAATTTCGATATCTCTTTCGACAAAAATAAAAGACAATACTATCTTCGTTTTTTTACAGAAGTTATTGAGGATAATGTTATTAAGGTCCTAGATGCAATACAAGAAAAAATACTCGATGTCGACATACCAGAACATTGGATTGAGGCTGCGCTTAAAAATAAATTACGTGATCCAGATTATTGGCTTCAAGATAATCCTTATATGACTATAGACAACATAGTAAATAGCCT
>CAIMCP010000030.1 GCA_903839515.1 uncultured Candidatus Saccharibacteria bacterium | reverse complement strand
TAACTGTTGAACCTGCTGTTGGTGCAGTTATTCCAACACTAGTTGGTGCTGTCGTGTCGACTGGAGCTGAAGCTGAAGTATATGAAACTACGAGCTGTGGTGCTATTGTGCCAGCATTGCTATATTGAATAATTCCGCCGTCTTTTGGATATAAGCAGAATGATACTAGTCCGGTAGTCTTCACAATAGCAGTAAGATCAATGGTTTTCCATGCATTAACAGTAGTAGCTCCTGAATCTGCAAGAATACTTCCAATAACAGGGTGAGTATTATATGTTATTTTAGTTGGATCCCAGGTTGAGTCAGCTACACCCTTAAGATAAAAACCAGCACCATTGGCTGTCTGAGTGTAGACCTTAAGCTGTACACTACTGATAGTGTCTGTTGTGTTGGGTGTTGTTACATTAAATTTTAGAAAACTTCTATAGCCACCAATACTGTTGCCAAGACCTGTCGTTTGAAGAATAGCAGGGTTTGCTGAAACTAAGGTTGCAGACTTGGAAGATATAACGGCTGAGGAAGTCAGAGGTACTGACACTGACGTTGTTGCGGCTTTAGCGAATAATAAATATGCGCTTCCTCCAATAGCTAAAAAGGCAACAATAACAATTGCGCCTAGTCGATTTTTTGCTGAATATGATTTTAACTTTTTCAATTTGCTCACCTTAACTCCCTTTTTTATATATGCTTATGGTAGGAACAATACTCTACTAATTTCAAAAAACCTATTATTTATTTTATTTCTATTGTTTCGTTATTTTTAAATTCACGAGTCGAATTTGGTTGCTTATTATTACTTTTTCTTCTTTTTCTCTTGACTTTGACTTCCCCACTAATACTACTAGATACTAATTTACTGAATAATCCCGCCTTCGAAATAGACTGATTAATAATAGGCGTCTTAGCCTGATGTATTTCTGTCTCAGAGAGGGAATTTTGAGAATACTGATTGCCGATATTGGACGATACTTCATCTCTGGATTTTGCGAAAAGACTTCTACTACTGGATATAATCTGCTGTGTATGATTACTGTTTTGTTCTGGAAGATTTAAAGATATAGCTGAGAATGCTGGAACCTTCTCTCCCTCAATGGTCATATTTATTACAAAGTGACGATTATGCATATGAACCATATCATACTCACTAAATTTAGGTTCAAAGTATCTCTGCATTACTCTTGCATCATCGGCACTAGTCCTGAATGAGATGATCGATCCGACATTACCAAACACGGCATCTTTTACTTGAGGTAGCATTTGAGCAATGTACTGATTAGCAACCGTTAGATTGAGACCATATTTTCTAGCTTCACTTAGTATTGCTGTAAATGAATCAGTAGCAAAGTTCTGGAACTCATCAACATAAAGATAGAATGGTGTTCTCTGTGATGCTGGCATATCGGCTCGGCTCATAGCGGCTAACTGTATTTTTGTTACTAACAGTGAGCCAAGCAAAGCGGCATTATCCTCACCCACAAGTCCACGGGAAAGATTAACAATTAAAATCTTATTCTCATCCATTATTTGCCTAATATTGAATGAGCTTTTTTTCTGACCGATAATATTTCTAACTAGTGGATTGGCTGTAAAAGCGCCAACCTTATTAAGTACCGGAGCTACAGCCTCGGAGGCAAATTTATCATTCCAGCCCGCGAACTCGACTGTCCAGAAATTTCTAACAACTGGATCGTCAATGTGTTTAATGACTTCACTCCGAAATTTCTTATCGGTTAGTATGCGCGTTATATCGAGCATGGTTGCATCTGGATAGTCTAGAAGGGCAAGTATGCTATATCTTAGTATATATTCTAGTCTCGGACCCCATGAGTCGAACATGCGCATTAGAACGCCAATAAGTTCTGAGCATGTGTGAGTCTTTAGTTTTGGATCATTAACCTCCATTGGATTAAAAGCTATTGGGAATTCAACATCAGCAGGATTGAAATAAATGACATCATTAACTCTTTCCTCAGGAATTCTAGCGAGTATGTTTTGAGCATAATCTCCGTGGGGATCTATTACTGCAAATCCGTATGGACTATAAATGTCAGATATTGTCAGCAACTCAAGAAGACCAGACTTTCCTACACCAGTTTGACCGATTATATACAGGTGTCTACTTCGATCAACTCTAGGTAAACCAAACATTGTGTTATGTCCTCTAAAGTTAGTAGCTGCAACTGGGCTAATTGCTGGATTGTGGGTATTAGAGACAATTGGTAGGTTAGCGGGTGGTTCGGCAGTTTGAGAAAGTGCCCAAAGAATATAAGGAGTCTCGACGTTAGTATGAGGAAGGTGAAAAAGAGTCGCGACTTCTTCAATATTAAAAGTCAGTTTATTCTTAGACATGTCTCTTTGTCTAAACTTAAGGAGTTCACTGTTGTGAGATAATATTTTTCTTTGCTCGAAGCTATTAAGGTAAGTAGTGTTAAATTGTTTATAGCTAGCTACAATTGACTGAAGCCTAAGTCTTGACTGAGCCTCAGACCCACTGCCCTTATATACGATTCGAAGAACAGCCTCAAAAGCCAATTTTTGACTTTTAGATTCAGCAGCTGAGGCTTTTGTAGACTGAGCATCGGATAATTTACTAGATTCACCAGGTTTTGCTGCTGGATATAAAATTAAATTTAATATTTCTTTAGCACTACCACCACTTCTACCATTCCTAACATCTGAAACATATCGCTCACTGTTTTTGTGCCACATAGGACTTGATGGTCTAATGATTAATTGTATCCAGGCCTCTTCATGATCTTCAAATTTTGCTAGAGTAGCAGTAATTGCAGCCAGCGGATCAACTTCAAAACTTTGAAAAGTTTTAATTGGTAATGCGCTGTGTGCAGTTAATTTTAACTCAGTAGCTATGACGCTAGCACTGCCCAATTCATTAGCTAAAGAATAGTCCTCAACTTCAGAAATGCTAACCGTTGGATACTGTGCATATATTTGCTCTTCGACATAACTCTTGAGATACTTGGGCACCCAAACATAGAAGCCAATTCTTTTATTTATAACAGCAATCTCGAAACTTATTGCTTCAGAGTTAACAACAGAAAATAAAGTTTTCCTTTGTTGAGACGACAGTAGACCATGAAGACTTGCGAACATTTGCTCAGCGGCAAGCTCTTTCTTGTCATTAGTCCTTGGAACCTGAAGGAGGAGCAGTACTCCATCAACCTTGTTTATATTATTTTTTTGGTTTATCATAACAACTTTTATATTGTCGCATTTTTGTTAAGCTTATTACAAATATAGAATTTTAGTATAGAGCTGCAGCTTTTGGCATAGTTGAGTCTTCGAATAATTTCTTAACTTCATCTGCTTCAACTGATTCTTTTTCTAGCAGCTTATCCTTTAGTTTTTCGACGCTTTTTAGGTTTGCTTTAATGACCATTCTAGCCCTATTAGCAGCTTCAGTGATAAGTGCTTCAACTTCATCATCAATAATTTTTGCTGTGTCTTCTGAGTAGTCTCGTTCATGGACTATTTTTTCTATCATCATTCCTTCATCAATATGAAATACCTGATCTCGTAGTTTTTTACCCATTCCCTGATTTACAATCATATCCCTTGCAAGCTCAGCTGCTTTTTGAAGATCATTTCCAGCTCCAGTTGTAATGCGGTCTGCGCCATATATAACTTCTTCAGAAATTCTTCCGCCTAGCATTCTTGCTAAAATATCCTTGAATTCGATTAGACTATGATAGCTTCTATCTTCAGGTGGAATAAACCAGGTAACACCACCAGTTCCGCCTCTTGGTATAATAGTAACCTTATGGACAAGATCACTATCTGGTAATACGTGGCCAACAATTGCATGTCCAGCCTCATGATAAGCAGTAAGTTCCTTCTCCTTATCGTTCATAACTTTACTCTTTCTCTCAGGTCCAATTGCAACCTTTTCAAAAGCTTCGGTTACATCTTCATTATTAATTTCTTTTTTATCTTTACGAGCTGCGATAATTGCTGACTCATTAGCCATATTCTTTAAATCTGCACCAGAAGAACCAGCCGATTTAGCAGCTAATGATTCAAAGTCTACAGTCTTATCTATTGGGATTTTCTTGAAATGTATTTTAAGTATCTCTTCCCTGTCTTTTCTATCTGGTAGATCAATATTAACGCGTCTGTCAAATCGACCAGGTCGAAGGAGTGCTGGGTCTAGTACGTCAGATCGGTTTGTTGCGGCCAAGACTATCACATTTTGACCTTGCTCGAATCCATCCATTTCAACCAAAATTTGGTTTAGTGTCTGCTCTCTTTCGTCGTGTCCACCACCCATGCCACTTCCACGCTTACGGCCAACGGCATCAATTTCGTCAATAAATATTATACAAGGTGAGTTCTTCTTAGCTTTAGCGAATAGGTCTCGAACACGGCTAGCACCAACTCCAACAAACATTTCTACAAACTCTGAGCCAGATATACTGAAGAATGGTACATTTGCTTCACCGGCAACAGCTCTGGCGAGTAAGGTTTTACCAGTTCCCGGAGGACCCACAAGAAGTACACCCTTGGGTATTTGAGCCCCAACGGTTGCGAATTTTTTCGGATACTTTAGAAACTCAACTACTTCTTTTAAGTCTTGTTTAGCTTCTGCGCTACCGGCTACCTGATTAAAGTCGACTTTATCTTTTTCATTACCGTATAGTCTGGCTCTACTTTTTCCAAAACTTAGAGCCTGGTTTCCCTGTCCCTGAGCACTTTTTAGCATAAAGTAAATTACTGCCGATATAATAATGATAGGTAGTATTGATAGGCCTATATTAATCCATGTAGATGATGCTGAAGTTGCTGGTGCATACTCTACTGTTGTTCCATTAGAGTTAAATCCTTCAGACTTTAGGCTAGAATTTGGATCCTTGAATGATTTTTCTGTAGCTTTAGATTGACTCTTTTTGGTAATCGTTAGTTGATTGCCGGTGACATATATATATGATAATTGATTATCGTTATTTTGCTGTTTTGCTTGAGTGATTGGAATCTGGGTTAGCTTATTTGATGACTGGCCGTAAGCTGCAACTACTATTAAAACTAAGAGAATTATTATGGCTATAAAACCAAAATTCTTAAACCCTTTCTTACTATTACCTTCTTTGTTGTTTGGCGCACGAAAACTTTTATTATCCATAGATTTTTTATTATAACAGAAAATTTACATTCTTGACATAATTATAATCTAATAATCCTAAGGCTATTCTTGCCTATTTCAAGTCTCGCATTGTCATATATATCTAATCGTTTATTATTCTCAAAAGTCTTGGCTGCAACTACACTTCTATCTATGGTTTTTTTATCAAATGAACCAAGTCCCTGACTCCTAAGCCAACTGGCCATAATTTCAGCCGATACTTTATGGGGCAACATAATAAACCAATTTCTGTCTAGGATATTACCACTACTGTGTGTTTTTAATTGCCTAGTTATCTCTATGTCTAGTTCATCGTTGATTTTGCTTGAATTACCTAGTAGATGAATAAAATCTTTTTTTGACCTATCACTTAGTCCTGAGAGCAACTTATGTCTAATAAAATTCCTAGAATATTTAGTATCATAATTCGTTTCATCCTCAACCCATGCAAGATTGTTTTCTTTAGCGTATTCGATTAGGTCAGACTTAGAATAATCCAGCAGTGGTCTTTTAATAATATCTGTACTTTTTAAAGAATTAAGCCCCCTCCTACCAGTTCCTCTAAGTAAATTAAATGTAGCAGTTTCTATTAGGTCGTCTTGGTGATGTGCCGTAACGATGGAATCAGAATCAGTATCACTCAGAACTCCAGTAAGAAAATCATATCTTGCTTTTCTTGCAGCGTCCTCGCTAGCATTAACCCCAAGTTCGGCTCTTTTAGAATAAAAAGGAAGCCCATACTTGATAGAAAGTTTTTGAACGAAATCATGATCAGTTTTTGAGTTGACTCTAATTCCGTGATCAAAGTGAGCAACTACTAAACTGAGATTACCTTTCTGATTCAAGATATCAAGTAGAACTACAGAATCTACTCCACCACTTACTGCTACTACATATTTACCTGGTTGAACATTAATTTCCATAGAAATATAATACCCTATCATCTATACAACAGATACAAAAAATGTTATATTTTAAATCTGATAGCAATGGCGGCGTAGCTCAGATGGTTAGAGCGCGAGACTCATAAGCTCGAGGTCACAGGTTCAATTCCTGTCGCCGCTACCAGAGTAGAAATTTCACCATTATTTTCTGTTAATTCGGTAATTAACTGGTATGACTTGCCCAAAGTCGGCGTTCTAAAGCCGTCAGCACAGTCATAGACTAAGCCAACAGGGAAAATTAAGTCCTGGATACGCTTTTTGAGGGCTAGGTTAGCTAAGTTCCAGAACGAGCTAGGGTCAGACATAAACAGTAGTGCGCCGTCTATAATTTGTTCCTTTTCACTAACATATTTATCGGCATCTATACGTTGCAGACTTTGTTTAGCTATCTCTTGCTCAACTTGCTGTATTTTATCGCGCTTCTCGTTTTCTGTAAGTTTACCGTCTATAAACAGGTCAATAATGCGCGACTTTTTGCTTTTTAATTCCGCTAGCTCGTTATCTATTTTCCCTGCTACCGATAGGGCATCTTTGAATTCATCGTTCCATATCCGTAGCACAAGCTCCCTAAACAGCCTCTGTGTGCCCTCTGTGGGCCGTACGTTACGCATTACTTCTAAGAACTCGGAATGTACTAGCTCCCGGCGTTTACTAACCGGTTTAAGCAAAATTCTTGCCCTGCAACCCATGCAGCTATAGCGTGAGCCAGATAATGGTCTGCCTGTGGTAACACCACCAGTCATAGCCCTGCCACAGGTATGCTGTAAAAAGCCGCCTCTTAGCGGCCAGTCTGTCTCCGCTTGCTTACTGTAGTTTTTTATATCGCCAGCTAGTATTGCGCAAATTTTGAAGTGGGTCTTCTCGGAAATAAGTGCCTTGTGCGCACCGCGTATCATTTGTCCATCGGTGTATTTTGACCTTACGAACCCAGCGTAAATAGGGTTTTTCAACCTATTTTCTATAGTTTGCCAGCGGAACATATTGCCTTTTTTATCGCGAATACCCATGTCGTAGGCTAAGTATCTGGCTTGCTCTACTGTATAAGCACCAGTGGCAAATTCCTCTAAGAACTTAGTTTGTAGAGGTGCGTCTTCGTTTGGCTCGATACTAGAAATGCCAGTTGCAGTACGAGTTTTTTTGTAACCATACTGCGCATCATGCGGCCAGCCACCTTGCTGTGTTCGTTTTTTCATACCGCCAGTTGTTCTAACTAGTCTAATTTCATTATCAAATTGCGCCCATGCTGCCAACATACCGTCCATTAAGTTACCCATAGGGTCATCACCAATTGGTTCTGTAACTGATACGAGTTTAACGCCGTACTTAGCTAATTGGGCTTTGATGATATGATGGTATTCACTTTTTCTAGCTAACCGGTCAACTTTCCATACTATACAGTGCGTTATCTCGCCCTTATGTTTAGCACAGTAGTCCAACAATTTAGCAAGTTCAGGGCGGTCAATTAACTTAGCCGATACACCTTCCTCTTGGAATATGTTTTTAAGCAGTAGCTCTGTGCCTAAAGTTTCAGCGTGTTTTAGACACGCTTCCTTTTGGCTATCTAAGCTCGTGCCTTTGACTTGGTCATCAGTTGAAACCCTTGTGTATGCTACGGCTTTCATCTTTGGTGCATCGTTTAGTTTATTGCTCATGGAGTATACGGTCCTTTTAGAACTTTGGCAGCGTCCTAATGTATTTTCTAATAAGCCCCGAGTAGTCGGTTATTAGCTTTTCAAGCTCGTCATCGGTATAGTTTTTTGCTTCCTTACCAAGTATCTTCCGAGCTTCTTTAATTGAAATAGTAGGTGTGGACACCCTAATAGTCGCCACTTGATGCCTAACTTTCTGGGCATAAAAAACCCTATAGCATTAACTGCGCAAAAAATGCGCGACCTTTGCTATAGGAAAAACTAAGTAAGCGACTCGCTTTACTTACCTACCATTATATCAGTGAAAAACTTACCGTTGTTATCCTTACACCAGTTTGATGCTTTTTGTATCTGTAACAGTTAAACTAAGTTTTTTAAACTTTCAGCAATTTCTCGTAGCGTATCACGTTCTTTTTGGTGTTGCTCTTGGTTTTGTTGAGTTTCCTCGTTAGTAGCATTAGCCCCAAATTCATCACGAGCTTTGTGTTCCAGCCACCATTTGGCAGCGGGTAAGCTATTGTTGTTTATTGCATTTACAACTACTGCTTTGGCGCGCATAGTAACCCATGCCTGCGCGAGTTGCATTCTGTCTAAAAAGTCAGGGTCGCTACTTGTATGCTGATAATATGTTCCACGACTTATACCAGCGTACAGACAGGCTGTAGACACGCTAAAACCATGCCTAAAGGCAGTCTCTAGTTTTTGGACACTGTCCTGCGTAATGACCGTTGGACGACCCGTAATAATTCCACTCATAACCCTTTAATTATATAGCACTGGCTTTGTTGTGTTGGATACCTTGTTATACCTGTAGCCAATAGTTCTGCAAGACCCTGCAAAAGTACGCTTATATTGCTTTTGCCAACTCGAAGCATTACACTTATGTTTAGTGAAATTAACAAGTAAAACTTAAAATTCTAAGGAGCTATGATGGGCAAGTTGCGTAATGATGAAAAAGGCTTTGGAGCTATAGAGGGCTTACTAATTGTGGTCGTGGTCGTACTACTTGGGGTTGTAGGCTATATGGTTTACAAGAACCACAACAAGACCACCAATAGCGCAACTACTGCCAACACAGCGGCTACAACACCTACAAAAACAACTACGACTACTCCTGCAAAACCAGTTGACCCGTACGCTGGCTGGCAAACTTACAGTAATAGCCAAGTATCTTTCAAGTACCCAAGCGGTTGGATGGCTAGCAAGGGTCCTGGTAACAGCCAGTCAACCATTGCTGACGCAACTTCACCCGCTTTCACTAGTAGCGCCATGACTACCGCACAAAACTCAGGTGCTCCTGTAACGCTTTACCTTCAGCTAAGTACTAGTAGTTCAACTGTCTACTGTAGCAATGACCCTTGTAAAGTTACGGCCGTTGCTCCGCTCAGTAATTCGCAATTGCCTAATACCGTGCTTGCTGTGGTCAATCAAACTAGCGGTAATGGTACTAATTTCAGCCAATATGTTGTAGTTAGCGACAGCACAAAAGTAGGTGATACGACAATTAACGCTGTAAAAGCTGGTAGTAGTAGCGTATATGTATTTGGACAACCCTATTACACTCCTAGTGGCGGTGGGCTTACTGTTGCTGCTAGAGTTACTGATACTGCTGCACTTCAAGCTGATAGCCATTTCAAAGACCTAGTAAGCCTAATTAACAGCGTTAAGTTTAACTAATAGCCTATCTTTAAGACTATGGTTCAATGTAACCCGCTTACACCCCAACAGGGTTGAGCTTCCGTATATCGCTTACTACTTCCCACATACCTATCAGTTCAGCTTTTATCTCGTACCATTTCATCCATGCCGGTGCTACCAGTAATAGCTATTGACATAAGCAGTAATTGTAAGTACAATAGTAATTACAATGAAATCGACGATAATACAAATAGGAAACTCTAAAGGCATAAGAATACCCAAAGATGCACTTATCCTTAGTGGAATAAACAAAGATGTTGAAATTAAGGTAAAAAAGGGTGAGATAAAAATAGTACCATTAAAAGTTAGTAAAGATATTAATGGCTTTTCTAGTGCTTCCGAAGAGTCATTTACTAAGGATTGGATGCGTCCAGAAGAAGAAAATGCATGGAAAATTTATCAATAGGTCAAGTAGTACTGGCAGCTTTTCCATTCTCAGATATATCCTCGACAAAACTTAGACCGTGTCTAGTTATTGGGTTGGCTGAATTTAATGACGTCTTACTTTGTCAAATTACTAGTAGAGAATATGGAAGCAAAACAGCAGTAAAATTATTTAGGGCTGATTTTAAGGATGGGGGATTGGCTTTAGATAGTTTTGTTCGCCCAGATAAGATAGCAACATTAGACAGAATAAGAATAAACCGAACTCTGGGAAGAATAAATGACAGTAAGCTAGTTCAAATTAAACTGAGCCTTAAAAACATTCTAGAAATAACTTAATTAATCTAGAATTTAAAAAAGAGCTACACTGTAGCTCTTTTTTAAAGATTTATTGACTTACTATAAGCTTGAAAGAATTCTATCTATCTCGCTAATAGCTGGGTCATGAGCTTCAATAAGCTCAAAACTCATAACATTGTTGGAATAATTTTTTTCCATTTTTTGTTTGCCCTTTTTTTGTTTTTTAATTTACTTTTTTATTATACCTGATAAGCATAAGCCTGTCAAGAATATTCTCCTCAAAATTAAAAAATAGTCGGGTTAGGACTATTTTATTAATAGAGTAGTACAATCGAATTAGGACCTACTTGCGTCCGAACAATTTCGCTGGAATCGAGCATTTGCTCAAAATCATATTACTTGGTCCAGTAACTAAGACTCGAATCTAAAGTTTAGTCACTTTAGTAACAGCCTTAGCCAACTTCTCTATTTGTTGAGCAAGTTGAATGCTAGCTTTCAACCGCTCTATTGTCTGTGCACCATCTCTAACTATTATTGAAACTTGGTTATCGATGATCTCAATATCAGCACTCAGTAAATTATCTAAAATATATGCCATTATGTCTGGCGCAACAATTTGAAGTGCAATCACTTGCTGCCCATCATTACAGTATAGTTTGAAATATTTTGAAAAGTTACCTTCTAGCTCAACTTCCTGCTCTGGCAGTTTATCCTTATCTAAGTTAGATTGTTTTGAATTATTGAGGGTACTATCCAACACAATATGAACGTCCTCCAATACTGTTTTGAGCTCTTGCCAAATCCTAATATCGCTGTTTCGATTGGCACCGAGGAATAATTCTGTATTATCTTTTTTGTACAGCCAAATGACTGGCTCAGTCTTATCGAAGGCGGTTTGACGTGTAGGCAGTATTAAATTTCTTACTTTTTGGTAGTCATTTGCATATACCAAATTAGCCTTCTCTAAACCTAATACATCTCTATATTGCCTGAGTTTATCATCACTTCGATTTAGGTAAACCCACCCTAAAGCAATAAAACATAGAATTATTGTTATTATTATACTAAGCATATTTAGCCAATAATAACAGAATTAGACCAGTAATTGAAAAAAACCGCCGAAGCGGTTTAGATAATTTCTTTGTTATGTAGAAATGGTTGCGGGGGCAGGACTCGAACCTGCGACCTCGTGGTTATGAGCCACGCGAGCTGCCGCTGCTCCACCCCGCGATATGGTGGATTTAATTACTTATATTGAAAAGCAAAATCTGAAGATAACTATACACAACAGAGGTAATTTTGTCAATAAACTATCTATGCAGGAAGAAATTAACCCAGGCATCGAAATTACTTTGCCATTTAGGCTGATCAGCAACTACCTGGTGCTGATTTGACTCATAAGGTAGCGTAACTAATCGGCTGAGCGCAACTGACTTAGGAATTATTACTTCGGTTTCTCCAGCTTGAGCTAGTCCAAAATTTTGCCTTGCGGAAAGTTCAAGGTATTGATTTGTATTGTAGTAGTTATTTTCTAGGTTTAGATTTCCATTTTTTAATTGCTGAACCTGGTTTTCCTGCTGTAAATTAGATATCTTTTTTTGCAATCCATAGTTAGTCTGTACAGATTTAACGCCACTCCAAGTAACTAAAAGCATAATAATCAAGAAAACAATCAACCCAATGAACCTCGTATCCCTGATATGTGGGTTAATATTATTTTGGTAGAATGTTTTTATTGTATTTATCATTTTATCCTAAATTTATTATATATCGATTTGGCTAAATCTGATATACTCAATCTGTTAACCCATCAAGGTAGCACTCGGGGATGTAGCTCAGTGGTTAGAGCAGTCGGCTCATAACCGATTGGTCGCAGGTTCAAATCCTGCCATCCCCACCAATTTAGAAAATTATATTTATATAGTAAAGTTTAGTTATGAATAACCACGAAGTACCGGCAACAACATATCCACTACCCAAAGTCTCTAAAGAAATTGGCGAGTCAATTTTAGCCGACGCCAAAGAAGATGGAATAGATGAAATGATTCGTCAAGCTAAGGATAGATTGAGAACCAACAACCCCGAACTTTATGACATGGTGGCATCATTCATGATTGCTTCTCAAGGAGAAAATATTAGCCAAGAGGTAATTCAGGCATCATATATGACCATGATAATTACGCACGAACTACTAAGAAAACAAGGTGAAGCAGATCAAATGGAAGCTTCGTTTAATAATCCCGAATAAATCACGAAGAAAATAAATCCTGCCTATTATAGTTCTATTTGCGTGCGTTATTCACAAAATAAGCATAAGTTATTTGCATTTAAAAACAAGATAATTTATGATTGATGTATGGATATAAAACCGGTACAACCACAACAACAAAATCAAAATAATTACGCTCAGCAGCCACAAGGAAATTATGCTGCACCACAAAATACATATAATCAGCCTCAGAGCAATGCGCAACCACAAAACAATCCACCAATGTCACCATCAGGACATGTTAAAAACTCACACAAGTTTGTTTTTGGATATATTGGCCTAGTTGTTTTAGCGCTAGCCGTTGCAGGAGTATATTATTGGCAACATAGTATTGTTTCTAAGGATGCAAGTACCATTAGCAGTCAACAAAGTACAATAAATACACTAACAGGTAAAAATACAGGGCTAACAGAAGAAAATGCAAAACTAAAAAAACAGTCAATGAGTAACACAACTTCAACCACTCCAGCAAGCACAACAACATCACTTGCTATACCTAGTCTTGGAATAACTATCAATAATATTCCTAAAGATTTAATTGGATTAAATGATAACTTTACTACAACTACTAGCACTGAAGTATTTTCAACCGCTACTTTAACTACAGCCGATTCTAAATGTTCAGCCGCTAATGGTATAGGTATCGGTTCAATAATAAAAGTCCCAGGCACATATACTGCAGGAACAACTACTCTTAAGACAGGTCAAACATTCGTTAAGCAACTTAAAGATTCATATCTTGTAACCACAAAGCCTAGTGGAACTTGTTCAACAGTTACAGCTACAAATACATTACAAACAGCTCAATCAACATTACTTCAGACATTATTAGCTACTCCTGCTAACATTGTAGCCTCTTAAACAAGCACACTAATTTCAATATCCAACTTAAGTTAGGTACGGTTGTCTACTGCTAACTCAATTGAATGAAATATTTAGAAGAAGATTAGAAGATAAACAGCAACCGTAATAATAATAGCTGATTCAAATACGCTGATTAAGGATATAGGCAATCTAACTGTATTGTCGAGACAAGCAAACATTGCCTGAATATGTTTAGATCTTTGCTTAATAACACTATATGCAGTTACGAAACAAAAAGCTGAAACTATAAAGTACATCAGGGCGGAGCCATTCGTAAGCAGTAAGTTAGCGCCTAGAATTAACTCAACAAATGGATAGATGTAGGCCCATGGTTTCCATTTAAGTGCAAAAATATCATAGCTTCCGAATATCCTAATAAAATGTTCATAGCGAAACATCTTATAAGCTGAAGACATAATTAAAAAGATGGCTATAAAGTCCTGCCAAAAATATTTAATCCCCCAGCCCCTGCCGAATGTTGATATCAGACTAATTACAAAGAAAACTATAACTATTATTAACGACTTAAGATATTCCTTACCGGTATCATCAGGGAATATATAGTTATTTTTATTCCTGAGAGATTTTCTAGGCCTATCCATAAGCTTTATTGTATCAAAGACTTATCTAAAAGTTTCAATAATTCATCATATGACTCAGCGGCCATTAATTGCTCTCTAAATTCTTTAGCCCCATTAAAACCCTCAATATATATTTTACAGAACTTATTTAAGACGTGAACTTTTCTTGATTCACCCCAAGTCTTCCTAAAAAGCTTAATGTGTTTAATGTAGAGTTCTATTTTTTGCTTTTTAGAATAACTCTCCCAGGAATTATTACCACTAAACAAAAGTGGATCTCTGAAAATTCCTCGTCCTATCATAACTCCATCAAGGTTATATTTTTTAGCTAGTTCACTACCCTGCTTAATAGATGTAATATCTCCATTTAAAATTATTTGAGTTTTTGGAGAAATCTCATCTCTTAATCTTACGACTTCCAAAATGGCATCCCAATGAGCAGGAACCTTAGACATTTCCTTAACGGTTCTGGCATGAACTGTTAGTCTATCTAAATCCTGCCTTAGTAGAAATTCTATCCAAGAATAGTCTATTTCGTTTTGTCCAAGCCTTGTCTTTACGCTAAAAGGCAGTCTTCCCTTTAGTCCCCTCTTGGTTGAGTCTATGATTTCTTTAGCAAGCTCCCTATTACTTATTAATGCACTGCAGCATCCGTTTTTAGTTACAGTCTTTACTGGACAACCCATATTAATATCTACTCCATCGAATCCCATATCTACTAGCTCGCTAGCTGTTTTTTCGTAGTTCTCGGGTTTTCTTCCCCATATTTGAGCAATTAACGGTTTATCGGTGCTGGTATATTTTAATTTCTTAATCACCTGTTCCCTTCCGGGACTCTGAAGACCGTCTACATTAACAAATTCAGTGAAAAATTCATCTGGTGGAGATAAGTAGGCAATAATCTGACGAAATACCGTATCGGTGACATCATCCATGGGAGCTAATATGAAAATAGGTTTCTTAGCCATTTAATTTATCAAGTTCTCGTCTTATGCTAGAGCCTCGATCATTAATTAGAGCTTTTTTTCTAAGTGTATAGGCTCTATTGACCTGCATTAGTTCTTTAAAGTATCCAATATGTTGGTTTTTAGCTCTTTCAAAAAACATTCTTCTGTAAGTAGTAGTCTTAGCTAAATCTAACTGCTCCTTTGACCAATTCTTTTGGTACTTCAGGGCATCAAACATATTCTCAAGGACATGATCCATTATCCAACTAAGATCTGTTCTCATAGTTGTTTCCTTACCTCTTGAGAGTCCTGGGTACTTACTAGCTTCTATCATTCTATTAATAATACGAAGATCATTGTCTATGGTCTCTTCTTTGTATGTTTCCATGACATGTAGTTTATTCTCTAGAGCATGTACGCCTGAACGCCTAGCGTCTTCGTTTCTTTTATCTGCATCGAATATTGGCTTTGAAGCAATAGTTCTACTCATAGCGACTCGAGCTATAGATTTAGGGTTATTACTTCGAAGCAGTAAATTATATTCACCTGGTGTTAAAGCAACGCTAATAAGTTTTTGTTGTCTTGGGTCAATATGATCACGGTTGTAACTAAGGCTAAATTTACCAGCTTCGCTAAGCTCCATATCATAAAGATTGTGAGCAAACCTTGCAGGATCAGCATATTCTAGATTAGCTTGATTAACTTCAAATGAAGCCTCATCAAGTGCCCAATATTCTGGTTTTAGTGCCCTAGATAAGGAGTTTGGCGCATTAAGATTTATTTTGGGAGCTTCTTGTTCGCTCAATTTCTCACTCATAACTATTTAAAATATCTTGGATCAATTTGTTGTTTGTTGAATCTTTTTAGGTGTTCACGTATAAATCGCGCTTCATTGGCGTTCTTCTGCTTAGAGGTTAGTTTTTTGCCATTGCCCTTTTTAACTTTTGGTTTTGAGTCTTTAACTGACTCAACTGGTGTAGATTCTGTAGCTTCTCTTAGTTTTCTTATCTTCTCAGTGGTTTCTGGATTTGCTGGTTTATAGCCAATATCTTCCATAACATCAGTTCTTTCAATCTCAGATGGGGAATATTCACGCAATACTATAATTCCTATATCTTCAGCTACTTTAGGTGAAAATTCGGCCTTATAGCCAATGTCATATAAATTTTCTTCAGAGATGCCTCTTGCTAGCTCATCTTCAATCAAAGAGTTCATATCAGGGCCACTGTTTAAAATGATATTTGGATCAACATTATGTAGTTCAAATTCTGATTTCATGATTGTTATTATATCACGTTCAAGCTTAAATGTCTACTCCCAACGAAAGACTCTGAAGGCAATAAAGTAGATAATTATTATCCATATTCCAAGTGCAAGTAATTGAGGACCTAAATTCACTAAATGATAGCCTTCTGTAGTCAGTAGTCTTAATCCATTTATGACTGGTGTGAGCGGTAAAAAGGTAGATATTTTCTGTAACCATATTGGCATTAGAAAAGTTGGGAAAAATGTTCCTGATAAAAATATCATAGGGAAAACTATGATATTAGATAGCGGAGCGGCCTGTCTTTCATTCTTAGCCCAACCACCTAGCGCTAAGCCAATACCAAGTATCGTTATGATGCTTAGAATTATATATATGGCTATCTCAAAATAATTGCCCGTGACTTTCAGATGAAAAACTGTAATTGCTGCTGCAAACAGTACTGCAATGGCGACTAGTCCAACAATTGCCTGTGAAATCATGGTCGACAAGAAGTATTGCCAGACACGGAGCGGTGTAGTGTGGAACCTTCTTAGAATTCCCTGTTTCTTAAGCTCAGGAAATACGTTTATGGGTCCAAAAATTCCAAGCCCTATTATAGAGAAGCCCAGTAGTCCTGAGAAGGTATAGTCGAAGGCTGTAAGGGTTTTATTGGTAGATTTAGTACCTACAACACTAAATGGCACATCGACCTTCACAAACTTCGCATTGAGCCCCTGAAGTTGACTACTAAGAACTGACACCACTGCCGAACCGGCTTGATCAGAATTAACAGAATAAATAACATTAATCTTGCCGGACGGAGTGCCCTTATTTAACTCTCCAAAATTACTCGGGATTATGATAGTTGAGTCCAGCTGATTCTTCGACATTTTTGAATTAGCTTCAGTCGTATTATTAACTGTTAAATCAACCTTAAAGAGCTTGGAATGATTAATTGATCCGGCAAAGTTTTTCGCTATTTGTGTGCTTGATTCGTTTATGACAGCTACCTTAAATGAGGTATTATTGTTTTTCGAAAATATACCACCAAAAACAAATAGGAAAATTAATGGAAATAAGATTGCAAAAAATATAGCCAACCTATCCCTAAAAAACCTCCTTGTGTTAAGCCTAGCAAAAGCAATTACAGTAAAAAATTGTCCCTTCATTCTTAATCCCTTAGAGCCTTCCCGGTAAGATCGATAAATACATCCTCAAGTGTAGCCTGCTCAACAACGTGCTTCTTTTTAAAACCACGGCCTATAAGCTGCTTTATTAAGTTAGCTGGGGTATCGATATTAATAATCTTACCCTTGTCCATGATTGCTACTCGGTCGCAAAGCATCTCAGCCTCTTCCATGTAATGAGTAGTCATTATAATCGTTACTCCACTATCTCGAACTTTTTTAACTAGTTCCCATAGATTCATTCTAGCTTGCGGGTCAAGTCCGGTGGTTGGCTCATCGAGAAAGAAAACTTTTGGCTTATGAACAAGAGCAGCTGCTATTGAGAGTCTTTGTTTTTGTCCACCAGATAATTTCTCAACATAACTATTGGCTTTTTCTCCAAGATTGACGTCATTTAAAAATTCGATAGGCTTAACTTTTATTCCGTAAGCGGCGGCGAATAACTCAATAATTTCGGAAGCCTTAGTCTTATCCTGAAAAG
The DNA here is from genome assembly GCA_903839515.1 of uncultured Candidatus Saccharibacteria bacterium. Lineage (GTDB taxonomy): Bacteria > Patescibacteriota > Saccharimonadia > Saccharimonadales > UBA4665 > CAIYEO01. Next base: position 7,925 of record CAIMCP010000030.1, on the reverse strand, counting down.
CTGGAGTTTGAGGCTGAACCCCAATAATGTATTTAACTTTCTGTGGGTTTTTTGATACGTCAATTCCGTTAACAATTACAAAACCTTCATCAATTTCGCGCAGGGTTTCCATCATTTCTAGGGTAGTTGTTTTACCGGCGCCGTTTGGACCAAGAATTCCAAATATCTCACCTTTTTTAACATCAAAACTTATATGATCGACAACTGTTTTGTCTTCATATTTCTTAGTTAAATTTGATACCTCAATAATGTTAGTCATTTGTGCCTTTATTATAGCAAAAAATAACACCCCTAGGGAACCCCTGGGGTGCAATTTTTACTTAGATAATCTAAATTATGCGCGCTTTACAGTAAGAAAACCGTTTCGTGGGTTTTCGTTAACAATAAATCCGTCAGGAATATCTGCTGCTTCTGGTCGTTCGTCCTTAGAGAAGTAATAAATTCTCTGTTCTTTTCCACCGCGGAGTACTACCAACTTGGAGTTTAAATAATATGTTACGCCCTTAGAGTTTGTGTGCTTATAAGCCATTTTACAATTCCCTCTCTTATAATTATTAATAGTATTACTAACATACCCTGTTAGCTCAAAATTTGTCAAATGTTTTAGGAATTACAATCTGTTCTTATCTGTAGGATTATTTAGATTTTTTTCTTATTATCCAATATATTAGATCAATCACAAATATGCATGCAACGAATATTGCAGCAACCATAGACCAGCCAGCTAAGTCGGGAGACCAGCCTGGAGACTGAAAATTAAATTGAAATAACCCTGTCGGAATCGGTTCCTTACCGTGGCTAGTTATATACGCCTGAACACAAGGAACTCTAGTTCTACCTGAAAAACTGGTTGAGTTTAGAGACTGGCAGTAAACTTGAGCATTATTATAGATACTAGCTTCACTTTCACCAGAATTTGCCTGGGCACTTACGAGCCTCTGGTAGGTGTACTCGAGTTGAATTGGAGGATAGACCGATGTACCTCCAGACGACAAACTAGTATTCATATGAGAGTTAACGTAGCTTCTTAAATTATTTAATGACTCAGGCACTTTAACGCCATTTTGATCAGAGGCAAAAACTTTTTCCCTAAGAATTCCCATATTCTGATTATTAGACCTTAAAGATAAGACGCATATGACGATTAATATTATTAGTGCAATAAAGTAATAATATGGCTTTATATTTAGTATTTTATTCCGGATATTTTTCATAGTTCTTATGATACAGTCTAGCATATTTGGACTTCATGATAGACTGTAATTATGCATATTTTCTTCTCTGGTATTGGCGGAACTGCAATAGGACCTCTTGCCTTAATTGCCAAACAAGCTGGTTATGAAGTTTCCGGCTCAGACAAACAAAATTCTAAGTATATTGAGTACTTACAAAAAAAAGGAATTAAGGATATTACTATTGGGCAAAGCTATGAAGACATAGCCGTTGCCCACAATAAACAAGCAATTGACTGGTATGTCTATTCTTCAGCCGTCGCCATGGAAAATCCTGATGCCGATGAATTCAGATTCGTAAGGACAATGAACATAAAAAGTACCAAGAGAGATGAGCTTCTAAATCAGATAGTTAAGGATAAAAACCTAAAGATGATAGCCGTTGCTGGAACTCACGGCAAAACAACAACTACGGCTATGATAATTTGGTTATTCAAATCACTTGGCATACCAATAAGCTATTCCGTTGGAGCCAAAATAAGCTTTGGTGAAATGGGTCAGTATATTGAAGGCTCAGAATATTTCATTTATGAAGCCGATGAGTTTGATCGCAACTTCCTAGCCTTCGAACCACATTTTAGTGTCATAACTGGAGTCAGCTGGGACCATCACGAGGTTTTTCCAACACGAGATGACTATCAGGACGCCTTTAGGGAATTTATCGATTCTAGCGCCCATACAATCGTCTGGGGGGAAGATTTTGACTACTTAAGTCTACCCGAGAGAGATACTATCTCAATAATTAGTACTAGTGACCCGAAAATTAATAATATAAAATTAAAAGGCCTTTATAATCGCCTCGATGGATATCTTGCCGTTGTCTGCTTAAATAAAATTTCTAATAAATCGTCTGATGAATTAATAGGTTCAATAAACAGTTTTCCAGGTTCAAGTCGCAGAATGGAAGAAATAGCATCTAATTTATATTCAGATTATGCGCATACTCCAGAAAAAATTAAAGGTGCAATGAGTGTAGCTAAGGAAATGGCGGATGAAAAAGGTCAGAAACTAGTTGTAGTATATGAGCCATTAACCAATCGAAGACAGCATTTTATGATTGATGAATACAAGGACTGTTTTAGTCAGGCAGATAAAGTATACTGGGTACCTAGTTATTTAGCCCGAGAAGATCCAAGTCAAAGAATCTTAAGTCCAGATGAGCTTATTGGACACTTAGACAATCCAAGTATTGCCTCAGCCATGGAAATGAATGATGATTTAAAATCACTAGTTAAAAAACATCTAGGTGATAACGATTTCGTTGTTTGTTTGAGTGGCGGCGGCGGAAAGTCTCTAGATGAATGGGTTAGAGATAATTTTTCTTAACTCTTAGTCCTCTGATAAACAACAACTAACACGATCAGCATTGCTATAAGTAAGATAGCGGTACCTATAATAACTATATTGTTCTTTTTCTTCACGGGTGTAGGTGCCAACACAGTTGAACTTGGCGCCATGGAGGCTGGTGCAGCGGGTGCTGAAGGGTTCATTTGAATAGGACCGGGTTCATTGGCCGCAATAGGGTCAGCTGCCATAGTTGGAGCACTAGGAGTCATTGATGGCATGTCGGCACCGGTTGGCATCGCCGATGTTTCTACGCTAGCCATAGGATCTCCCATTACTGAAGTTTCCATTGCAGATGGGGCCTCGGTAGTATTTTCTGGTGAGCTAGCATTCGGAATAATATCTATGCCCGACGTATCAGCGTTCATAGGGTCAGCTGCCATAGTTGGAGCACTAGGAGTCATTGATGGCATGTCGGCACCGGTTGGAGTGTCGATATTTGGAACAGTACTAGATATTTCCGAGGATGTAACTCCTGGTGTTGTTATCTCGGCAGGTAGGCCAGTTGACGCTTCTACTGCTATCGTTGAGCTAGCATTCGGAATAATATCTATGCCCGACGTATCAGCGTTCATAGGGTCAGCTGCCATAGTTGGAGCACTAGGAGTCATTGATGGCATGTCGGCACCGGTTGGCTTAGGAGTTACTGTACTGGTGTCAGATGCCTGAGGAGAAATAGGCTCTCCGGGCAATGTAGTGGTTATTAAGTCATTCTTGTCTGAGCTAGTAGTTGGTCCCATTGTTTTTCCTAATTATTTTACTTTTTTATAGCTAAATATATATCAATTTATACTTACATAGACTATTTTATCATAAGTGTTTTATTATCCTAACTCTAAGCCTTGTTTGAGGCGAACCATTGCATCACAACAGTTGCACATACCCAAGCTGGAAATATTTTGAATAAAGCCTCACCTAAAGTATTTGAGCTATTAATTGAGTAGTTAAATGTCACGACTAGAACCGTAATGTATGGCAGATAACAGACTGCACCTTGCCAACTATTAAAAATATAGCTCCATCTAACTTGACGAAACCATGGCTTATTTTTCCTGGTCATAAATATATCCTTAAGCTTATATAAATGAATTATGGCACAAGTCGGTTGATATCTCTAGGGAATAGAATTGCTTCCTTGACGTTATCTAAAGTAACTAATTTCTGAACAAATCTATCTATACCAAAACCACATCCGCCATGCATTGGTAGTCCGTACTTGAAAGCTTTTAAGTACGACTCAAATCCAGGAGCTTTAGGATCAATTCCCTTTTCTTCCATTTGCTTGGTTAGTATTTTGAAATCATTTTCTCTCATTGGACAAGTTGCAAGCTCAATGCCTCTAAATAACAGGTCGGCTGCTAGAACAGTGCTAGAATCTTCTGGATTTATCATCTGATAGAACTTATGTGCCTCAATTGGAAGGTTGGTTGCAAAGACTGCTTCGCTACCATCGTGCTTTTTAGCATATTCACATATCCATCTTTCTTCTGCAGGAGAAAGATCCTTGTCGTTATGAGTACTCTCGCCTGTTGCTTTGGAATACATCTCATGGATTTCTTTAACAGAATATCTTGGGAATTTTTTGGTTAGCTTAAGCTCAGGTGCATTAAACTTATTAAGAATATCTCTGTTTTCTTCGTAAATCTTAGTTGCGGTATCGTATACCATATCTTGAATGAAGTCCAAGAGCTGGTCGTGGGTATCAATAAAGCCCATCTCGATATCGAGCATTGTGACTTCTGATACGTGCCTGGTAGTTGCACTAAGTTCGGCCCTGAAAGCTGGACCAATCTCAAAAACTCGCTCAAACACCCCCACCATCATCTGCTTATAAAGCTGAGGACTCTGAGCAAGACTTGCTTCTTTTCCAAAATAATCTAATTTAAATACTTCAGCACCACCTTCAGCATTTCCAGCAACTATTTTAGGTGAATTAATTTCGACAAAGTCATTGTCGTAAAGAAAGCTTCGCATATTTTTTAGAACCTGGCTTCTAATTCTAAAAACTCCTTGTTCGCTTAGGTTTCTAAGTCCAATTACTCGGTTGTCGAAAAGTGTATCTAGGTTGTCTGGTTTATGAGACAAAGGCTTATCTATTTCAATAGGCGGCTCATCGTAAACCGGGATATTAACTTCAATTTCAGCATCATGAAGCTCAGCTCCACCAGGTGCTCTTTTTTCTTCAACTACATTGCCAGTAATCGAAACTATAGTACCAATCTGAAGTCCACGAAGTTTTTCAACTTCATCTTTATTGTCTATTACAACTTGAATCAGTCCGCTTCGGTCTCTAACATTAATAAAAGTTAGTCCGCCAAGAAGACGTTTCTTGTGAATCCATCCTTGAATGGTGACATTATTGCCGATATTATCTATGGTTTCTCTTGCTAAAACTCTTTGCATGTTTTTTATTCTATCACCTCTGGGGTAATTTTCATCTATCTTTCTGATTAAATTGTGTTATTACATCATCAGGATTTTCGTAACTCTCAAGTTCGGATGGATTTATAGCTCCGATGATTTGTTTAAAAACGTCACCAGCACTGATTAGTCCAACAGTCTTTTTGGCGTCATTAATAACCATGAATTTATTCTGGTTGGTTTTTATGATGGCCGAAATAACAGTGTCTAAATTACTACCTTCATGAACATAGTAAATCTTGTTTTTTACATAGTCCTTAACCTGGCCACCTTTTTTAACTGACAAAATATCTGACAAGTAGAGTCCACCAACAAAATGGTCTTTCTTTCCTTTATAAACTGGAAAGTACGAGTATCCACAATCATGTAACTCCTCCATTAGTATTGGACCAATATCTTCGTCAACGTTAACAGATGCAATATCGGTTAACTGGGTCATACAATCTTTAACAACTTTATCCTTAAAAAGCACCGCTTCAATGGCATTTCCCAGAACATCGGCATCTATTCTGTTATGAAGACTTTCTCTTTGTTCTTTTAAGAATCCTAGAAGATCATCAACTTCATATATTTTCTGCTGGATCATACTTTGCTTATCTATTGCTATTATTCTACCTAGAACGGGCTGAATAAAATTAAGAATTCTAGCTACAACTGGAGCAATAGTCTTAGCTAAGCTAAGGCCAAAATTTGATTTTTTGAAATGTATGGTTCCGTGAAAGTAGGCTGCATAAAATCCAAATAAAATAATAACAATCCATACTGGGAGCAGGTTAAATAAAAGATTAAGGGCAACTGCACTCAATATTCCTGAAGTTAACCAAAACAAAAAATTTACCTGTTTGCCATAAAGCAGAACCTGATAAATACTTCTAGCCGCCTCGTCACTTTTTCTAGCACGCCTTTTATACTCATTAACAGATAGATAATTATAGGCGCTAAGTATATACAAAGTAAGAGTTGAGAGCAAAATTAAAACTAAAGCCATTATGATACTGGTCATACTTATCTATATTACGACTTTAATTACCTTTTTGGTAGTATTGCAAAAAATCGTTATAATATTATAAATAAGTATATAGGGAGAAATATGAGTAAAAACTTTTGGATAATTTTAATTACCTTAGCTGTCGGACTTGGGCTAGTTTTCCACTTTACCAGCAAACCATCAACTAACAATTCAGGAACAGCTGGTTCGAATCATGTACAAGGCAAAGGCTCAACTGGAGTAACACTAGTTGAATATGGCGACTACCAATGTCCTTATTGTGCAGAATATTATCCAATAACTTCTCAGGCTGTTCAGAAATTTGACAGTCAAATTCATTTTCAGTTTAAGAACCTTCCACTTACTCAACTACACCCAAATGCATTCGCAGCTGCTCGTGCTGCTGAAGCCGCAGGACTAATGGGCAAGTTTTGGGAAATGCATGACCTCCTATACCAGCAAAGTATTCAGCACCTAAACAACGAAAAAAGCCCAAGTTGGGTTACTGCATCAAATCCGCAGCCCTACTTTGATGCATTTGCAAAATCACTAGGTCTTGATGTTGCCAAGTTCAACAACAACTACACCGGATCAACAGTAAATAATCTCATAAATGGCGACATTAATGATTTCAATAAGACGGGTGCCCAAGAAGCTACTCCTGCATTCTTTCTAGATGGCAAGCAAATCCAGCCTCAAGCAACTCTTGCTAGTCTAAGTGAATACATACAGGCAGCAATAAACAAAAAAGAAGGCAAGAAAACGACCACACCAGCTTCAAGCTCAACAGGCAATCAATCGGTTCAGTCGAAACCAGCTACAAATAAATAATTAATAAACTAGGAATTTTTGCCAAGAAGGTTTATTCACACTAACCGATACGTTAGTAGCTTTCGATCTAGACATTTTTATTTTTATTAACATTTTTGCTCCGTATAGTTTAAGGCAATATAAATATTGGTTAAACCTTTTTTATATTCCTCTTTTTGTCTCTTAATAACATTTTGTTGTTTATAGAAGTAGAAATATGATATTAAAAAACTATTTCAAAGTCAAGCTTATGGTTAAAATCCTAGTGCATCAAACCTGGACTGACAGGAAACACAAATGTTACAAGGACCCACAAGAACTACTTCTCCTTTATTTGAACATGTGCCAATAATACAAACTCCTTGTGTCCATTTCCAATTTTCTCGCTTATTTCTAAACAGATCAATCATCTCTAAAGTGCTGAATGAGCCATTGGTAGATCCGGCACAACCAGCCCCTATTGTAATATTATGTCCTGCTATTAGACTGTTCGTTCTGTCGGACATATTATTGATCTGATTAGCTGTAGCCTTATTGGAGTTTAATAAGTCGTTAATCCTAGCTTCGTTATTCAAGATTCTATTGGTTGAATCGACACCTATTTTATCTATTATGTCCTGATTGCCAACACTTACTGCCGCGCTCACCCAAAGAGTGTTTCGTTTAGCCTTTTCAAGCTCTGTCGCTAGCTCTCTAGTCATCATTAATTGGCCATTTTGGGTTGTATTGTTTTTTATAAGATTATTAACTTTAATGTTCCAAGAACCGCTAAGGCTGCCTATAAAGTTAGTTACTGTTTCTGTTGCGTAGCCAAGACTAAGACTCTCAGTTAGTTCAACCTCAAAATCTAGCCATCTGGCAGCTATATTTTCAGCTAAACCGTGAATATCTCCCTGATTACATTCAAATAACTTAAGTTGAGTCTCGACCTTGATTCTATCGTCACTATCCATATACTTCAGTGTTGACCGGGCAATATCCAAAACTCCGCCCGGAATATCGGCTTCATCAATCTCAAGCTCAGCATGGGTTTGCATGATGGTTAGAGCCGAATCATCTTCAATAAGACTGAGGCTTTTGTTAAATATATTATCTGGGTCATTAAGTAGTCCAAACCAAGCAGATAGCGG
>CAIMCP010000029.1 GCA_903839515.1 uncultured Candidatus Saccharibacteria bacterium | reverse complement strand
TGGTCTTATACTTTTGCCATACTGGATCGTCCTTCCATCTCTTTTCGACCATAGGAATACCTGACACTTTTGTTAATAAGAAAGTTATAAGTATTGGACTAGCAATTGCTAAAATTCCATAACGCGAACAAGATAAGGAAACTATAAATAATCCCCACCACATTGTAGATTCCCCAAAATAATTTGGATGCCTAGTTCTAGCCCACAGACCACTTGTCATGTATTTTGATGGCTTCTTGGGGAGTTTCAAAAACTCATCAAGCTGATGATCTCCAATAACCTCAAAATAATAACCTACCGCCCAAACTAAAACACCCAGAATTAATAGCCAGAGAGTTGGCTGCTTAGGATATAGATTTATTAGAAGCACTGGTAATGAAATTATATAAATGATTATCCCTTGAAAGATAAATACCTGGAAGTAACTTCGAAGATAGAAGAACTTCCAATTCTTCCTATAGCCAACGTAACGAAAATCCTCAGGCTTAGAAAAGTTCCTAATACCAATTCTAAGCGCCAATCTAAAACCCCAAAGCATAACGAGTAGAGTTGCGAGTGAGCTATACCAGTGCCCTCCATTTTGAAACATACTTGAAGTTGCTACGACTATAAAACCAATCCCATAACCAATATCGGCAATAGAATTATTTCTTCTTAGTACTGCGACTATAAATAAAAGGCTCATATAAGCCAGTAGGCAAAGTCCAGATAATAAGAAAATATGCATACTAATTAACTAAATAATTTTTTTGCTACAGTGAAGGCGACCAGTGAAACTAAGCTTGAAAGAACTACTCCCCAAACTAGATCTACAGCAGTTAGGTTTTTTGGCCAATTTTTTAAAGTAGATAGATTGGTCAAATCATATGTTGCATAAGTTACAAATCCGAATATAGCAGCTCTTGTGAGTAGAGTTTTATATGAACCTGAGCTTAGCGACGGGACTATTACAAAGTACATTAGTCCAAAGATAAAGACTCCGTAAAACAAAATCGCAATACTCCAAATAGGCTTTTTAGACATTAGTCCATTAAGATTATCTTTATAAAATTTATTGGCTATGAGACCTAGCCAAGTTAGATCAATAGCCAAGAAACTAACTAGGCTTATGAAATAAGTAATAATTTGTTGTGAAAAATTTAAATCCATTTTTAATCTCCTTTTATAAACATAAGTATACTATCAAGTCGTTCTAAAGACCAAAATTACTCATAAGTGATATATATTTATTCCTATTTATGCTTTCAATCGATAAAGCATTTAAGCTATTTAAAGATTCATTGTAATAAAAATCTGCCAATTCTTTACTTTTCTTATTGGCTCCATATTTTTTTAAAATCTTGATGGTACTACTTATATCATTGGCTGTAGATTTCTTATTTCCAAAATTTTTCTTAATTATGTTAAAGTCCCCGCCTTGGGCGGATTCTAGTCCAAAAATAATTGGACAGGTTCGCCTACCTTCTTTATAGTCTCGATACTTCTCTCGATTATTAAAAGCAGATTTATTTTCGAAGTAATCTGAATAATCATCTGCGAGCTGGTAATAAATACCAAAACTTTGGCTAAACTTATTTATTGCTTCTATTTCTTTAGCTTCTAGATTCAATATTATTCCGGCCAACCTCATAGGTAGCATAATAGAATAACTAGCAGTCTTTAGCCTATGTATCTCTATTAACTGCTCAACATTTACTTGGCTATTTAATGAATCCACATTTAGTGTATCCATCTGCTGACCAAAAATTACTGACTCATTGATATAACTAAATAATTTAGTTATATCAATTTTCTGATTACTGGTTAGGTTAGTGTCTGAGGATATAATTTCGTATACATAGGAATATACAATATCGCCGGCAAGAAGTGCCATTGAATCTGGGATAGTTTTGTCTTTGTTTTGATAATCCTGAATATAGTGACCAGCAATATTTGGGCCGTTGTACCTGATATAGTCTTTATCTATGATGTCGTCGTGAATAAGAAGAAATTGATGATAAAACTCTAAAGCTAAAGCTAATTTTATATACCTCACAGGGTTATCAAGTCCATATGCCTCCAAAGTTAAAAAGAATAGTCTTGGTCTAGACCTCTTGCCTCCTCGCAGGAATAATTCCTTGGCCGCTAGAAGGAGATCTTTAGAGAATTTATTAGGAGAAGACTTAATTTTAGAATCAAGAAATAATTTTATTTCGGAATCAATCTCCTTGTCTATGTTTAGATATTTTTTCACTGTTAGAAATTCTAGACTAAATAATGATTAATTGATAGATATTTTTAATAATTAAAATTATATTATTA
>CAIMCP010000028.1 GCA_903839515.1 uncultured Candidatus Saccharibacteria bacterium | reverse complement strand
TATTCTCCTTTTAATAAATTACATTATACAATATTTAATCAGTTATGTCTAGTATATAATTTTACAGAAAATATCGATCTGATTACCCAAGACTACTCAATAATGTAATCTTTTATTAATAAAGTACTTGTTTGATATGATAGTTCTTATGGAAGCATCGGTTAAAATAAAGAATCTGTCTATTACTCTTGGTGGCACAACAAAAGCTCTTAGGAATATAAATGTGGATCTTCCTATTGGTAAATCTATTGGTTTTATCGGCCCTTCAGGAGCCGGTAAGACCACTCTCATCAGAAGCATTGTTGGGAGACAACAGCTAACATCAGGTAGTATTGAAATATTTGGACTCCCGGCTGGCTCGAAAAAGTTAAGAGATGTGATGAGCTATATGACACAAGAGCTCTCTATCTATCCTGATCTTACTGTCCGAGAAAATTTGAAATATTTCACCACAATGATGGGACACAAGAAAAAGCAGGCTAAACAAATAATTAAGGATGTTCTTATATCTGTGGACCTGACAGATAAAGCCAATAGTTTAGTCAAGAATCTTTCCGGTGGTCAAAAACAAAGAGCATCTTTATCTGTTGCCTTAATCGGATCTCCAAAACTCATGGTTCTCGACGAACCGACAATCGGACTCGATCCAGTACTTCGGGCTAGTTTATGGGAATTATTCAATAAACTAACTAATCAAGGCACTACTATTCTATTATCGAGCCATTCCATGGATGAAGCTGAAAGATGTGATGATTTGGTTCTCATAAGACATGGTAAATTAATTGCTCATAGCTCACCAGATGATCTCAAAACAGAGACAGGTTCAAAAACAATAGAAGAATGTTTCCTTAAGCTAGTTGGGGACAAAAAAGAATGAGCATAACTAAAACACTATCGACTTCAGTACGTGTACTAAGACAATTAGGGCATGACCCAAGAACTCTGGCTCTACTATTTATAGTTCCACCGATGCTGTTAACAATATTAAAATATGTATTTCAGAATGAACCTTCAACCTTTAATTCTATAGCGCCAATGCTTTTAGGTGTTTTTCCTATGACCATGATGTTCTTAATCACATCAGTAGTAACACTCAGAGAAAGAACAACTGGAACTCTCGACAGATTAATGACAACTCCGATGGCTAAAACTGACTTTATTTTTGGATATGCGATCGCATTTTCATTCTTAGGTTTTTGTCAGGCACTAATATCGGGTGGAGTAATGCTCGGCATTCTAAAAGTTACAGTAATGGGTGGAGTATTACCTACCCTAATTGCTGTAGTCTTTGCAGCATTTCTGGGTACTTCCCTTGGTTTATTCCTGAGTGCTTTCGCTACTAGTGAGTTTCAGGCGATTCAATTTATGCCTGCTTTCCTATTTCCGCAACTTTTAACTTGTGGTCTGTTTGTTGCACGCACATCAATGGCACAACCCTTGCAATGGTTTGCAGACATTATGCCCCTCACCTATAGCGTTGATGCGATGAAAAAAGTAACAATACATTCAGGAATGACTGGTGAATACGTTCGTGACTTATTGGTGGTTGCCAGTTTTGGGATTGTAGCATTAATACTTGGATCGATAACAATCCGGCGACAAGAATAATAGAAGATAATATGGAACCAATTAATGAGCTACTACAACTTAGAGATAAATCAGCCATAATAACTGGCGGAGCTAAAGGAATTGGCTATGGGATTTGCCAAAGACTAGCTGAAGCAGGAGCAAAAGTATACTAAGCTTTTATGCGAATATAATTTCATGAACTATCATTTATGGAGTTAAGTATTATATAACCAGCACTGGCAGTATTTATGAAATATCAAAATGGTGAGGATTCTTAAAAGGAATATTATTTTCTTTCTGATATAATAAGCATAAATATTATGAAGTCATCGCTAAATAAATTATCTGGAAGTACATATGCAAGATGGATCCTGTTATTCTTTATAGCTTTTACAGATATATGGGCCGTCAAAAATCCAGGT
>CAIMCP010000027.1 GCA_903839515.1 uncultured Candidatus Saccharibacteria bacterium | reverse complement strand
GTGGCCAAAGCCTGATGTGTTTGTTTTTAGTTTGTTAGTTCTTTTTATTTTCATATTTATCCTTTAAATATATTAGATACTTAATTTATATATAAGCTTAAGTAGATTGTAATATATATAGAAATGATGTCAAGAATTTTTAGGATTATTGAATGAACTCTTAGTCGTTCTATGCGGTCAATTAAAAGACCACCTACTTTCATAGATGGTCATTGTTATTGTACTTGACTCGGACTAGGCTCAGATTCTAAAACTATTCAGTACTAACGAATCATTAACAGTCTGTAATATTATCTATACCTTTGGCATAATCTCCATTACCAGTTCCGGGTATTATTTCATAACCTACAACATTCCGACCAAGATTTATAACTACTATATCCTTATTAACCACAGACATGTTTATATTCACAGCTGCAAGAGTACCTGCATTGTAAGCATTTGATGTTGTGCGCTGAGAATAAGCACCAGTTAACTCGTTAATGTCAAATACATCATAATTATATGCTGGTGTAGAAGCTTCTTTTATGAATAACACCTTAATGGAATAAATACCGCCATAAATAGAATTATATGTTTTACATGCTGAAGCAGTTATACCGCTGGATGATCCTAAGGTAGTATAACCCCCAGCATGAGCCTTAGCTGTCTTATTATTGTGATTCTGATAGACAAAGAAGCCTACGCCTCCTATGACTACTACAGCTACTACTAGGAGTAGCATTTCTATGTGACCAAAGCCTGATGTGTTTCTTTTTAGTTTGTTAGTTCTTTTTATATTCATATATATCTTTCCGTATAGTTTTTATGCATAGATCTTAAGTCAGATTATATATAAATATATATGGAAATAGCAAGGAAATAAAAAACCCCTAGTCATTCATATTGATTCCTAGGGGTTAAATTAATTAATTTTATTTTTAAGAGTTGCTGTCTTTATTTTTCACTCTTTTGAATTATGCTCTCAGTAACATGATTTGGTACATCGGCATAGTGATCAAGCTCCATTGAGCTTGAAGCACGTCCCTGCGTACTTGAACGAAGGTTAGTTGTATAACCAAACATCTCACCAAGTGGTACGAATGATGTTATTTCCTTAATACCAGGAGTTAGATCATCCATGTTCTCAATTCGTCCACGCTTAGAGTTAAGATCTCCGATTACGTCACCCATGAATTCTTCAGGAGTAACAACAACAACTTTCATAACAGGTTCTAGAAGAACTGGGCTAGCTTTCTTAACGCCATCTTGTAATGCTATTGAACCAGCAATCTTAAAGGCCATTTCACTGGAGTCAACATCGTGGTAGCTTCCATCATATAGTTCAGCTTTAACGTCAACTACAGGATAACCAGCAATAACACCGTTGTTCATAGCTTCTTCAATTCCAGCTTTAACGGCTGAAATATATTCACTTGGTACGACACCACCCTTAATGGAGTTAATGAATTCGTAGCCTTTTCCTTCTTCGTTCTGAGATAGTCTAATCCAGACGTGACCATATTGACCACGACCACCGGATTGTCTAATGAATTTTCCTTCACTCTCAACTGCATCTTTTCGGATTGTTTCACGGTAAGCAACTTGTGGTTGACCAATATTAGCTTCAACCGTAAATTCACGTTTCATTCTATCGATGATGATATCTAGGTGTAGCTCACCCATTCCTGAGATGATAGTCTGACCAGTTTCCTTGTCGACATGAATCCTAAATGTAGGATCTTCTTCGGCTAGTCTTTGAAGAGCAATACTCATCTTTTCCTGATCGGCTTTAGTCTTAGGCTCAATAGCAATAGACACAGGAGGTTCTGGGAAAGTAATGCTTTCTAGAATTATTGGCTTAGCAAGATCACATAGCGTGTTTCCAGTAGTAGTTCCCTTTAGTCCAACAATAGCGGCAATATCTCCAGCACCAATTTCAGTTACGTCTTCGCGAGTGTTAGCTTGCATACGAACGATACGGCCAACTCTTTCTTTCTCACCAGTAGATGAGTTAAGAATGTAGCTACCTGACTTTAAGGTTCCAGAATAGACCCTAAAGAAAGCCAGCTTACCAACAAATGGATCAGTTGCAATCTTAAAGGCTAGGGCTGAAAATGGTTCAGTTTCACTTGGCTTTCGTTCAATTTCGTCACCGGTCT
>CAIMCP010000026.1 GCA_903839515.1 uncultured Candidatus Saccharibacteria bacterium | reverse complement strand
GTGGCCAAAGCCTGATGTGTTTGTTTTTAGTTTGTTAGTTCTTTTTATTTTCATATTTATCCTTTAAATATATTAGATACTTAATTTATATATAAGCTTAAGTAGATTGTAATATATATAGAAATGATGTCAAGAATTTTTTAGAAAATCTATTTAGAAGCTAATTTGCTAAGATATTCGAATGTTTTTTCAGTAAGGAGTTGGTTTCTAATTCCGTTTAGATTTTCAGGCTTAGAAAGTTCTGCGTGCATCTGAGGATCCTGATATTGTCCTTTAAGAAGCTGAACTCTTAGATCTATTTCTTCTGGAGTGACAGTAATTTTTTCATCCTGTGCTATTTGACTTAGAATTAATGATGACTTAACGATGTTTTCAGCCGTTGGACGATTTCTCTTTCTATGTTCGGCTTCTGTTATACCTTCAATTTCAAGATGCTCTTTCCAGGTTTGTCCTTGACGAATAAGATTCTGTTTTTCTTCCTCTTCACTGCGTTCAACTTGCTCGTCTATTAAAGCGTCTGGAATTGTTACTTTAGACTTATTAGTTAGTTCAGTTATAACCTCGGATTGGTAGAGTTGTAATTCTCTTTGTTCTTTTTCGTCTTTTAATTGCTTCTTAATATCCGCCTTAAGCTCAGCTAGATCTTTAAAAGGACCAACCTTAGCTGCAAAAGCGTCATCAAGTGGACTCTTCTTGAGTTCATTAATCTGATTTACCTTAACATTAAAAGTAACTTTCTTACTTTGAAGGTATGCTGCGTTATAGTCTTTAGGGAATGTAATATCGAAGGTTTTTTCATCGCCTGGTTTTAGACCAATAAGCTTTGGTTCAAATCCAGGTATAAAGGCATTGCTTCCAATAACTAGTGGATAGGCTTTTCCTTCAGCACCAGCAATTGGCTCTTTAGTCTTAGCATCTGCTCCATAGAAGTCCATAACAACCTGATCGCCGTCTTTAGCAGCTCTTTTTACTTCAGTTCCTTCTGCGAATCTATCTCGAAGCGACTCTAAAGTGTCAGTTACATCCTTAGCTGTTACAGTGACTGGTTTTTTAGCAACTCGTATCTTCTTATAGTCGGCAATTTTTAGCTCTCCAATGACTTCAACTTCGAATTCAACTTCAAGTAATGTAAAAGGAACAAACTTCTTAATAGATACTTGAGGTTGAGAAACAGGTTTTAGATCATTTTCTATAACTGCATGTGAGTACAGGTGATTAATTGCACTATCTATAAATGAGGATTGAAGACGAGCCTGATCGGCATTCTTCTCAACTATGTTTAGAGGAGCTTTTCCCTCTCTGAATCCTGGAAGCTTCATAGACTTCTGGAAATCTTTTAAAGTCTCCTGTAGGGTCCTCGCTAAAGAATCAGCATCAGCCGTTACTTCGATTTTTACTTTTGTATCGTTTACTTTGGTTAATTTGTTCTGCATAAATAGTAACTATAACAGGATGAAGAATATTTTTCCAGCCTTTATATTTCGCTTTCTAGAATCAATTTAGCAGCTGCGCTTACGGTCTCTTCACTTTCAGAGCTATCTGCAAGTCTTCTAAGAACAATCTTTTTAGATGCTGCTTCGTTATCGCCAACAAAAATTACATATGGGATTTCTTTTTTGAGTGCAGTCTTAATTAAACTACCGACCTTCTTGCCGCTACTATCGATTGCTACATTTACCGTTTGTTTTCTAAGTTCACTCGCAACCTCATTGGCATAGGTAAAGTTATTACCAAGCACGACTAAGTAGGCATCGGTCTCAACTTCAATTTTAGGTAGTAATCCATGAACCTTAAGAAAATCTAGTAAGGTTACGTCGCCAAGCCCAAATCCGACAGTAGCTACAGGATCTACCCCAAATAGACCAACAAGGCCGTCATATCTACCGCCACCCATAATACTGCGGCTATTCTCAGGATTTGTATCAAAAACCTCAAAAACAATATCTGTATAGTAATCAAAGCCACGCATTAGGCTAATATCGAAGAAACAGTTTGTAATCCCAGCGTTTTCTAAATGTTTCATGAGCGACATTACACCGGATAATGATTCATGAGATCTTAGTGGAAGTGGTAGATATTCTAAATTCTTATCTTTTAGTATTTCCATTATTTCATCAGCCACGACTGACTCTAGCTTAGACTCAGCAACAATCTCCCTAAGACTAGATTCAAACTTTATGGCTTCAAGTTTGTGCATTCTATCGACTAACTTAATAACTTTGTTGGCCGCTTCTTTATTTAACTTAAAGAAGTCCATAAATAAATAATCGACAAACTTACGTGAGTTAACTTTTATAGCGTACTGATCAGGTGTTGCACCGAAGTTTCTAAATATAGAATCAGCAACCTGAATTAGCTCCAATTCAGCGTGTTCGTTATCTATACCGAATACATCAACATTTAATTGCCAGTGTTCCCTAAGTCGTCCTTTTTGTGGTCTTTCATATCTCCACAAATTTGGAATTGAATACCAGCGAAGAGGATAGGCAGATTCTTGACGACGTCCAGCGACCATACGACTAACCGATGGAGTCATCTCGGGCCTTATAGCAACAGCCCGTCCGCCACGGTCAACAAAGTTATATGTCTGTTCATTAACTATTTCTTCACCTGATTTGGCCTTAAACAGATCAAGAGATTCTAGTATCGGTGAATCATATTCCTCATAGCCATACTGCTCAACAACACTCCTTAGTACATTAAACATGTATTTCTGAATTCTTTTGTCTTCTGGATAAAAATCTCGAGCACCCTTATATGGTTGTGTAGATAACATATATATTATTGTACATTAAAATATAATCTATATTATCTTAAATATTAATTATGATTTCAGGCGAGTTTCGGTTCAAGTTTCGTAATTCGTATTTCATGATTTTTAATTTGACTATCTGCTTCATTACTCGAGTTATCTATAGCTTCAGCAACTGATACAGAAAGATCATCAATTTTACTAGTTAAATCTTCTTTAAGACTAGACATATCTTTTTTCAAGCTAGACATATCGTCATTCAAGCTAGACATACTTCCTTTAAGACCGACAATATCATCATGAATTATAGATGTTTGCTGTGAAACTGTTGCTTCAATAAATTGCTTTAAATCGTGAATTATATCTTCATCCATAAGTTTATTATACGCTAGTTTTATAATTCTAAAAAAAACAAAAACCACCAAATTTAGAAATTATTCGATGAAAAAATAATTATGGCCATGAGTACTACGATGAATATAATACTGATAATCAAGGATTTATTAGATTTTTCAGAACTCATTTTTATTAATCTATAGTCTCTACCAGAAATATCACCACCAGTTGGACTAGAATTCGGACCTAATTCCTTAGAATATTCGTTGCTATTTACAACATGGTCAAGTTCCGCCTGCTGCATTAAAGCTTTAAGAGTCTCTTTTTTTACAGGGCCTTTAATTTTTTTATCTGAGTCTCCGTTATATACCCAGGATGCATCCTGTATATCATGGTCAGAAAAACCAGCCTTCATTAATGATTGACGGGCATCATAAAATGTTAAACCCTGCTCTTTCATTCGCTTAAGACTACTTACGACTTTACTCATAAATATATTGTATCAACATTATATAAAACCAAAATAAGATAATTAAAAAACCACCTAACGAATAGATGGTTAATATATTTCTTGGTGGGGATGAAAGGACTTGAACCTTCACGAGTTGCCTCACTAGCTCCTAAGGCTAGCGTGTCTACCAATTCCACCACATCCCCAAGAATCTATATTTTACTAGATAAGACTATAAAAAATCAATTGCGCATCACCATAATCTTTTCTAGAGATTGATTTAAGGTCGGTAAACTTAGGTTGGCGCTCATGACCAGGCCAAGATAAGACTAGTAATCCTTCCTTATTTAAATGCCTTCCAAGACTCTCAACTAGATCGTGCTGCAACTTGTTATATGGTGGATCAGCAATAATAATATCAAATTTCAATTCTCGGTTATTCTTTAGCCAAGTACTAGCGTTGGCGGAAACTAACTTAACACTGTCCTCTAAACCAAATCTAGAAACGTTGTCCTTCATTGTCATTTGAGCATTATGATCTGAATCAATGGCTGTCGCGTAAGCTGCTCCTCGACTAATTGCTTCGAGACTAAGTCCTCCAGAACCTGCAAAGACATCTAAGACCGTTAGACCTTCAATATCTCCGAAGATGTTAAACATTGCCCCTCTCACTTTTTCACTCATTGGGTGGGTTGTATGGCCGCCTGGAGTATCAAAGATTTGCCCTTTTAATCGTCCAGCAATAATTCTCATTTTTTTGTTTTACTTGGAAGCTTAACTAAACCGGCATCAATTAAGGCATCATACCAAGCTAGAGTTACTGTATTTATAATCGTTGGCATTAAAACATTTCGTATCTCAACCATCAGTTTGAGTGTCCAGCCTTTTTTATAGTAGACGGCATATAGATCTTTAACTGCTATTTCCCTAGCTCTATTTTTAAAGAATTCACCGACGCCTATTTCATGAATTTTTAATATTTCAGCATCAGTGATTGCTGCACCATTGAAAGATAGTGGCTTAGATAGACTAGCTACGCCCATTTCAAAAAGTCCATGGGTTGATATTAGCCCCTTTGGACCCCACATCTTCCAGTTATTTTTAACTGTCTCACGCCGTGTGTCACCTGAAATAACGATCTTCTCCTTAACTGAATCGCGACTCTCCATGCCTTCACCACGAAGTTCGGCTAGTTTTTCCTCATAAGGATAGTGATGAGCAGGAGTAAGACCATCAACAATGGCATGAGCCAGCCAGGCTGCTTCAAATGATGCTCGCTCGCGGTTGCCCTCTTTCAAAACTTTAACTAGCTCCTTGTAGTGATTCTCTATGGCACTAATAAGAACCGAGTCTTCATCGTTAAATGGAGAGTAGAAATGCCAAGGTTCATCTACTGATGGACTTTTTCTTTTTATAGAATCAGGCCCACTGTATCCTTCGAAATTTAATATCTGTTTTGTGGTCGGAAAAATAGTATCATCAATATCTCTGTCATGAAGTAGTCTCCTAGCAACTCTATCAATCTTCTGATGAGCGCCTAGTAGTTTTCCGGATAATGGGGTTAGTGTTGTTCCTGCGTACATATTAATTTAAATTCGTTATTACTCTTAATTTATTTACTTTATTATTTAATTCCTGGTATTTAGAAATGTCTATATTCATATCGATTAAGTCTTCAGCACACTTCCGAGCTTTTCTAATAAGACTTAGATCGTCTAGTTTAGCCATTCTAAGATCAAGTTCACCATGTTGCATATTACCATAAATTGCACCTGGACCCCTAAGTTCTAAATCAAGTTCGGCTAGTTTAAAGCCATCATTAGACTTAGATAGCGCCTTGAGTCTTGGGCTGGCCGCTTTAGAATCGCTGAGCATTAAAAAGCAATATCCTTGATCATTTCCTCGACCAACGCGTCCTCTTAGCTGGTGAAGTTGAGCTAGGCCAAATCTATCTGCCGCCTCAATTAGCATTACAGTTGCATTAGGTACATCAACCCCAACTTCAATAACTGTGGTTGAAACTAGAACGTCTAACTTATGATCAACAAAATCCTGCATGACTGCGTTTTTTTCATCACCCTTCATCTTTCCGTGTAAATATCCAACGCGCCTAGTTTTAAATTCTTTTGTCGATAAATCCTTATATACTTTCTCTACTGAATTGGCGTCAATGACTGTGGAATCGGTAATTAGTGGGCAGATTACAAATACTTGCCGGCAGCAGTCTAACTGCTTATTAATATCTTGGTACATCGGAAGCTTGGAATTGGGTGAAATAATACTAGTTATAATTGGTTTTCTATTCGTTGGCTTCTCATCAAGTATAGATACATCAAGTTCGCCGAAGAATGTGAGAGCTAGACTTCTTGGAATCGGAGTTGCAGTTAGACTTAAGAAATGAGGCATTTTACTGGCTTTGGACATTAACTTCTTTCTTTGTTCCACGCCAAATCTTTGTTGTTCATCTATGATCACCAGCGCCAATTTATCTAAAACAACATTTTCTTCAATTAATGCATGGGTTCCAACAATGAAATTAATTTTCCCGGATGCTAGTTCAGCTTTTATAAACTCCTTCTCTTTCTTGGACATTGAACCAACTAAAAGACCGAGGTTTTCCTTGTACCCTAAAGGACCAAGTAAATCTGAAATTGTTTTGGCATGTTGGCGTGCGAGTATCTCAGTTGGAGCCATGAATGCAACTTGAAAACCTTCAGCTATTACCATTAGAGACGCCATAGTCGCAACAACCGTTTTACCAGAACCAACATCACCCTCGACCATTCTATTCATAGGTTGTTCCTTATTTAGATCCATATACAGTTGCCAGACAACCCTTCTTTGAGCATCGGTCAGCGAGAATGGTAGATTTTCAACAAATTTTTTAGCTAGTTTTTCCTTAAAATCCACTCGGAATGAATTTTCTCGGTTGTTTTCTTTTTTATTAAGTAGGCTAGCTAGGCTTAGTTCAAATACTTCTTCGAAACCAAGTCGCCCCTGGGCAAGTTCAATATCTGAGGAATCTTTAGGAAAATGTATTAGCTCAATTGATTCGGCTCTAGTAATTAATTTCTGACTCTTAACAATATCTTGAGGTAATGTTTCATCTAGGGCCCTAATCCTTGGAATAAGTTCTTTCATGATTTTTCTAATAGTAGCTGAGGTTAGCCCTTTAGTTAATTTGTAAACAGGGAGTATTCGGGCCGTGTTAGCTGGAAAATCACTTTCAAGTTCAATACTTGGGCTAATAATACATAGACGACGATTAGATAGTTCAAAAGTGCCCGAAACAAAATAGTCCTGATTGTGTTTTAGTGAGTTTGCTCGATATGGCTGATTAAACCAGACTAACCTAACACTGCCTGTTTCATCACTAACAACGGCTTCAGTTATATGTAGACCCCTACGCACATAACGTCCAGTCGCCTGTTTGATCTCACCTTTGATTGTTACCGGCCCAGGACTTATTTCATTAATCTTTTGGACATTAGAATAATCCTCATATCGACGAGGATAATTGTAAACTAGGTCAGATATTGTATTTACGCCCAGAACACGGAACTTTTGCTCTAACTCAGCTCCAACACCTTTAATACTAGTTAATTTGTCATCAAGCATAGATATATAAATAGTATAGCTGGTTTTTAGCTAGCTTTTGAAACTAAAAAGAAAATACTTGGACCGAAGAAAGTCTTAGATAGAGTAGACTGTAAAATTCCCTCTACTGCGAGCATAACTCCAATAGGTACAGTTTGCTTAATCTTAGTACTTCTAAGATTAGATACAGATAATATTCGCTCAACCTTAAGTCCAGCATGAGCTAACTGCTTAATTACGGTCTTAGGGTTATGGTTAACAAAAGGTATCTCGTCCTTATTTTGGTATTTCTTGGACCTAATATCAACAGGCTCGAGAGGCATTTTAGCTCCCTTAGCTAGGTGTTTAATTCTGTTTCTAAAGTGCATGTAGTTTGCAACTTCTATAATTGCTAGACCATCATCGGCTAAAACTCTAGAAATTTCATTGAATTCAGGAGAAGGATCTGGTAAGT
>CAIMCP010000025.1 GCA_903839515.1 uncultured Candidatus Saccharibacteria bacterium | reverse complement strand
CAGCTACCGTCATTCACATACAGAAAACCGCCCTTTTGATCTAACGCTACCCCTCCATAGACGCCGCAAAACTGATTTTGAGTTAATCCATTGCCATGGCTCGCGAAATCTGGTTGGCCGAGGACATAGCTGGCGTCCATGCCGCTGCTTATTCCGTTGCTAAAATCAAATACCAAAACCCTGTTGCTAGTATCTTCCACGAATAATCTATTATTTACTGAATCATAGACCATGCCATAGGGTTCACATGTAGTTGATGGGTTAATTGTAGTGCAGTTACTATTGTAGAAATTATTATTCAGATCTGGTTGGCCGAGGACATAGCTTGGAGTATGAGGTGAAGAATCAGTAAACTTATCTTGGTTATTTAGTTGGTAAATAAGAATCCTACTGTTATTGTAATCACTCATGAAAAGTCGGTGGTGAACAGCATCGATTGCCGTTGCTGATGCCCAGTCTGGACAATATCCCGTTAGACCCGAACTACATGTGGATGAAGTAAAGTCGGGCTGACCAACAACATCGCTAGCATTATAGCTATCGCCAGGGGCAATAATACTAGGGTAAAAAGGAGGAGTTGGGATTGGTGGCTTAGAATAAGCATATCCTTTCGTGTGGAGTAGCAAAAGACACAATAAAAGTACTACCGCGAACAACCCTATATTTTGTAAATATTTAGATAATACGTATTTGTTTCCCATGATTCCCCTTTATGCTTAATATAATAATACATAAGTAATATGGAGACAAGAAAAAAATTGACCACATTAAATACTTAAGATAATATGTTTATATGGTTAAAATATATAAGTCAGTCGTGATTATCGCACTACCTTGTATTAGAGCCTGCTAAAAAATAGTTAAATAATCGAACAAAACAGGCTCAAGCAGAAAGAGCCTGTTTTTTTATAGGAGGAAATATGAGAGAAAAATATAGTCAAATAAACTTAACTGACGCGGAGAAAGAATCCGATCCTTTTTTAGATCAAAATGCTGTAGCTAGACGTGTAATCCTTTTATCGATGGATTGGGACAATCTTACTGACAATGAGAAATTAGAAGCAATGCCTGGGCTTGGCTACAACTAGGACGCGTAAGGCTTATAAAAAGATTCAAATGCTGTTAAACTTAAGAGCATAAATGTCTAAAAAAATCATTAAGTATAGTATTGTAATTCCGTGCTATAACGAAGAAAAATTTATAGCCAGAACTCTAATATCTCTGAATAAACAGAGCTACGAAGGCGATAAAGAAATAATCGTCGTAGATAATAACTGCACAGATAAAACCATTGACATCGCTAGGTCTTATGGCGCTAAAATAGTTTCAGAAAAAGAACCAGGAGTTTGTCATGCTCGCCAAGCAGGAACATTAAAGGCCAGCGGAGAAATAGTAATATCTACAGACGCAGATACAATATATCAACCTAAGTGGCTCGAAAATATCGACAAGGTTTTTACGAGAAATGATGATGTTGTAGCTGTTGGTGGGCCATGCAAATACAGAAATGGACCTTGGTGGGGCACATTTTATACATCAATTCTTTTTGGGTCAGTCTATGCTTACAGTAAGCTTATGAATCGACCCTATTATATAAGTGCCACTAACTTTGCCTTTAAGAAGTCCTCGTGGGAAGGATATGATGTATTACTGTCCCAGGGTGGTGATGAAGTAGCAATGATCCGTCAATTAAAATCTAAAGGCAGAATAGTCTTTTTATTAAATAATCCAACATTAACATCAGCCAGGAGATTGAGGCGTGGAATGTTCTACAATATATTCGTATCATTCTTCTATTACTATCTAGCGGGCTATCACATAAATAGAATATTTAAGAAAGAGATAATTAAGCCAGCTCCAGCATATAGGGAGGAAGATATGAAACAATCCAAGTACAATAAATATATAAGTCTAGCTATGTCTCCTTTTGGAATACTTTCAAAAACTAGTGCCTTAGATAACAAGAACAAAAAATAGTACCCATATGATCATGACAATAATCTTATTAATAATAATTCTGATGGCACTTATGTACTGGATATTCATGTCTTCATTTTCACAATTTTTTGGTTTCTTTCCATGGCACGGCAATAGGCATGAGAAAAGCATTGCCCTGACATTCGATGATGGACCCAATGAACCATACACATCACAAGTACTTGAAATACTAAAGAAGCACAATATTAAAGGAACCTTCTTCTTGGTAGGAAAATGCATTGAGAAAGATCCAGAAACTGCAAAAAAAATTATTAAAGAAGGTCACATTATCGGCAATCACTCATTCTCACACAAATTCAATAAATACTTAACAAGTTTATCTTTTGAAGAAGAGATACAGAAGAATCAAGAAGTCATAAAAAAGCACTTGAAACTTATTCCAGCCCTATATAGACCTCCTTGGCTTTTTAGGCACACTTTTATTCTCAGAACTCTTAAGAAAAATAATCTTTCGCCAATTTCTGGTGAGTTTTGTCATTCATTGGAAGTAGCTCATGTTGATGGTAGAAAGATTGCAGATCACTGCCTAAAAATAGCCAAGAATGGGTCCATACTAATCTTCCATGATGGTGTTGAATCGAAAGGTGGAGATAGAAGCCAGACGGTAGAAGGTCTAGAAATTACAATACTAGGACTTAAGGCTCAAGGTTATAGTTTTAAAACTATACCTGATCTTCTAAAAATTAAGGCTTATAACTAGTCTTTTTTGCCTGCAAAAAGTCTGTATATAGCTTCTAAAATCAGTCCCGTAACAAATCCCCCAACAAACATTAGTGTTGCTACATAAAAGTTATATTTAAAACCTGTTGAATGAGTTATTACTAAGTAATAGATACTACCGAGCAAAGTTACGATAGCTCCAGCTAATATTCCAGATGGCCTAAATAAAGTTTTTCCTATAGCTTCACTAGCCTTATCTACACTTTTATTGTTGATTAGATAACTAAACGTCTGAGATGGACCGTGTAGATGCGCCCTAATCTGATACATATAAGTATCTCGACTGCCTTTTTTAGAATGTCGATCTGTGAAGACATGCTTTATCGATTTGTCTTCTTCGCTATTGAACCTATCTCGAATATCATCAGAACTCTCGGCACCAGCCTGCTCAACCTTATTGGATAAATTTTCAACATGTTCCTGTCTAGTACTGGCTCTTTCAGATTCATTTTTGATTTCGTTCTTGATTTCAATTTTTTCATGAACTTCTGGACTAGTCTGAATTTCATGTGCGCCTACTTCTTTATTCGAAATT
>CAIMCP010000024.1 GCA_903839515.1 uncultured Candidatus Saccharibacteria bacterium | reverse complement strand
TCCAAAGCCCACCAACCGGCTTATTATTATCCATTAATATTCCAGTTCGTTTGCGCTGCATTCTATAGAATGATTCCATTAGGGGCTGTTTCTGAGAGTCATACCATGATTTAAAGGTATCCTCTGAAGTCATAAACTGCTTATTGGCCGAAATCTCATTCTTGATGTTTAATTTTTGCGTAAGAGCAATTAATTTATCATTTGGAGATTTGTCTGAGGTTTGCATCCAAGATAATTTTTCTATTTTATGTTTCTTGATAAGTGCTTCAAGTTCATCTATAAAATTATTATTTTCCCTAAGTTCTATATAAATTACGTCAACGTTATTTTCGATTAAATAATCTCTATAATTTCGCATAGCGGCAATAATTAATACTAATTTGTGCTTATGATAAGGAAGCTTAGCGCATATATTATGAGCTTCTATCATAATCACAGATTCACCTTTTTTAGCAGAAGCGGCAGGATGTTCGATCATGAGCTGGTTTCCCATTACTAAATAAGATTTTTTCATATTTTATCTACCTTATGTTTGCGGCATTTTTCAGAACAGTAGACAACTTGACTCCACTGATTCCTAGCCTTCCATTTCTTGCGGATCGTGAACGGTTTTTTACACACAGGACAAATCTTAGAATCTAGAGATAATTTTTCCATAGCTATATTATATAGGTTAAGATTATTATGATGAACTATAATAAAAAAACATTACCTGGAAGAATAAAATCCAGAATAATGCGTCATAAAAGAGTTAGATATCATAATGACGCTGTATTATTTCCAGACGATAATCCAAAAATCGATAGAAAGAGAAGAAAGGCTATAAAGAATAGAGCCAAAATTAGCAATGATCTCCTATAGGTGATTTTAACAAATAAAAAATTTTAAATTATATCTATTGATCTCTCGATATTATTCTTTAAATTCTTCAAAGACTTACCAAAAGCTATATTCATTATTGGCCTTATCAACACTAAACCGATTTGACCGATAAACCCTAAAGGAATAGGGGTTATTTCTTGCCAGGTAAATTTAGCTACTTTATCTGAAATCTCCTCAATAAGAAAGACTCCCTTACCCAGAACTACTCTACCAGTGTGTTCAACTACAATCCTCTTATATGGCTGCCAATCTGTTATAACCATTGTATCCTTAACCTTAAACGGACCAACTCCTGTTATTGCTAATAGTAACGGATCTTTCTGATTAGGCAGTCCTTTTAATAACTTAACTTTAGTGAATAAAATCCATTCAGATTGTTTTTCCCAGTTTGAAACATATTCAAAAATTGTTTTCGGTCTAGCGTTAATTTCAATGCTAAATGTTAAAGTTACTGAATTCATTTCATTATAAATAATACCCTATTATGTCGAATTGTTTTTTCATAGATCTTCGAGGGGAATGCCCGTTTTTTTAGAGACTTTTCGTGCCCAGACTAGTAGTTTTTCAAATTGATTGTCTCTTGCAGCAAGTTCTGTTTCATATTTATCAATCCTCGATATAAAGGTATCGAGAGTATTTACAAGAAGATCATATTTATCGTCAAGCTTGTCTAGTCTATCGTTGACTTTTTGAAATTCAGAATTCACATTAACGATGAAAGATTGCAAAACCCCTATAATCTCATCAGTTTGCTTATTCAATGAATCGTTTAATTGTTTCTTAGTTACGTATTCACTCATATTCTTATTCTAACATCTCTTGTAGTTATAATAAATTAATGAAAGTTTTGACTAGGTACCATCTCCCCAGCCAGTAATGCCACTCAATATTATAAACTTATCTCATAGTATCTAAATTTGGTCCTAGTATTGACAGCTTTATTGGAATGCCATTATAATAAAAGAATGATTCAAAGTACTCAAAAAATTATTAAGATAGGAACTAGTGGTGGTGTGACTATTCCCGCAAAAGAACTTAAAAGGCAGAACATACATTTCGGCGACGAAGTTGAAGTAATCATCAAGCCTTTAAATTCTATTAACCCTAAAGATCAAGATGTGATTGATGCTGCTAAAGAGATTCTTGATAAGTACAAATCTGATTTTGTTAATTTAAAAGATAGATGATTGAGCTAACGTTAGAACAAATATTGGAATTACACACGCTAGTTATTAAGGAGACCGGCGGAAGTATTGGTTTACGTGACCTAGGAAGACTGGAAGCCAGCATAGCAACACAGAGTCAAAATGTCTTTGGTCAGGAACTTTATCCAACAATATTAGACAAAAGCGCTGCATTTATTAGGAGTATAATTGCAGATCACCCTTTTGTTGACGGCAACAAACGTACTGCAATGATTGCTGGATTAACATTATTAAATCTTAATAATGTTAGATTTATTTTCAAACCAGGTGAAATTGAAGATTATGCAGTAAATATAGCTACTGATCATCTAGATATTCATTCAATATCTAATTGGTTAAAGACCCATATTTCTTAAGTTCATAGGCATTCAAATCTCTCATTATCAGCCAAGCATAAGAAGAATTTCCCTTTATTATTTGTTAGAATATATTAATGGGAAAATATCTTATAACCGGAAGACAAGGATCAGGAAAAACTACCGTCATCAAGCAACTCCAGAAACTAGGGTATACTGCCTACAATACAGATGATTTACCAGATGTAACTAAACTGCAGAATAAAGAAACTAATGAAACTATTGATTGGCCTGAAGGTAAAGTTGATTGGTCAAGATATGCATGGAATTGGCAAAAACCGGAAATAGAAAAATTATTAGCCAGCGACGAAATTGTATTTATAGGGGCAGTAGTATCAAATCAGGTGGACTTTTATCCTATGTTCGACAAGGTGTTTGTTATTACAGTGAGCGTCAATACATTGAAAACTAGATTAGAAACTCATGAGCATTCTTCGCATCATCTACCTGGTGAAATCGATAGAATTACAAACGATCACGAGAAGAAGCAAGCTTCATTCATCAATGAAGGTGCTGAACCGATTTCTGGTGAACGTCCTCCTAAAGAAATTGCTAATAATATATTGAATCTTGTCGGATTATAATAGTTCTCAACTGTACAAGTACGCTCTCCCATTATGCTTATGAAAAAACCAGTATAGCTTTTTTGTTATAATAATGAATTACAAAATAATAGTACTTGCACCCTCATGTGGCGCTAAATCATCACTAATGAGGTATTTACGAGAACATACAGATTTGCAAATAGCCGAAACAGATGAAGAAGTCATGAAAGCTAATAACGATGTATGGCCAGACAATGATCTCAAAAATCAAGTTCTGGTGCCACAAACTACAAAAGAAATAATTTCAAGAAAAAATGTTATCTATTTTGCCAGCTATATACCTAACGACCTATTTATAGAAACAGAGCAAAAAGGATTCAAAATAGTAATTTTAGAAGTTCCATTGATACATATAGCTTATCTCTTTTTTAATTTTTATCATTTGGTTATTCATTGAATATTTTTTCTTATATATACATTATCATATTTTGTAAAAATTATTATGTTAAATAATATTGCTAGTGCTATAATAATTTTATAAATTTTGATGGAGTTTTTTGTATGGTAATCAAAAATATAAATTTATTAAAAGCTAAAAAAGCTAGGATAATATATTTTGGCTTGTTCTTACTAGGAGCTTTCCTGCTAATACCAAAAACTAATTCGGCATATGCCTTTTCTGGAGGGGATGGTACCACCGGAAATCCTTATCTAATCTCAAACTGTTCAATGCTCCAAGATATGAGTAATGACCTTTCAGCATCATATAAACTCACTACCAATATCGATTGTAGCGATACTATTAACTGGAATAGTGGATCTGGCTTTAGTCCAATTGGTGATATGTCTAATCATTTTACTGGCACCCTTGATGGTAATAGTAAGGTCGTTAATGGCTTATATATAAGTCGTGATCAATTGTGGGTTGGTCTTATTGGAGTATTGGATGAGGTTGGATCTGTTCACGACATAACCCTCTCTCACGTAGATATCGCTGGAGGAGCTTATGATGTTGGCGCTCTGGTTGGTGCTGGAGCTGGTACTATTACAAATGCTCATAGCTCAGGAACGGTTTACGGACGCAATAACGTCGGTGGTTTAGTTGGGGTGCATACTGAACAAAGTTCCCTGGGTTCATCAAGCCCACTTGTTTATACCTGGAATGGATCAAAGTATATCTATGTAGCTGATGTCGGACACACAACCCCTACTAATGTTAAAGGCAATGATTCAGTTGCAATTAGCGGTGATTCACTACAACCTAAAAATGGAGTATATAATCTAAAAATTAGTCAAGAATATGATGAGATTGTTTATTACGACCAACTTGCCCTAAAAACATTTGATACGACACCTGGCTATCAGGTTGTTCCTCAGTTAGAACCATCCAAACAAGAATCTCCAATAACGATTAACAAAACACCTACCAACCCAGCAACGTCATGTGTAGATAAGTATGGTAATAATTGCTTGAGTGCAATAACTAGTATTGATGACAATTGGACTTATCAAGACCCAATGACAAATGTTAATACATATACTGTTGATTTCGGTGACTTATCAAGTAGCTCTAGAAAGATTCTAATATTAAATGGAGTCCGTGACTTTAAACTTAAAAGCACACAGTCGCTTAAATATATTCAAGTCAAGGATGCCAGTGGTAATTGGGTAAATGTCCTTAATGGAAAATCTCAACTTGATGGACTCAAAGGAGCACCAAGAACTGCTGCTGTAGATATGTCTAATATGTTCCTGACTAATGATTACCATGTTCGAATTGGTTACGATAAAACTACCCTTAATTACGTTGCTATGGACACATCACCTGCTCAATCATTCACAGAAAATACTTATCATCCTACAAGCGCTAACTTACAATTTAGGGGCTATACTGCAGTAGATAGCAGTGGAGCCTACTGGAAACACGATTACTATAATGTTAAATCTTACCCTAACGAACTATTCTCTTCCCCGAGCGGTAATTTCACCAAGTACGGCGATGTTGCACCACTTCTTCAAAATTCGAATGATCAATACGTAATAATGCACCACGGTGATAGTATGGATATCAATTTTGACTACAATCCTGTTCCTGCAGGTAAAGAACGAAGTTACATCCTTTATAGTGACGCCCTATATAAGCACGCTACCCCAGATAGCTGGAGTCACACTGTAAACCCATTGCCTTTTAAGGGAATGACAGCCTACCCTTATCCAAACAGTCAAAGCTATCCCAATACGCAGAGTAACCAAGACTACTTAAAGAAATGGAATACTAGGGTCTATAAAGCGCCCCTAGATCCTGCAACTCATCACACAATCATTGATTCGAGTTCCAGCGCAACGGTCTTTGGAAGTAGCGTAGTCGGCGGTCTAGTTGGCGAGAACAGATCAAAGCTTATAACTGGCTCCCATGCGTCTGGTAATGTTGAGGCTAGTAACTATTATGCTGGTGGCTTAGTCGGAAGAAATGATAACGGCAATTCAATAGCTCAGATCGAGAATTCGTATGCAACTGGATCCGTACATTCAAACGATTATGCTGGTGGATTAGTCGGAAATAATTCATATTCTACGATAAATAAGTCCTTCTCAACTGGAAATGTATCTGGTTTCTACGGTATAGGTGGACTTATTGGCGTGAGTGGCGACAGTCATACAAATACGATTGAAAATGTATTTGCAACAGGAAATGTAACAGCAGTTGGTGATGGCGGTGGATTAATAGGTATGGCTGGCTATATGGATGCTAGTCATGCTTATGCAACCGGTAATGTATCGGGTGGTGAAAACCTAGGTGGCATCGCAGGATATAATTACGATTCAAATTTCACTGACACCTTCTGGGATACGCAAACCAGTGACATATCCTCAATAGCCGATTCTTCTGGCTCTGGAATAGGTAAAACTACAGCCGAGATGAAAGATATAAGAACATTTACAGATCTTAGCTATAACGCAGATCTTACCAGTCCAGTCTTTGACTTCACCAGTACGCCAAATAATGATTCATCAACAACTGATATTTGGACTATTGATAGCATTAATAATAACGGCTATCCATATTTCGGTAATAGTCAGACTAATACTATTCCAAACCATGGAGACACTAACGGCGATGGCATACAGGATAGCTCTCAGTCAAATGTTATTAGCTATGTTAACCCAGTAACTAATAAGCATGTAGCTCTCGAAGTATCTTCTAATTGCACACCCGACTATAGCACAATGGAAAATTCCTCAAATATTCAATCTTCAGATGGTAAATATAAATATCCTGCTGGACTTATGAACTTCACGCTCGACTGCTCTCAAGCTGGTGACACCGCAACAATAACTCAGTATTTCTATGATCTTAGCTCCACTGGATTAGTTGCAAGAAAATATAATAGTACAACCAACACTTACTCTACTATTCCTGGGGCAACAATAACTCAGCTTACTATTGACGGTCATATTGTAACTAAGATAACCTATCAAATTACTGATGGTGGCCCACTGGATCAAGACTCAACTATAAATGGTATTATTGTTGACCCGTCAGGGCCAGCAACAGTATCTCTATCGGCCACAGGAGCTACTCCAAACACAGGCTATGGCCACTTTATTGACACCAACAACTTTACAATAATTGCTAGCTCAGTTCTAGCAGCGCTACTTGTTGGTGGAGCATATGCTCTTAATAAAAAAGAAAACAAATAGAAGTTAGCAAATAGCATAAAGACTTCAAAGTATTTATGCTACAATAAATTCAGTAATTCGAGGGGAAATAAAAATGGGTAGTTTTATTAGAATAAGAAACATTTCTAGCCGTATAGGCATTTCATTAATTTTAGTAGTGTTATCATTAACACCACTTATTATGTTCAATGAGTCTAAAGCTCACGCTGCCACTACCCTTCCCGCCTATAGGTATACAAAATCATTTGATGTATCTAATGGTAGGGCTCAAGGAGAATATGTAGCAACCGATAAAAATAATAACATCTATGTCTACGGTAATTTTAACGGCACAGTTATATTTAATCCAGCCGATCCATCAACATCTGTAACGACTCCAGCAACACAATCTTCTTTTAATAATATATTTTTAACAAAGTACAATAGTACTGGCGCATACCAGTGGACCAAAACTTTGGATGTATCTGAAGGCAGTTATGCAAGTTCAGGTGGCGTGAAAACAGATAGTAGTGGCAATGTAATAATCACCGGATCAATTTATGGTACTGTTTCTCTTCCTGGAATTAACGGCTTCAATATAGCATTACCAACACCTATCAATGTAAATCCAAATACAACGTTCGGTAATTCGGATTCTACTTTCAAGCCTAATATAACTACCACAAATACAACTTCGTTTTTAATTAAGTTTGATGGTAGCGGTAATACCCAGTGGAGCAATGGAGTAGATTCAGGAAGTGGTTTTATTGATTCGACCAATATATCAATCGACTCTAATGATAATACCTATATAACCGGAAGCTTTGAGGGAACTGTTAATTTCACACCGAGTGATCAGTACACATCACCAAATCATACGTCATATATAGCAAAATACGACAGCCTGGGTGATTTTCAGTCCTTAATATACACCGATACTACTAATGGTAGAAGCGATGGATTTGGAACCACAGTTGACAAGAACGGCAATATTTATATGTCTGGTACTTTCAATGGTGAAGTAGGTTTTAACTATAATGGCACGGATCCCGGAACCGATATATTTACCAACCCACACCCATCTACTAATGGTACAGGAATTGAAGGTTTTGTGAGTAAATTCGATAGTTCGGGAAATTATCTATGGACTAGAATTAATGCAATCCAAAATGATAATGATAGTAACTACATTTATAATTTAGTTACTGACAATAACAACAATCTATACATGTCAGGCTATTTTATTGGACTTTTGAACTTCAATAACGACCCAAATAATCAGCTAACTTCAACAGATGCTGGAGCTCGTGGCTCTTCGGCTATAACAAAGTACGATAGTTCAGGAAATTATCTATGGACTAGAATTACAACAAATAGTCCTTCCAGCAATACAAATAATGAAAGCCAAGGTATTTCAATAGCTTTAGATCCTCAGAATAATATTTATACAAGTGGATATTTTTATGGAAGCATGCTTCTTGATGGACCAGGCGGAAATGCAGAATATACTTTTCAATCTAATAATTTTAGATCATCACATTATTTGACAAAATTTAATTCAGATGGGGTCTACCAATTCAGTAAAGTTTTCGCATTTGATTCTGGCTCTGCAAATTTTCCTGTATCAAATGGTATAGGATGGTCACTTGCCTTAGATAATCTTGGAAATATCTATGGTACTGGTGGCTTCACAGGGCCTGCATATTTTAATGGTATCGATAATACTGACGAAAATGACTCAGATTATGAAAACTCTTTCCTTACAAGTTGGAATTTGAATGCACTAATTATAGTCACGCCAAATACACCAAATACTGGATTTGCAAAAGGCAATAATACAAATCAGATTATTCTCTACTCTAGTTTGTTTGTAGCTCTATCGCTAATTACTGGTGGTTATGTAGTTAATAAAAGAAACAAGAATTAAACAAAGAAAGCTATGGGGCAGACATATATGAGCAAACTAACCAGGAATATTGTCTTCTCTCTACTGCTTATTGCTCTAACTCTCGTACCACTTATAAGCACAACTAACAAAACGGCTCGCGCTGCAACGACCTTGCCCACCTACAGATATACTAAAACATTCGATGTAGTGGACGGATATGCATACAGTACAGATACAGCCACTGACAGTAGCGGCAATGTTTATGTCGCCGGTAGCTTTAGTGGCCATATTATCTTTGATGGTGTCGGTGGGACAGATTCAGTAACTTCAAGTAATCAAAATATTTTTCTCACAAAATTCAGTAGCACTGGGGTATATCTTGGGACAAAGACTTTTGATGTATCTGATGGATCCTCGTTTAGCTATGTTGCTGCCATAAATGTAGACTCTCAAAATAACGTATTCCTAAGTGGAGATTTTAGTGGCACAGTTACCTTTGATGGTGTTGGTGGTACAAGTACGCTAACTTCTACAGAAAATACAGCCTACATAACTAAGTTTAACGCTAACGGAACCTATGGATGGACAAAAATTAATTCCAATATTGGTAATGGAAACTATTCTTACGCAAATACAGTAGTGGCTGATAAAAATGGATCAATCTATGTTGCTGGATATTTTTCCGGCACAGTTACCTTTGATGGTGTCGGTGGTACAAGTACAATAACAGCTACAAGCGGATCTACTGATGGTTACCTAACTAAATATAACAGTGATGGCACTTATGGCTGGACTCATACAATGGACTCTGCAGTCAGTTCTGATAGCTATGCTTTTCATCTCGCAGTAGATTCAAATAATAATATTTATGCTGTTGGAGATTTTTTTGGAACTGTTACATTTGATGGCCCTGGAGGTGTTAACACTAAAAATAGTACAAATGGATTGTCATATTTAACTAAATATACAAGCACTGGCCAGTATCAGTGGACCAGAACGACCAATGTAACTGGTTCCGGTAATATAAATGCAGCTTCAGTCGCGATTGACCCAAATAATAACATATACGTTACTGGCTACTTCAGTGGAAACAATGTAGAATTCAATGGCACCGACAATCCGCAGTCAACAATTAACGATAGTGTCTACCTAACAAAATACACTAACGATGGCACTTATCTTTCGACGAGAGTTTTTGATACCTCTGCGGCGAATACTTATGCCTACTCCGCAGCACTAGCAATAGATTATCTTGGCGATGTATTTATATTTTCCGGATATGTCGGAACAGTAGGTTTTGATGGACCTGGTGGAAGCGATTCTCAAACTAGTTCGGTATCAGGAGGCTCAAGAGGTTCTGGAGCAATTACTAAAATAAATAGTGACGGAAGTTATGGTTGGACACAATCCTTCTACGACATGGACGTTGATAGTGTCAATACTTTAGGGATGGGCGTTCAGGGTGGAATGTCATTAGACAACAACGGCAACATTAACGTTTCAAGCATGTTTGCAGGTAGTGTGGCATTCGATGGCCAAAATGGTACGCACATATATACAACTACTGCTGAGTCAGCCTACTTTACTAGTTTTTCGGCCTTCCCTCCCATGCCATCCGTAATAAACCCAAATAATCCTGGACCAGCGGCTCCCAAGACAGGCTTTGCAAGCTCAGGAATGAGTTATAAGGGATTATTATTAGTAACTGCGGTATCATCATCAATATTAGGACTAGGTCTATTAACGCGGCGCATGAATAGGTAATATATTCCAAAGGACTCTTATGGAAAACGAAAGAAAAATAGAACCAGTAAATAAGCTTGAGCTTAGTAAAGTAGTTTCAAATTATTCTGATGAGCTTCAACCTTTTATTAGTGAGTATTTAGATGGATCAGTCGATGAAATGAATGAGTCGTTCGATTATCTAGCTGAAGATGATAGCCCCACGCACAATCCTCAAGAAATTGATGAAAATGATGACGCACCTAATTTGCCTGACTATCTTCCTAGGCAGATCAGAAAGGTCATTAGCTTCAATAATAATTTCACAGCTAAAAATAACAGAATGCCATCTATTAAAGAAATATGTATGAAATTCGGAATAACCCCACAAAAAGCCATCGAACTTGAGGAAGTTGCATTTAGCCAAAGCCAACTATTCCTTGAAGACATAAAAAATGATTTGGGCGAAGCGACTATAGACCTCAATGAGGAGTTTGATGACCCAGATGATAAATTAATACCCTTAGAAGATCTAATTAGTGACCCCAACGAAGCAGATATACCAGAGAATGCCATATCAGATTTATTTTTTACCGATAGCTTAAAAAAATATATGTCTTCTAGATTATCCGATAAAGAAAGTAGAATATTAAAACATAGATATGGGCTAGAAGACACCGAACCTATCAAATTGAGATATTTCAAGGATGACGAACAGTTAGATGAAGATTTAAGACTATCCGCTGAAAGAATAAGACAGTTAGAGGCTAGAGCATTGATGAAATTAAGACGACCTAACAATCCTATGATCATTAATAAATCAGATAATTACGAAGACGATGATAATACATTGCAGGTTTTAATCTCATCACCAAATCCGAGCGGTAAGCTTATTTCGGACATAATAAGACTCAATAAAAAATAAGGGTATGAAAAAAGCACTAGTGATTCTAGTGCTTTTTAGGTTTTACTTCGTTTCGTCCTA
>CAIMCP010000023.1 GCA_903839515.1 uncultured Candidatus Saccharibacteria bacterium | reverse complement strand
GGTCAAAAAACTGCTCAGAACGTGCAAGAAGCGTTAACTTATCAGCCAACAACACCACAAGGTCAAGCATACATACAACAATTACAAAGCGCATTTGAAGCTAGTAAATTACCTCCTGTTGGTGTGCCTGAAGTAATGGGTATGGGCATGGGTCAAAGACCTAAGCCTGTTGAAATGCCAAAAGTTAGAATTGAGCCTATTGCACCTAAAGGTGGATTGCAACCTGCTGGAGCGGCCGCCACAACTAACAAAGCGGTTTTACAACAAGCAATTCAACAAGCCGCACCTGACTTAGCGCAAGAATTAAAAACTATTAATCCTAAAGATTTAAATCAAAAAGCCTTAACCAACATAACAGAGGCAGAGTCTTTAAAGTATCCAGTACGTTTGACATTGGGACAAGCGGCAGAAGATGCCAATCTAATATCTACTGAACGAAACGCACGTGCAACGCAAACAGAGTATTTGCAAAGATTTAATGAGCAAAACAAAGCATTGCAAGAAAACGTATTGGACGTTAAAGAAACAACTGCGCCTGACGTATTTGCTCCCAATTATGTGGCCAATGCTGAAGGGGCTTTAGATTATGTTTCAAACAAAGTTAAGCAATACGAAGAAGCTACAAGCAAAGCATATAAAGAATTAGATGATTTTGGCGCTGGAAAAATTCAAGTTGATAGTAAAACTTTTGCCAATAATGCAATGAAAGCATTGACTGAAAAAGAAGATATTGACTTTTTGCCGCCTGTAATTGAAAAAAGAGTCAAGGCTTACCAAGAAGGTAAGGAAATGAATTTTGACCAATTAAATAACTTTACATCACAAATTTCTAAAGAAACACGCAAAGCAGAAAAAGCAGGAGATGGAAATACTGTTCATGCTTTAAATTTACTTCGTGGCGAACTTGAAAAATTGCCTTTGATTGGCGAAACGGCAGAAGCAAAACCATTTGCTGATAAAGCTAGAGCAACTGCTAAAGCTATGTTTGATTTACTAAACCCAAAAAGTCAAAAATATAATAAAGTATTTGCTGATTATGTAAATGGTTCAACAGATACAAAAGACTTTATTCAATCTGCTATTTTACGATCTAAAAACAAAGACTTTGCTAAAACAATGGAATTGTTTGATGACCCAACCGCTAAACAACATTTACGCGCTGGTGCATTAGACATAATTATAAAAGATGCCACGGACGCAAGTGGTAACTTCAAGCCTGCAAGGTTTAACAAAGCCATAGAAAATCTTGAAGTAAACGGCAAATTGATGCCTTTGTTTGGTGAAGATGCTTTAACGCTTAAAAAGATTGCTAAGGCTGGTCAATTGGTGGAGGCAAGACCCACAGGTGCTTATGTAAATGAATCTAATACTGCATTACAAATGATTAAGCAATATGGCAGTAAAGTAGCTGGTCAAGTGCCTATTATGGGGAGGTTTGTAGAACCTGCTCAACAATTATTGCAAGAACGTGCGGCAAAACAAGAAGTAAAGAAATCTCTAAAGCCTGGAGCAGGCGCAAAACTTTCAGACATAGGAAAATAAAATGGCAGTCAATCTATCACCCGTAGGAAATGGTTTTCAATTCCTATCAAGCACTACCCCAAACGTACCATTGGCGGGTGGGTATATCTATACTTACCAAGCAGGTTCTAGCACGCCACAAGCAACCTATACAGACAGCGCAGGCGCTACGGCTAACACCAATCCTATAGTATTAGGTACGGATGGTAGAACGCCATCTGAGATATGGTTTACAAGCGGATATAACTATAAATTTATTATTACTGATTCATCAAACAATGTCATACAAACGCTTGATAATTTATATGGAATTATTGGAACAACCCCGTCCGTCTCTGCCGTACCAGCAGGCGGGATCATTATGTGGAGCGGGTCTATTGGTTCTATTCCTACTGGTTATGTGCTTTGTAATGGCTCTAGTGGTACTCCT
>CAIMCP010000022.1 GCA_903839515.1 uncultured Candidatus Saccharibacteria bacterium | reverse complement strand
TCTAGCTAGTGGTAGCACTAATAGCTACAACGCTGGATCCTCAGTTCCATTAAACTTAACCCTAACAGCAGTTCCAAATCCAACATGTGCAAGCATAGGTAAGACTGGAACCTACCCTAATTGTGTTACTCCAACCCCAACACCTACTTGTGCTAGTCAGGGTAAGACTGGAACCTACCCTAATTGTGTAGCCACTACGACAAATAACACAACAAACAAGACTACGACTACGAGTCCAGGCATAAAGAGTAGTACACCGAGTAATGGCGTAGCTATCCCCAATAGTCAGAGTGGATTGTATCAGTCTACTCCAAGTTCTTCCGGAGTATCTGGTAGTTCATATTCAGGCAACGCCTCGCCAATTTTAGTAAAAGTTACATCTGGCGGAAAACCAGTATCTGGAGCAACCGTCAATCTCAGTAATCAGAAGCAAATTACGAACAGCTCAGGTATTGCTAATTTTAATGCTCTACCTGGAGGATATACTTTAACCATTAAAGGTAAGGGTATTAAGACAAAAACAATTAACATAACTGTTCTACCATTCGATCCTGGGCAACAATTTACGGCCAATGTTGATTCATCTGGATTATCTATAATATCTGCAGGAATAATATTATCTATAATTGGGTTAGTCGGTTTGGGCATCTACGTAGCAATTAAGAACAAAGATAAATTAAGCAGCTTAATATCTAAAACTGGTGGCCCAAAAAGTAGTGGCAATAATCTTCAAAGTCATGAAAATGTTACGAATAATTCCAATATAATAGTTCCAGGTACTTTTAATGCTAATCCAGTTTCTCAAATAATTAAACCCGGAACGCCAATTACCACAAATACAGACTCTGCTCCTAAACCTATAGTTGGAATTACAGGCTCACCCAATGACCCAACCATGGAGCCAACTATTATTAAGCCCAATCCTATATTACCAACTACAGCAAAACCGACTAACAATCAGATAATACGTAAGTAAAACGTATAATCTTTAAAACTACTAAGCAATTAAAATATGTGTCTGGATAACTAAAAAAGAGTCCATACTTTGCTAACTACAAGCTATTTAAAGCATCTATAATATTAATATGACCGCAGTAGCTGCAAGAGAGACTAACTAAGACTCGCTGGCTGTAAATAGCCATTGACTATTAAATAGAAACTAGAAAAAGACATCAGACTAATCCAATGTCTTTTTCGTTTATATTATTTGTTATTTTTTCTTTGAAGTCTTTTTTGTGGCTTTTGTTCCGGTCGCTGTTGCAAGAGCATTAGCATGGTCACTCATCTTATGAGCAGGCCACCAGTAGTATTTGCCCTGTAGAATTGCAACACCAGGCATAGCTTTGGTAGTTAAGAAGAAAGCCGCGATAATTACTGCAACCATTACAGCCATACCAATTTCTTCAAGAACCTGAATATTGGTAAATAGTAGGGAAGCGAAAGTCGCAGTTAGGATTGCGCCTGCTGCTGATACTGAAGGCATGCCACGGAGAATGCCATTCTTAGCAGCTTCGAGTTTACCAACACCTTCATTGTGTTCGCTTTTAATCAGATCAGCTATGAGGATGTTGTAATCCGAGCCGACCGCCATTACGAATAGGTAACAAATTAGTGGGATAGAGAAATCCAGTCCTGGATAGTTAAGTAGATTTAGGAAGACTAGGCAGAGTGATCCAAGTACTGCTGTATAGAGAAGTGCAACTCCGAGAAGTATGTACAGAGGAGCAACAACTGCTCGAAGAAGAAAGGCTAGGATTATACCAACGATTATTAGAGCTAGAGGTATAACTTGGTTTAGGGAAGTCTTAAGGGCACTTTTGACATCAACTAGGTTAGAGGTAGTTCCACCAACGCTAACTGTAGCTCCAGAAATTGAGCTATTAGCGGCTGGTTCTATTGTGTTTTGAACAAGGCTCATAGCAGTTGTTGAGTATGGGTTGCTAGATAAAACTACGCTGATTAGTGCTGCCTGATTACCTGTAGAGTAGGTCGGAGCTCCAACACTAGCTACGCCGTTTATTGCCTTAAGTTTAGCTGCGAGATTATTAACATCAGCTGCATTAAGTGCTGATCCGGAATTAGATGATACAAACACTTGTGTAGGACCCAGTACTCCTTCTGGGAATGAAGTTGCTAGTGTGTTATACGCCTGAAGAGATAATGTGTCACCTGGAAGTTCAGCTAGAGTGTTATATGTTGCTGAAAAGTTAAACATGCCCAGTGAAAGTCCCGCCATTAAGACAACTACAACAATAACTGTTACTAATGGACGTCGACCAACTATTTTTGACATGAATGCTGATTGAGACCACTTGCCAGGTTTTGGAGCATGAATATGTGTTGGCCAGAAAAGAGCCTTTCCTAGAAGTTTAAATATAGCAGGGATTAATGTAATACCAGCTACAGCCATAATGAATACACCTATAATTAGTCCAGGTGCTAGAGTTTGAAGTGATTCAAGTTTAGCAATTAGAAGTGCTGCGAAAGCTGTAATTACAGTTGCAGCGGCAGAAACAATTACAA
Organism: uncultured Candidatus Saccharibacteria bacterium; assembly: GCA_903839515.1. Taxonomy (GTDB): domain Bacteria; phylum Patescibacteriota; class Saccharimonadia; order Saccharimonadales; family UBA4665; genus CAIYEO01. The sequence continues at coordinate 3,500 of CAIMCP010000022.1, read as the reverse complement.
GACTCATTTTAGATAAAGATTTTTCAAGTACTTTATGTAGACCAACTTTGTCTTTAGGAGCGGCATCGATAATGTCGTCACGGTATCTAAAGAGTAGGAAGACTATATAGTCTGTTCCAACGCCAAACATTAAAACAACTAGTAGTGGATCTAAATCTGTTCCAACAACAAAGTTCATTCCTTTAGCTAGGAAGGCTGTTAGACCGGTAGCGACTACATGGAGGATTCCAATTACTATTACAGGAAGAATAGCAATTATAGGGCTTCTAAAAACTATTAGGAGTAGAAGTATAATAGCTCCTACAGTCGCAATAGTAATTATTGTTTGAGCTGATGAGTAAGCATTCGTTGTATCTAAGCTAATAGAAGCACTTCCAGTAAGTTGACCCTGTAGGCCACTTCCCGAAAGATAGCTATTAGTCTCATTCCTTACAGCAGTCACTGCGTTACTTACAGTTGCGTCTCCGGCTGGGCCGTTGAAGATAATTTGAACTAATTGAACTTTCTGATTAGTCGATAGATAAGCTGGTGAGCTAGTGATTGAAAGAACGCCATCTATTTTCTTACTGTTTAGGTCTGTGACTAGTCCGGCAGCAGTTTGCTGATTGGCTGTACTAAGGACTTGACCGTCAGTATTACTGATAGCTAGCGATCCGCTTCCATCGGTGGCTGTAGGGAAATACTTAGAAGCAGTGTTTGATGCTTGAACGGACTGGTAGCTGCTAGATAGTCCAGCGCCAGAACTACTAGAAGTGTAATCTATCAATTTTGGTGCAGTCAGCATAACTGCTGCTGCGAATACTACCCATCCAAGTATGAAATACCAAGGATATTTAATTACTAACGTACTCAACTTTTTAAACATATTAATTCTCTTTCTTATTTAATTGATAATATTGTTTTTACTTTATTTTCAAGTTGTTAATATAGTATCCATTTTTGGTGGACTTTAGCAAGCATAATTAATTTATATTATTCCATAGACCAAGCATTCCTAAAGCTATAGAATGACTTAGTAGGCTGATATCTACTATTGAATAGATACGAATGTGAGTTTGTATTGAATATAGACTTTATCAGATTATTTTTGTCTGTTATGCCGAATTCGTTAAAACTTACACAAGATTTTGATTCAATACAGGCCCTAACCATATTGTATGTAATTTGAGCTTCAAGACTATCCCTGTAATCTTGATTGCCTTTTATTTTAGAGACATTGACGTCAAATTCAGTTATATATGTATTAAGTCCGAGAGCCTTGAATCTTTGCATATTAGATATTACTTGATTTTTATTAGGAGGATTGGTTGCATCAATATGCATCTGCATGCCTATGCCATCTATCGGTACACCACGAACAAGAGCTTCCTTAACGTAAACATATTCTGCATTCGATACACTATTTTCTGTTTCATTGTTAAAGTCATTTAGAAGAAGTGTAGCACTTGGATCTGCTTGGCGTGCCCAGGTGAAGCTATTATCTATATATGTTGTTCCGTGACCTATATTATCTGCCCACCAGTCATGGAGACCATAGGTATGTTGAGATCTAGTAAAAGCTTCGTTGACTACTGTCCATGTTTTAACTTGGCCTTTATAGTGAGAAGCGGTTGTCTCAATATCGCTTCGAAGTATGTCTAGAAGTTTATTTGGACTGAAATGACCATCTACTAGCCAACTCGGTAAATAATTAACCTCTCCCCAAACCAAGTGATGTAATTGAACTGGCATGTTATTTTCTTTGGCAAATTGCATAACAGTATTTATTCCAGAATAATTGTATGTATTTTCAGTTGGCCTCAAGTAAAGCCATTGAGCGGGACCATCAATTGTTGCAAAACCAAACTGAGAACTTGCAATATTCCTATAAGGTTTATTTTTTAGCCTATTAACGACAACGTGGACACCTAATGAAATTCCATGACCTTCTGTGAGGTCTTTCAGCGGAGGAGAGGGGAGTGTCGGGGTAGATATGGAAAAGAACCAAAAGATAAAAAATATTGTAACTGCAATAAACAATAAAGATGCAATCTTAATTTTTGAGCTAGAATATTTTTTGCGTTTATTTTTTTGTTTTTTATTCACTATCTCATTATACTTTAGAAAACCTACTATTATAAGCTGATAACAATTAGGTACATATATACTTACAGACTTTTATAAAACTAAAGTACTGTGAGTATTTAAATCGCTTATATATAATTAATTTTGTGAATTAAAAACAATATCATGAATCAACAAGATACAAATCAACCGCAGAATAATTCATACACTAGAGATGAAAAAATAGATCAGTATATTATGCCCACCGATAATAAGCCTTCAATCTATGCTTATTATTTTGGTGTTGCGGGATTTATACCCTTTATAGGTCTTCCTTTTACATTTCTTGCTTTAAAGTATGGTCATCAAGCCATGAAATTGTATAAAGAAAAGCCTACTCCTGGCGCTAAAGCTCACGCTAAGGTCGGCATTTATTTGGCATACTTTGAAATCCTTGTCTTTATGGCCTTCATAGCTTTATTGGTATTTGCATACATCAATAGAAATAGCGGACTTCCTAAAAGCTAGAATAGGGTAAAAATACACATTCTATGAGTTTATGGCACAAGACTATTTATTGCTTTCAAGTAAACGGAAACCAGCTATAACTACTGGCATACCCAGTCCAAATAGGGCGACAATAGCCATAGCCTGCTGAATCATAGTAGGGTTATGGAACTCATGCGAGATAGTACCAAATGCATTAGCGGCTACTAAGAAAATAACTTCAGCCAGAAATAATCTACTGGGTTTTGTTAGGTAGTCTTTGGCTTTTGCAAAAAGACTAAAGTAAATTCCAATAATTACAAAGAATACCAGTGTCTCCAAGAACCAACCAGTAAAATTACGAAAAGGTACACCAAAATAGGCTCCGCCCTCATACCATGTGTATATTTTATTGACATAAGAAGCAATTGGATCAAAGCTCATATCCCACATCGTCATTATCATAGCCGCTACTATTGGAACTCCGGCGATAGCAGTTCCACTGAGCTTGCCTAGTTTTCCAAAAATAATCCTAGATAGTACATAGGAGCAATATCCCATTGATATATAGCTAAACGTCACTAGCGGAGGGACTCCACCCCATAAGAAGCCATTGACTTTTGAGCTAGGATTATAGTAGTAAGGACCAAAGACACGGCCGGTATGAACTCCAAGGTATTCGGAAATAAAAGAAATTAATATAATTATTCCGAAAATAATAAATGTATGTTTTTTCCCAAATAGCTTAAAGCTGTGTAGTAGCACGAATATTAGTGGTGCAAGAAAGATAATAAAGCTCAGACCTGGATTTTTGACGGCCCATATATCTGTAAAAGCTATAAAGAATAACAGGATCCATCTTGCATATGTACTTCCAGATAATTTATTTAGTGATGACTTCATAATATTTATGCTTATTATATCAGAAAGAAAATAATATTCCTTTTAAGAATCCTCACCATTTTGATCTT
>CAIMCP010000021.1 GCA_903839515.1 uncultured Candidatus Saccharibacteria bacterium | reverse complement strand
GAAAATGCCAAAAAGGCTCGTCCAGATGGTACAGGTTTAGGTTTATTTATGGCCAAGAAGGTAATTATTGCTCAAGGTGGATCTATAATTTTTTCAACTAAAGAAAACAAGGGGAGTACATTCGGCTTTAGCCTACCTAAAAAAGCCTAAGCTAGACTTGACAAAAGCACAACTATTAAGTATAATAAGCCAAATGTTAGAACAATTTACAGACGTACAGGCAATTGGTGTAGTTACTGGATATATAGCTGGTCAAGGACTAGATGTATTGTCTACTAATAAAGCTAAACAAGTTATAGGTTCTATTTCTAGTTCTCATGAAGCAACAGCTATTGCAATAGAGCAGGACGAAAGACTAAAAACCGTTTCTAAAAACATAGGCAGAAGACTACTTTCTCCTTTAGCTCTATCGGGTGCATTAACGGGTGCCTTAATTGCATCAGCATTTGGTCCCGGACCGGCAAAAGCAACCATACCTGCGAATATAGAAGTTATAGTCGATCATTCTGGTATGACTTCAATTGATGACACTATTACTGAAATAAACAGTATTACAAATCAATTTAATGGTAATAGTAAGTTTAAATCTGAAGCTATTGTTTCTGGATCAGGAATTAATATACCTATGAATACGGCTAATGTTGCCAGCAACAACCCATTCGGTATCGCAACCATAGATCAGGCTTTACCTCAGGCAGTTGGACAAATAAATTCTGTAGATTCATCTAAAAATAGCCCCTCACATTCAGGCGCAATTCTTATTGTGACTGACGGTAATAGTATTGGATCTTTGGCTCAGGCAGAAGCTTTAGCGGCTCCAGGAAAAATACCTATCTATACAGTTGATGTATCCTCGAATCGTAGCACAGCATCTAATGAATATAAGCAGTTAGCAAAAGATACACATGCTAAATTTTGGAAAAATCCAACCCCAGATCAGCAGTCTAAAATTGCCGATACTGTCTATGAATCACTTAATGTTGAGTCAGCTCACGGAAATATTACTGTTCAATCCAATAAGGACGCCCTAAAAGTCCTTAGTGGACTTGCGCTTGCTGCAACTGGAGTACTTGCCTGGAAGAGACGATATGTAATGTTCGATAGAGATAGTAGCGGAAAGTAATTAAAGGAATAGGAGAAATATTATGAGAAATAATCACGAAAACATTCAAACAGCGTTAAGAGATGTATATCAAGGCGCTCAAAGATTCTACGAAGATGGATCTAGAGAATTAGATAAGATAATTGATGAAGAAAGATTAGCTAAAGACGCAGCCCTTCTAGGTGCTGTTGTTGGAACAGTAGCATATTATGGTAAGCCAGGTGGTGGAAAATCTACTCTTTCACATAATATCTTCAGACTTTTCTCTGATGTTGACCAAGATGCTCACGTAAGTAGTATCCCTGTTGACCCAGAACTAAGCCCTATAAGAATCGGCGGTGGTGTAACAAATATCGATACTATCGAAATTATAAATGGTAAAGAAAACCGAAAGAATGTTTCTCACCGAGTTGAACCTTTAATTACTCCTGAAACTAAGATTATCGAATTAGATGAATCTAATAGACACAGTACTGAAGTATTGAATGTTCTATTAGAAGCATTTCAAAATAAGACTATAACTACTAGCGAAGGTATCATAAGTCTTCGAGGACTTACTTTAATTACTTCTACTATGAACCCCTCAGATACTAGACAAGGTACTTTTAAGCACTCAGCAGCATATGCTTCTAGAAATAGCGTTGGTGCGCCAATGGGCTATGACTATGGTCAAAAGACTAAAGGTGATCTTTTCAGTGGCAATGCCTCTGAACCAGAAGATATTAGCGCTGTTACTACAACAAACCAGATGCATCTACTAAAAGCTGTAGCTGGAGAGTTAATTGTTCCAGATACTACAAAAGCTATGGGAATAGAAGTTGGTGACCGGATTATAAAATACCTAAGCGAAGACTTTGGTATTAATGAAGCTGGTCGTATTTACGGACAGCTAGGTCTTAACACTAGAGTTCTGAGCATGTTTGCTGGCGAAACTACAAACAAGAACCATCTTAACAAGGCAGCTAAACTTTTAATAGCTGCACGAATTGGTACATTAGTTAGTAGCAATACAGTAATGGAAGATTTAAACGCAATTTACGAAAAAGTTGCCGTAGTTTAAGCAATAATTAATCTATTAAGGAATAAATTATGCCTAGATTTGCTCAAACTGAAAATGCGCTTGCAGATATTGCAGCAAACTTCCCTAGTTCAAGGGGTAGACATTTTGGCGATGGCATAAAAGCTGGAGCCAGAGGAGTAAGTATTGGTGAGGTTGCCTATGATCCTTCAAAACATAGTCCTACCAAAATAAACCCACTATCAATTAACGGTTTAATAACTGGTGAGCCATTTGTACCTCAGGTTATTCCAAGTCGGCCAATCGAGGCTAATATTATTGTTCATAACGATCCTAGGTCAAACCGAAAAGATCTTTATCGGACAAAATTTTCACTTGCTGAATCATTAGCCGCCCAGATATCTGGATCTATGCCGGCATTTAGAGACAGAGTTAATGTTTATTTATTAGGTGAGGAAGTAGAACTCAGTCGTGAACTGGGACGATTAGATGCAGAGAAAATAGATAATACTGAAGATCCAGTTATTGCTGCCCAAACAACAGCTGAACTATGCATGAATGGACTGGCCTTTGTTATATCAGATTTCGAAAATCTACCCCTATATGAAACTGGAAGTAGATTTAGAGGTACTGTTGGGATAAAGAACAATCACCACCTAGATCTAGATATTTCTAGTATTGCTGGAAATAGGGCAGTACTTAGTTTAGGTCAGGCCAGGGAAGTTAAACTTTGGAAGCCTAAAGAAGTTAGCTCTTTCAATGAAGCTCTAGCTAGGCACGATCAGGAAGTTGTTGGTCGTTTAGAAAGAGTTGGTATGAAAATTGCTAGAGTCATATCGAGCCAGTCTGAATATAATGGATATAATCTCAAAGCCGCTGATCAATCAATTGCTAGCGCCATTAACAGACTAGAAACGTAGAATATAAGCATTACAACAATATTGACAAAAGTCAAATGGTGTGATATCATATATCGGTAATAAAAAGAGTTTTGGAAGATAATTTATAAATTTAATACTCTAAATAATTAACTAAAGGATTTAAAGAGAATTTTTATGGAAAATACGCAATCAAATGTCGCCAATGAAACTGGTGTTAAACTAGCAGAAACTAGCAGAAATATAGCTCAAAGATCTTATGATAGATTACCTCGTAGTCTTAGGATTGGTATAGCCGGAGTTGTTTTAGGTTCTATAGCCGTAGCAGGTTGCGCAAATGCTCCTACTCATGAAAGCAACAGATCAACCGTAACTACAGCTGAAGCTAGAGCTAACTGTAATACTTTTGAAAACGCTAACGCTGCTGCCGATGCTTCTAAGTATAACCAAAACTCATTCTTGCCTAACGGTAAGCTAAACTCTAATTCTAGCGCAAACAGTTATGTGCATAATCTTTTTGGATCAAAAGGTCCTCTAGCTGGAAATGGTGACTTAGGTTCTCTTGCAGCAATTAACTCAGTTCTTACAATTCCTGCCAGTAAAGGTGTAGTAAACCCAAATAGCTATAGCTATCAGGATGCTTTTGCTTCTTCTGTTGCTTCGTTTAATTCAGGCAATGGCGGAAAAGAAGCTCAAGACAAAGCTTGTAAACAAGCTTTCATTACAATGACTGAAGACGGAAACTGGAACAACAATTGGGCTGGTGCGGGTCAAGTTGTAACTGAAATAATCCCTACAAGAAACACTAAGAATAACCAAATTCAAATAGGAAGTGGAACTGATCTAGTTATGAGACAGGTTCACTTAACAGGCGCTTTAAATGGTGTCGAGTTTAAGAGTAGAACTCCAAATCAAAAAGGATATACCCCAGTATTAATTACTAACCAAGGAAATATATTTATTCAGGGCGTTCTATCTATTGAAGGCTCAGCTAAGAACAATGACCAAGGTAAAAATGTTGATAAGAATGCAGCTTCCAATGGTGAAACTATATATATTAAGCCAAACGGAACTCAGGTAATTGTAAAGACTGGTCCTAACGGTGAAAAAACAATTATTTCTACAAGCCCAAATGGCGTAACAACTGTTACTACTCCTGGCGGTTCTGGTTCAGGCGGTTCTGGCAACGGCGGTGGCGGCTCAGGTTCTGGTTCAGGCGGTTCTGGCAACGGCGGTGGCG
>CAIMCP010000020.1 GCA_903839515.1 uncultured Candidatus Saccharibacteria bacterium | reverse complement strand
TTTTTGAGTTATATTACTGGCCGTTTTAGAAAATGTTAAACAATTTATAGCATCGCTATAAGACTGCGATGTAGAACATGGTCTACATGTAGCGTCTTTAAGTGTAACCAGCGCATTATATGGACATGGGGTTGGCTTTGGAACTGGCTTTGGGGTTGGAGCCGGGGGTGGAGTCGGAGTCGGGGTTGGGACAGGAGTTGGAGGTGAATAAGGTACCGGAAAACCTACTGAGACCAAATTTCCGCATGCGAAGAGTATGAAATATGTATTGCCGTTTTGAGCAGTCACTCTAAGAGCTGTATAGGTTGATGATCCATGAGTATCCCATGAATGAAGATTTCTCCAATAAAGAGTCGAGCCCCACACTGTTACCGGAGTCTCGCTTGGAAGGCCATAGGCTAAATGACCTACTGACCAAAGATTAGAATTATATGAAGTTGAATTCAATGACACGACAACAGAATTGCCTGAAGCTATATCGGCACAAGTTACTCCGTACCAGCCATATATTAGCCCTACATAATGGAAGTCGCTATTACAATTATCAACAAGTTGTTGCTTACTCGATACGCCGCCAGTAATGAGGTCATTAGGGCTTGGAGCAGCACTAGATTTTGACGGAACTGCAAGTGCAATAAGTTGAACTCCAAAGGCTAAGATTATAATTATGAAGCCAATTTGTCTTAACTTATTCTCACGTTTAAGTTGTTTTCGGTATTGTTTTAATTTGTCCCTGTAAAGAACGTGGTATTGTATGTTTTCGAGTATTTTATTAAACATTTTTATTTCTTTTTAGTTACGCTTATATTTATACAAGCATACCTAATAAAATGCAATAGTTTTTAATGGCAATCATACCATGAGTACAAGTAATGATTAATCGAGTTGATAATCTAAGATTTTTATTGACACCCAAAATCCTGCGAATCATAGTAGGTATTGACATAGTTGAAGCGTCAACTACCGAAAGGTTGTCTGTCAATGTCAGCAATGACATTGACAGACAAAGGAGTCCCCCCCCAAAAAAAAGGCTCCTTTGTTAGTTTATGTTCCCTTGAATTAATGCATGTTATACTAAACCCTAGAAACTAAAAAAAAATCATGAACCCTAACGAACCAGATAATAACCACTTACCACAGTCGAACGAGCTGGGAAATCAACCTGCTCCGCCGGTTGTATCGGCAACGAGTCCTGTCACACAGTCACAATTAACCGTAAACAATAGTAGTGGCCCATCAGTCGTAGCATCAATACTTGCTTCTGCAGCCGCTGAACCACCACCGGTAGTTCCAAGCTTAAAAACAAAAAAACGACGACTAAGTATTATTCTAGCGGTAGTAGCTTTTGTTATTATTGGTGCATTAGTATCATTTTTTATCTTTAGGCCGGGGTCAAATAGTGCCAGTGATCAACAAACTATGCAAGACCTGAACACTATCACAAAAGCTTTGGTGGATTACAATAAAGACATCATCTTTCCTTCGAGCCTCAGCAGTCTAAAATTAACAGGCTTGCATAATAAAACTACGTCTTACAAATATACGCAAAACAATAACGATATAGATAGCTTCCAATATGCGATGGAACAACACCCGTATTCAGGCTTTACCCTCTGCGCCACCTTTCATGCCAAGGGATTAAATGTCATAGATGCTAGAAAAGGAATAGGATTATATCCAGATGTATTTAAGTACCATCGGGCCAGTATGCAATGTTATGAGTATGGTATTGCCGAGCAACATGTTAATAATGAGCATATGCTGCCAGTTTTAACGGCTGGCGAAACACAGGCCTTAAATAATTCTATTCCGAAAGAACCCGCACCTACCGTAACGACGGATAATAATATTTCAGACGATGTAACCCCGGCAATTAATTATTTACAGGCCCAAGCTCAAGCTTTGTCAACGTATAATACGACCCCTATCAATATCGTAAAAACCTGCACCCAGTCTAGTGTGGTTATCAGTAAAACTACCGGTAAAAAAGTGTATGATTGCTCCCTAGATATTAACCAAGTCACTTTTAACGTAAAGGCTAATGCTACCCAACGAAATATTTTTGTGACTAACTTTGTTAATTTGTTAAACAAACAAGGCTTCGGTAAAAACACCGATAATATTGTTACCGACCCTTATAGCACATACTATAAGCAAACATATGATTATGAGGTTTATGGCAACAGTACTCTCACCCATGACTCAACTTCCGGTGTCAAGCTAAAGGTAGAATATGATACTAACCCGTCCACCACCGCCACTCTTAACAATCAGTCCACCTATGAGGCCTTTGTTAATTTTAATCCTACGGATGCTATACCGAATGGATTTAGCCAACAATAGGAGAGAATGATGGGTGAAGGTTAATGAGATAGCGCAGGCTAGATTTGGCTCTTTTGTTATTTTGGATAGTAGTGTTTATGTTACTTAGAATATTGTATAGCTTTAGGTAATTGCAATTTATAGCATCACGTCACAACTATATATATATTGTATATGTAAGTAAAAAAGTTAAAGAATAACAGAAAATAAAAGAAACATAGCTTATCGATAGACTACTTTCAGCCATGTAACTACCTGAAAGGCTAAAGACGGTATAATACCCCTATCCCAAAAAGAAACCCCTTAAGAAAGACATGTAGCTAAAAGAATTCATAAAGTCAGGTGGGCGCAAATATGCCGAAACAGACTTTAACGAGATATTAAAACAAGCTAGTAAGCCCAGGAAAGAAAGTAAACCAATGGATAGATATGATGACCACGGAAAGAATAGGCATAAGCTGATCTACCACCTACACGGTAAAACTTATTCTCTTTAGTACATTTAGGGCAATCTAGTGTATTACCAAACTTTAATTGTTTTATTTCCTTTAAACCAGCGGCATCATCAGGGAATCTTTGATTAAACTGTTTGATAGAGAATTTGTTTTCCATACCTATATTGTATCTAATAACTTACTTGTACTTAAGGTATAAGTGCCTTTTTAATGCCTAGACTTAAAATCTAAATTAGTGATTAAATTCCATGCTACAGAAAATGAAATTAGAGCCAGTGGTAATTCAAAAATAAGAGCCTCAGA
>CAIMCP010000019.1 GCA_903839515.1 uncultured Candidatus Saccharibacteria bacterium | reverse complement strand
CAATGGCGATCGGGCTCGTAAAGAAGTATTAGTTGAGCATGGTTTTAGATTGCCTAGCGCACTAGATAATAGACCACTTACATTTACTGAATTTGAAAGACATATAAATAAAGTAGTTTATGTGAGTGCAACCCCGGCCGAATATGAGCTCACAAGGAGCCCAGAGCCCACTCAGCAAGTTATTAGACCAACCGGGCTGATTGACCCACTTATTGAAATTGAACCTATTGACGGGCAGATAGATAAGCTTGTCGAAGAAATCAATAAAACTATAGCCAAGCATCAAAGAGTTTTGGTTACAACCTTAACGAAAAGAATGGCCGAGGATTTAAGTGAGTATTTAAAAAATCTAGGTGTAAAAGTAGCATACATCCATAGCGATATTGAAACACTTAATAGAACCGATATACTGCGCGATCTTAGGCTTGGAATTTACGACGTGTTAGTTGGTATTAACTTGCTACGTGAAGGGCTTGATTTGCCCGAAGTATCACTAGTAGCGATAATGGATGCCGACAAAGAAGGTTTTCTAAGGAGCTCTCAGGCCCTAATCCAGACTATCGGTCGAGCCGCTCGTCACGTTAATGGACGAGTAATTATGTTTGCTGACCGGATAACTGGAAGTATGGACAAAGCAATTGGCGAGACTAATAGGCGACGTGAAATCCAAACTCAATACAATACAGATCACAATATAACGCCTGAAGGAATTTTGAAAGATATCGATAAGGGTATGAGGCCTGATCTTCCCGAAGAAGCAAAAACAGTTCTTTTAAACCTGAAGAAAATACCGAAAGACGAATACAAGTCTATAATTAAGGATTTAACAGGTCAGATGGAGCTTGCTTCAGCCAATTTGGAGTTTGAAAAAGCAGCTGAACTTAGAGATATAATTGAAGATATTAAGGCGAAAGGCTAAACACATCGGGCAATGTCTGATATATTTATATAAAATATGGTAAAACTTTCCAAAGAAGAAATATTAAAATTGGCTAATTTAGCTCAATTAAAGCTAACTTCAGATGAGGTTTCTGAATTTTCATCAGAGCTTAGTTTGATTTTAGATTATGTAAGTCATTTAGATACAATTGATGTCGAAGGTCTTTTGCCAACTTATCAAGTTACTGGACTTGAGAATGTAACAAGAGAAGATATAAAAATAGATTATAAGGTAGATAAGAAACAATTGATGTCTAATTTACCAAGCAGTAAAGATGGACAGATTCAAGTTAAGAGGATGATAGGCTGATGAAGTCCTGGGATAATATTACTAAAATTGCTTTCTCGGTAAACGAAGGAAAGTCTTCGGCTGTTGATTTAGTTAAAGAATCGCTAAAACGTATTAATGAAGCATCTGAATACGATGCAATAATATCTTTAACTAAAGACCGAGCACTAGAGCGTGCCAAGATGATTGATGATGGAGTTTCGCAGGGTCAAAATATGGGACGACTTGCTGGAGTGCCTTTTATTGCTAAGGATAATTTTCTAACATTTGGCGGTGAGACAACTGCTGCTAGTAATATCTTAAAAGGTTTTAATGCTCCATACCAAGCTAGTGCTATAGAAAAACTAGAAGCTGAAGGTGCAATAGTTGTTGCTAAGGCTAACCTAGATGCCTTTGCTCATGGTGCATCAACTGAGAATAGTGATTTTATGATTACGAAAAACCCACACGACAAGACAAGAGTACCCGGCGGTAGCTCTGGTGGATCAGCTGCATCTGTTGTTCTGGGTCTTGCTCCTTTTTCAATCGGCACAGATACTGGCGGATCAATTCGACAGCCAGCAGCTTTTAGTGGCTGTGTCGGGTTAAAACCAACTTACGGCCTAGTTTCTAGAAGTGGCGTAGTTGCTATGGCTAGTAGCACTGATTGTATCGGTCCAATGACAAAAACTGTTGGAGAAGCCAGTTTAATTTTAGATATTATGTCAGGTCGTGATCCTCTTGATTCAACAACCATCGAAAAAGATACATTAGGTTACATTGGTGCTGATTCTGATCTCAAAGGCAAAAAGATAGGTTTGGTTAAGGAATATTTTGATGATAGCCTAAACTCCGAGATTAAAGATTCAATTGATGAGCTAATCGTTAAGTTAAAGTCTGCAGGTGCTGAAATTAAAGATGTTAGCTTGCCGATTCTACCTTCCGCTTTGGCTGTCTATTATATTTTATGCCCAGCAGAAGTTAGCTCGAATCTATCTAGATACGATGGCCAAAGATTTGGTTATAGTTACGAAGGTGCCAAAGACTTGAATGAAAGTTATGCTGAGAGTCGTGCCCGAGGATTTGGTCGAGAAGCAAAGCGTAGAATCATAATTGGAACATATGTTCTTAGCAGCGGATACTATGATGCTTATTACAAGAAGGCTCAGCTTGTACGAACTAAGATAGTTAACGATTTTAATGATGCCTTCAGGTCAGTCGATTTCTTGCTTGGTCCAGTTGCACCAACTCAAGCCTTTAAAATTGGCGAGAAATCCAATGATCCGCTAGCCATGTATTTATCTGATGTCATGACAGTCGCACCAAACTTAGCCGGTATTTCTTCAATTACCATACCTATTGATATGAAAAATAATTTACCTGTTGCCGTTCAACTGATGGCTGCTCAAAAGCATGATCGATCACTTTTGGGTGCAGCTAGGAAAGTTGAGGAGTTAGCATGATGAATATATATGTCTATATGGGCCTAGTCGTTTTATTCTTTATTGCCTGTTATTTTGGTTGGAAATACAAGCCAATTAGAATGAACAAATCATATTTTTATGATTCATGGAAAGTTTTACAGAAATTATTGGTGGATAAAAAAACTTGGGCTCAGTCTATTATGTCAGCAGATAAATTGCTTGATGAGGCTTTAAAGAAAAGACACTTTAAGGGTAAGTCTATGGGAGAGAGAATGGTTTCAGCTCAAAGGCACATTAAAGATAATGATGGCGTTTGGTTTGCGCACAAATTAAGTAGTAAACTTGAAAGTCATCCAAGAACTAGGCTAAATAAGACTGACACCAAGGAAGCCTTAACAGCAATTAAAAAAGCTTTACAGGATTTAGGAGCATTGCCAAGTGACAAAAGAAAATAAATATTTATATAAAGGTTACCTGCCAACTATTGGTATTGAATGCCATGTTCAGCTTAAAACTCAGACCAAGCTATTTTCTGGGGTAGATAATGATGCTAGAGATGCTAAGCCCAATACTCTAGTTAGCCACATTTGCTTTGGTCTTCCTGGATCCCTGCCAGTCCTAAACTCAGAGGCTTTGGTTCTTGCTAGTCGTGCTGGTTTTGCACTAAGTGCAAGGCCTCAAAATAATTCTCATTTTGACAGGAAGCATTACTTCTATCCAGATCTGCCTAAGGGCTACCAAATAACACAATTTGAAGCTCCAATAGTACTTGGTGGAAAAGTTAAAATTGTTGTTGATGGCGAGGATTTAGAAATTGGTATTACTCGAGCTCATCTTGAAGAAGACGCAGGAAAAAGCACTCACGACGTCGGCAAGGATTATTCATTAGTAGACCTAAATAGGGCTGGAACCCCACTTCTTGAAATTGTCTCAGAGCCAGATATTCATAGTGCGGCTGAGGCTAAGGCCTATGCACAAGAGCTTCATCTACTTATGCAGTTCGCAGATGTTTCAGATGCTAATTTATATTATGGCAACATGCGCTTTGACGTTAATGTTAGTGTCTCTAAGGATGATAGTCTTGGAACAAGGAGTGAAACTAAGAACCTGAATAGCTTTAGAAGCGTAGAAAAAGCAGTTGAATATGAGATTAAGCGCCAGGTAGAACTGCTTGAAAAAGGACAGTCTATAGTTCAGGAAACAAGGGGTTTTGATGACTCAAAACAGCGCACTTTTTCTCAAAGAACAAAAGAAGATGCTAATGACTATAGGTATTTCCCAGAGCCAGATATTCCACCAATTAATTTAACCGATCAGTACATAGATGAAATAGAAGCATCAATGCCGAAAATGCCAGAAGCTTGGAGAGGCAGTTTGTCTAAAGCTAAGTTAAACTTTGCTCAAATTGAATTATTGCTTGAAAGCGAAGTCGAGAATCAAGAAATTAGCTACTTAAGTGTTATTAATAATTTCTTAGATAAGCCTGATGAGCTTAAGAAAATTGCTAACTGGATTATTAATATTGAGATTCCACTTAGAAAAAATAACCCAAAACTTAAGATTGCTAGTGATGAGACTAGGACCAATCAGTACCTGGAAGTATTTAAGCTTGTTGAGGCCGGTAGTCTTAGCTCTAATGGTGCCCAGGACTTGATTACGGGACTACTTACTTCAAACGACATCATAGATGTTTCAAAATATGCCAGTGAAAAAGGACTTTCTCAAAATTCTAATCAGGATGAGCTGTCTGAAATAGTGGCTAAAATTTTATCTGATAACCAAAAGGCTGTTGATGACATTAAGTCGGGGGAAGATAAAGCGATAGGTTTCTTGGTAGGTCAGGTCATGAAAGAAAGTCGTGGAAAAGCAAACCCTGCAATTGCACAAAAAATTATCCGTGAACAAATAAATTCGCTATAATATAAATAATGACTAAAGTAACAAAAGCCGTTATTGCAGCCGCAGGGTTTGGAACGAGATTCCTGCCCCAGACAAAAGCTATGCCGAAAGAAATGCTGCCCCTAATAGATAAGCCAATAATTCAGTACGTCGTAGAAGAATTAGTAAAAGTTGGTATTGAAGACATCGTAATTGTTACGGGATATAGCAAGAGAAGTATCGAGGATCATTTCGATAGACCTAGCCAAGACCTAGTTAATAATCTAAGACAAGGTGGCGAAAGCAAAAAACCATTACTTGATGAGATTAGGGCTATATCTGAAATGGCCAACTTTATCTATGTCAGACAAAAAGGTCTATATGGCTCAGGAACACCTCTACTAAATGTTGAGCATATTATTGGTGATGAGCCATTTATATATACCTGGAGTGATGATTTTATTGTTTCAGAGCCACTTCGCTTCCAGCAGATGATAGATGCCTATGAAGAATTCAATTGCCCAATCCTATCTACCGTGAAAGCCAGTAGCGACAAAGATTATGATAGATATGGCTTTGCAGCTGGAAATCCTTTAAGAGATGGAATAATAGAAGTTAATAAGATTGTCGAAAAACCTGGTAAGGAAGCAGCACCCTCAGATATGGCTACATGTTCGGGCTTTTTATTAACCCCAGATATATTTAAATACCTGCATCAGTCTTTCGATATCTTAGAAGAAGGAAAAGAATTCGTGGCTAATGATGCACTGGATCTCATGGTAAATGATGGAAAAAGAGTGATTGCCAAAGAAATTGAAAATGCTAGATATTACGATGCCGGTAATAAACTTGAGTATTTAAAAACAGTCGTAGACTTTGCTCTTAGGCGCGAAGATATTGCCGATGACTTCAGAAAATATTTGATCGAAATTTTGCAATAAAATAAAATAAGTGTAATAATACACTTATTATGAATACTGCAACAGAAGCACTTGTGATAATAAATTCAGTAGTATTTACTATATTTTTAATCATGGCTATTATTCTCTTCATAAAAATAAATAATATATTTAAAAAAATTGATGCAATTGTCGATAAAGCTGAGAATTTTGTCACATCTGCTGAGAAATTTGGAAGTAAGCTGGAAAAAGTCGCATCTATGGCAACATATACTACTATGTTTAAAAATTTAGTTGGTTCAATTTTTAATAAGTAATAGAGAGGGTAATTATGTCAGACTATAAGAAAAAATTAGCAATAGGAGCAATAGCTGCTGGAATCATAGGATATGGAATTGGGCTATTAACAGCGCCAAAAAGCGGTAAAGAAACTAGAGACGACATAAAAAGGGGCGCAATTAACACGACAAAACATTTGGAGACAAGACTTAAAAGCTATCATAATGAAATTACTGAACTGGTAGCAGAAGCCAAAATTAAGGGACTTAGCTATAAGGGAAAAGCTAAAGAAGAACTAAAAAAGCTTACAGATTCTGCAATTGAAGCAAGACACCGTATTAGTCTAGCCCTAACTGCGCTCCATGAGGGTGATAAAATTGACGAAGACCTAGAAATTGCAATAAGTGAAGCTACAGTATCTATTGATAAGCTCAATAATTTCGTATCAAAAGAAAAAGATAATAATTAGCATAATTAGCTTTCTTTAATTTATAATATATCTTGAGAATATAAATAAAAGAGGGTTTTAAAAGGTGAAATTAACTGCCAGTGATTATGTGCATTTGCATAACCATACTCAGTACAGTCTTCTAGATGGTCTAACTAAGGT
>CAIMCP010000018.1 GCA_903839515.1 uncultured Candidatus Saccharibacteria bacterium | reverse complement strand
TTAGGTGAATTAACCAAAGTATTAAAAATGTAACGGCTGTCGACATTTTGCCTTTTGTGAATTCATTAATTGCTTTAGAGAACTTGAAGAACCAAATTAGTGATGTAATAAAAAACGTTACTCCAAAGACGAGTATTAGAATGGCTCCAACCACTAGAGGACTGGTATATGTGTTAACGCCCATTGGAATAGCGCATTCACTATAACAAGTTGATGGCTGACTATATATTCCTGAAGCAATTAATAATATATAACCTGCAATAAAGGGTATAAGAGGGAAGATTAATAACCAAATTGTTGGGACATGTTGTTTTGTTCTTTTATTTAGTTCATTCTTCGTAACTACTAACCAGTAGATATCGTAAATTCCCAGCGTTATTATACTCAGTAAAAATACTGTTATTGGCGATCTATTTTTCATTTTTTTAATCCTTTTTTATTTTATTTTTCTAGTTTGAATTTTAATCCTTATTTAATCAAAAATCAATACTGCTCTTGTAGTAATTCTAAATATGGTTAAAATATATGTATGCTACATCTACTTTACGCAATTGCTGGAACAGCTTTTTTGTTTGTAGTAACTGAGAATATCTGGCGAAGTAAAAAGATAAGCCATGAATCAACTCGAAAGTTTTTACATATTTTTCTTGGAACATTTATAGCCTTCTGGCCATTCTTTTTGTCTTGGGCGTCTATTTATTTACTTGTTTTAGTATTTATTGCTGGAATTATTGTAGCCAGAAATTCCAAGAAATTATCTAAGAGATTCACTATCTTTAAAACAATCAATAAACTAGATCGACATTCTTATGGTGAAATATATTTCTCTGTGGGCATAGGCCTTACTGCGCTACTTACTCACAACAAGTACATTTTCATGGCAGCAATACTCAATCTAAGTATTGCAGATGGACTTGCAGCATTAATAGGCAAGAAGTATGGTAGCAAATCACTATATACGGTCTTTGGAGCCAAAAAGAGCATTGCTGGCTCTTTAACTTTTTTGGTATGTTCTCTAGCAATACTACTATTCTTTTATGTCGTCTCAGGATATAACCCAAGCGTAGCTATGATAATCTTATTGCCACCAATATTAACCTTTGTCGAAAGTCTTAGTAGTAGTGGTGTAGATAATCTAGTACTACCTCTTACTGTATTAATTGCTCTTAAGAACTTTTAATATTCTTTACTTTGCTCCATGAACCATGGGCTCTAAGCGCATTAAAGATTACAAATACGTCTACCAATTCCTGAAGTACAGCTCCATAGATAGGTTGAAATTTACCCGTAGCGAAAACTAGCATAAGTACTATGCTCATCGCAATTCCAATAACTATACTTTGTTGGGCAATCTTAAAAGTTCTATTTGCGATTTCCTTAGCCTTAGCAACCTTAGCAAAGTCATCAAGCATTATTACCATATCTGCCGACTCACTTGCAGCAGTCTTTCCTTGGGCTCCCAGGGCTATGCCTACATCCGCTGCGGTTAGAACTGGTGCATCATTAACTCCATCACCAACAAACACGACAGGACGACTAGTGAGCGCTTCAATGGCTCTTATTTTATCTCCAGGCAAGGCTTCTGCTTTATATTCACTGATTCCTAGAGTTTTTGCAACAACTCTGGCCTTTTGCTCAAGATCTCCAGTAACTAGCAGCATATGTTTGAAGCCAAATTTTTTAAGCTTAGCTAGTGTGCTTTTAGCTTCATCGCGTATTTGATCATCAAATGTAATCATACCGGCGAGTTCCATGTTTATTGCAACGTAAGTAACGGTATCTTTATTTTTCTTAATAAATAAATCATCGGGCATTTTTACATTGTTGTTTTTCATAAGAGCCAAATTGCCAGCTAGAATAAGACTACCAGAAACTTTAGCTTCAAGACCTGTTCCCGAAAAATCCTTAAGACCTGAAGATTTAGGTATTTTAATGCCTAGCTTTTTAACTTCTTTGACTATTGCTAGTGCTAAGATGTGATTTGAGTTTTGTTCAAGTGAAGCTGCGTATTTTAAAATATCTTGTTTTTTGTTTTTGCCGAATGTTCTAATTTCTTTAATTGAAGCTATTCCAGTTGTAAGTGTTCCGGTTTTGTCAAAAGCGATTGTCTTAGCTTCAGCTAGTCTTTCAAGAGCACCACCTGTTTTAACTATGATTCCATTCTTAGCTGCTCGGCTCATACCAGAGATTACAGCTATAGGCGCAGCTAGAATTAAAGGACATGGTGTGGCGACTACCAGAACTTCTACGAACCTAATTGACTGCTTGCTAACTATCCATACCGCAATTGCAATACCAAATGCTAGAATCGTAAAAGGAATACTGTACCGATCAGCTAATCTTACAAATGGAGTTTGACTGTTTTGAGCAGATTTAACTAACTTAATAATTTGTTCATATTGAGAATCTGATGCTGGCCTTAATGCCCTTGCAGTGATTGCTCCCTCAATATTAATCGAGCCACTTAGAAGTTCATCGCCAATTTCTCTATATTTTGGAACGCTTTCACCGGTTAGGCTAGATTGATCAAAACTACTAGATCCTTCTATTACTACAGCATCAACTGGCACAAGTTCACCTGGTTTGATAATTATTTTATTACCAATAGTAACTGCTGAGGCTTTAACGTCAACTACCTTACTAGCGCGCAAGATATGTGCAATTTGAGGAGCTTTTGTAAGTAACGCATTTAGTTCAGTTTCAGCACGTCCCTCAGCATAATCCTCTAAGGCCTCACCACCAGTTAACATTATTACGATTATTATTGCAGCCCAATACTGATTTACAGCTACAGAGGCAATTATTGCAGTCGCAGCTAATATATCTATGCCATAAGTACCGTCGCGAAGAGATTTAAGCATACCCCAAGCAAGTGGTATGACTTCAATTAATGCAATTGCTGAAATTAAATACTTGGCAATCTTTGGCTCACCTGAAAAATATAAGATTAATCCGATTATAAAGCTTATTAATGCAAGCCCGAATAGTTTATATTTTTTTAAAAAAGCCCAAGATTTAGATAAATGTTTCATTTTCCCTCTGCTAATTATTTATCTATTGGGGCGAGAAATGGGAATTGAACCCACGGCCTCCGGAACCACAACCCGGCGCTCTAACCAACTGAGCTACTCCCGCCATATTCGTTATTTTTAAATTTATTGGTGCCCTGAGAGGGATTCGAACCCCCGACCTTGAGCTTAGAAGTCTCCTGCTCTATCCAGCTGAGCTATCAGGGCGGTTTTGTTATTTTGGTGCGGGTGGCGAGAATCGAACTCGCGTCTCAAGCTTGGAAGGCTAGCATATTAGCCACTATACGACACCCGCATGTATTAACAAAAGTATATTATAACATTAATTTTGATTTAAAGACCATGCAAAACAGTAATTTGTGCGCCTAAACTATTGAGTCTTGCGGCTAAATCTTCGTACCCCCTATTTATAGTATATACATTTCTAAGCGTACTAATTCCATTAGCAGCTAGCATTCCAATAAGTATCATTACGGCAGGGCGTATGCCAGATGGACAACTAATGTCTGCTGTCCTCCATTTTGTCGGCCCATTGATGAAGGCTCTATGAGGATCAGCAAGATCAAGATCAACTCCAATTTTTTTCATTTCAGTATACATAAGAGCTCTATCCTCAAATGCCCAGTCATGAATCAGGGTTCTTCCTTTAGCAACTGCGCAAATTGGAACGAAGTAGGGAAGATTGTCTATATTAAGACCGGGAAATGGACGACCATAAATCTTTTCTTCAGCAGCCTTAAGCTTTCCATTGTGCTTGAAAATTTTCAAATCAACTAAGTCTGTTTTTCCGTTATCTGCCTTGAAGACTTTACTCACTTCATATTTTAGACCCATTTTTTCAAGTTTTAGAAGTTCAAGTTCCATAAATTCAATCGGGACTCGTCTGATAGTTATACTTGAATCAGTCGTAATAGCAGCTGCAATAAATGTCATCGCTTCAATTGGGTCTTCGGCAGGATAGTAGGATACATTCTTTTTTATATAACCTAAGCCTTTAACTTTCAAGGTTGTGGTGCCAATTCCTTCTATTTTTACACCAAGTTTTTCTAAATAAAAACAAAGGTCTTGAACAGAATAATTAGCACTAGCCATTTTGATGATTGTCTGTCCATCAAAACCAGCCGCAGCAATTAATGCATTTTCGGTAGTAGTATCACCTGATTCATAAAGTACAACATCTCTTTTTGGAAGTTTCTTCTTAACATTAATCTGATAATGACCTGTTTTAGCTGTTACGTTCACGCCAAATTCTTCAAGTGCATATATGTGAGGCAAGACACTTCGTCTTCCAAGTTCACAGCCTCCAGCATAGGGAATCTGGAAATCCTTGAAGCTATGTATTAACGAACCGATAAACATAATTACGCTTCTAGTTTTTCGAGCCGAAGCTTTATTCATTTTTTCGAGATCTAAAGTCTTTGGAGGTTTTATTTCTATATCTGTATCGTCAATCCATCTAACTCCAACTCCAATAGATTTAAGAACTTCTATGAGGCGATTAACTTCTTCAATTTTAGGAGCTTTCTTAATGACCGTAGTACCTTTATTGATAAGGCATGCGCAAATTATTCCGACTACAGCATTCTTGCTAGTTTTTAGCGCAATTTCTCCTTTTAACTCGCGACCACCTTCGATTCTTAGGCTAATAGAGCCACCGGCTATACTCACGATTTGTTGATTTAAGACATCTGAGATTCTACCAAGAGTCTCAAGGCTTAGGTTCTGTTTACCGTGTTCAATTCTATTAATCGCTGATTGACTAGTTCCGAGTCGTTTTGCAAATACTGCTTGAGTTAGACCTTTTTCTTGCCTTATATGAGCAATAAGCGTTCCAATTTGGCTATTTGTATCTTCCATATTCATATTATTATATCATATAAAGTATATATGATTCTTTTTTATTTTTGATTTAGTATTTTTATTATAGGCGCAATTCAAACTAATTGCTACAATAAAAATATAATATTTAGAGGAG
>CAIMCP010000017.1 GCA_903839515.1 uncultured Candidatus Saccharibacteria bacterium | reverse complement strand
TAGTCCTTCAGGTAAGGGCACAATTTGTGCAAATGGTTGTGGAGCAACATCGGTTGCTATGATTGTAGCAACCCTGTCAGATAAAAGCGTAACACCTGTGGAAAGTGCTAATTACAGCATGAGTATTGGTGGATATGTTGGTAGCGGAACATCATGGGATTATTTTGCAAAAGGGCCCGAACACTGGGGACTTAAAACAACTCAGCTTGGAACCGATATGAGTAAGGCTATTGCTGTTTTACAGGGTGGAGGACTGGTTATAGCAGGGGGAAGTGGAGCTGCTCCATTTACTACTGCTGGTCACGTTATAGTCTTAAAAGGAATCGCTTCAAACGGTGATATATTGGTGGGCGATCCATTTACCCAGCACAAAGAAACACAGTATCCAGCTTCAGTAATACAAAGTTCAGGCGTAAGAGATATGGTGGGAGTCACTAAATGATAATAACTAGAAAAAAAATAATCATTGCGGGCTTCATATTTATTGTTTTAGTTTTCTTTATTTTCTTATTAACTAAAGGTAATCCTAAAAACAGTCCTACATACACTGTAAAAACGGTAAATAAGGATACTGGTCAAACAATATACACAGACCCTAACCAAAAGCCTGAAAACTTTAACGGCAACAGTATTGTCACCGTTCTGGGTGTAGATAAATTAGTTAGTTCTGGTATGACTTCCTCTCAATTAACTCTTTTTAATCAGTTAATTACTGGTTATATAAATAATCAGCTGGGTCACAAATATAGCCAAACAGCTATCTTAAACAATGGATACAATAGTTCAATTAACAATATTACATCTAAGATGAGGTTAGGTAACTCAGAAATTCTAGTCAACCTATCGATTACTTATGCTAATTTATATGATATTAGAATCATGATTGATTATAATAATGACCCGACATATAAGTATGATAGCGGTACACAAACAGCCCAACCACCATCTAATGTCAACAATCCTCACGCAATACCAAATACGCTTTAATTTGTTTTACTAATTGCTATTATGTTGGCTTGGTCACTAAAATGATGAAGGACTACATCTGCATCAGTTGTAGTTATAAATGTCTGGTACTCTTTAAGGAAATTAGTTAGCGCTTGTCTTCTTCCGCCATCAAGTTCACTAAATACATCATCGAGTAATAGAATTGGTTTTATACTCCTGGATTTTTCTATAACCCTTGTTTCAAGTATCTTACAAACTAGCATTAAGGTTCTCATTTCACCCCTTGATGCAGTTTCTGAAGCCATGTGATTATTTAATATTAGATCAAAATCATCTCGATGGGGTCCACTAGAAGTAAAGCCTCTTTCAATATCTGTATTAATATTTCTCTCTAAACTTTTAATAAGATCGCTGGCATAGTTATTCTTATTTAATTTGGTTACGTATTCGAAACTTACCGTAGATTTAGTGATAGATAGTTCATTATATATTTCTTCCGCAAACTGGTTAATAGTATCAATCAGCTCCATTCTGTTATTAAATATATAATCACCAAGTTCGCTAAGTCTTAGATTCCAAACAAATAAGTTGTTTTGGGCGTTTCTAATTCCAGTCTTAAGCAGTGCATTCCTTTGATATAGAACTCTCTTAAATTGTCTTCTTTTTTCTTTAAAGCCAGGTTTTATTTTCTCAAGGAGTTCGTCTAGAAAATTTCTGCGACTGTCTGGTGAAGTGGTTAGAATATTTAAATTATTAGGTTCAAAAACAACTACTGGTATTGTTTTAGCTAAATTAAGTCTTTTGTACTGATTCCCATCAATCTCATAAGTCCTTACTATATTACTATTCACTGTTTGAAGCTTAACTGTTCGAACAGTATTATCCTCATTATTACAGTCTATTTTTGCCCAGTCTGAATTATGGTTTATGAGCTCTATATCCTTACCTCTATATGAATTTTCACCAGCGTTAATAAGAATTGATTCAAGCAGGTTAGTCTTACCGCTGGCGTTTTTACCAACAATAATATTAACGCTCTCACTAAGTTCAAATGAGTCGTCTAGATATGAGCGAAAATTTTGTAGTCTAATACTGGTTAACATGTCTTATCTATTTTAGCTCTTAAGAGGCATAATGACATGAATATATTCAGGGTCTTTTGGATCGGATAGAAGGGAAGGCTCAAGTTTTCCATTAAAGCTAAATATAATTTCATCGCCGCTCATAACATGAAGTGCATCAAGTAAGTATCTAGAGTTTAGGGTTATAGAGCCTTCTCCTTTAACTTCAGCCTTAGCATTAGCTATATTCTCGCCGAGTTGAGAGGCTATAGAATGAATGCTTATTGTTTTTTCATGATCATCAACTTCTAGCGTAATACTGCCGGCGTTTTCTCGGGCGAATAAGCTAGATACTTTGGTAATATTTAATAGCTCACTCTTGGGTAGTTTTGCACTGGTTTCGAAACTTTTTGGAATTAAACTAACATAGTTAGGATATTTACCATCGATTAGTCTTGCAACTAGTTCAATATCTCCCACACTAAACAATACCTGTTGATCATCATTAGTAACATTAACTTCACCTTCAAAGTCAGAAATTATCCTAAGTAGTTCTTGTGTTGCGCTAATTGGAACTAGGAGATTAATGTCATGTTTAATGTCCACTACGGTAGCTTCAGCTAGTCTGTAACTGTCCGTAGCAACAATCTTGAGCTTGTTATCGTTTGTGTAAAAATATACACCTGTGAGGACTGGACGCGTGTCATCATTGGATGCAGCAATTATTACTTGTTGAAGTTTTTTCTTCAGTAGATTCGAATCAATTGACCAGTGTTTTCCATCCTTAATAGCTGGAAGAACAGGGAACTCCTCTGATGAGATACCGTTAATTGTTGATCTGTATGTACCGGTAGAGAAGTGTAGCTTATATTCATCTAGTTTAAGTTCAATAATTCCACTAGGCAGGGAAGACACGAAATCTTGAACTAAACGAGCTGGAATAGTAATTGATCCTTCGCTTGTAACTTTAGAACCAATGTAATGAGTTATGGCTATATCTAAGTTTGTAGCTGAAATACTCAGACGTGTTCCGACTGTCTTAATTAGGACATTGGCAAGAATAGGTAGTGTGTTACGAGATGATGCTACTCTAGCTACACTTCCTAGTGCTTTATTAAGGTTTTCTTGAGTTACTTGAATCTTCATAGTTTTACCCCCATGTTATTAGTAATAAAAAATAAATTATTTAAAAAAGCTCTAGTTATTATTATTCCTGTGTATAGTGTGTATAAAGACCAATTTAACAGATTTAAAACTAGTCCACATGTACTTGTATAAACTATGTATAAATAGCTAACAACTTTTGTATAACTTACGGTCTTATGAACACCACGAACACTATTTGTATTAGTATGGTGCATAAACATAACACGGCCAGTAAACTTAGACACAAATTGTACCCAGCTTTTACACATATAGTCGCTCCTTAATTTTAGATATAGCAGTCTTTACTGAACTATCTAAAACTACCGCTTTCTCAATTTTATCTATAGAGTGAATTGCTGTTGTATGATCTTTTCTCCCTAGTTCCCTGGCAATTTTAGGATAACTAAGATGTAGTTCGCTGCGCAGTAAATACATTGCTATTTGTCTTGGAACTACAATATCTTTGTCTCTTTTTGGACCAATAATGTCTTCAACCGGTATTTGGAAATAACGGGCTGTTTTTTCAATAACTTGTCTAGAGCTAATGTGTTTTGGTCTAGATTTTCCGCTTCCGAGTAAAGATGTAGTGACTTCGAGAGTTGGTTCTAAGTCTCTCATCTCACAAAAAGCTAGTAGTTGGTTTAGCGCGCCTTCAAGTTCTCTAATATTGGTTTGTACATAATTAGCTAAATATTCCGTAACATCACCAGTGAGTTCGAGTCCATGCATTTCAGCTTTAGTCTGGATAATAGCGCATCTAGTTTCAAAATCTGGGTTTTGCATATCTATACTCATTCCCCAAACAAATCTAGAACGAAGTCTTTCTTCCAAGGTTGGAATTTCTCTCGGTGGTTTATCTGAAGATATAATAATCTGTTTATTAGCTTGATGAAGTGCATTAAAAGTATGGAAGAATTCTTCTTGTATTTTTTCTTTACCTGCTAAAAATTGAACATCATCAACAATAAGAACATCAGCCCCTCTATAAAAACCAGCAAAGTCAGTATTCTTCTTAAATCTTAGAGCGTCAACAAACTCCTGAACGAATTGCTCAGTTGATGCATAAACTATTCGTGCATCAGGATTTTTCTTAAGCACTGCATTACCAACCGCCTGAATAAGATGAGTCTTTCCTATTCCAACACCACCATATAGGAACAGTGGATTATATTTTTGCCCAGGATGAGCAACAATTGCCTGACAAGCAGCATAAGCTAGCTCATTACCAGCTCCAACTATAAAGTTATCGAAAGTGTACCTTTCATTAAGACCCTGTCTATATTGATGAGATAAACTACTGCCCCTACTTCGTTGTCTTTGAGCTGGGTTTTCATTCAGAATTATAACTTCTTCTTTTTGTTTAATCTTGTCTTTATCTATAGCTTGAATCTTATATTCAACACTTATATCGGTAAGACCATTCTTTTTTAAAGTTTCTACAATAAGCTCATTGAATTTACGTTCTAGTTGTTGTTTTATGAATACATTAGGCACACCAACAATAATAATATTGTCTTTGTGTTTTATTAGGTGAGTGTTCTTGAACCATGTGACAAAACTTGCTCGCGAAATAGACAACTCGATTTCACCGAGTACCGATTGCCACAATATTCCCTCTTGAATTGTATTACCCATAACTTAGTATCACTAACTATACATTCTTTTCCACAGGCAACCAAGTGGTAACTTTATAAAACTATAAAAACTAGGCTTCTGGGGTAGAGTTTTACACATATTGAAGCTCTCCCTGTTAATCTGTGGATAAAATTTGGTTATCAGTGGATAAACTGATAGAATTAGTAGGTAAAATATTGTTAAATAAACTTTAAGGAAAAGGAAGAGACCAATAATTAATATTATTTGTCCAGGCCCAAGTCATCACATGAGCTTGACCAGATAGTTAAGAATTAGGTACAGTTAGATTATGTCAAAGAAAACTTATCAACCAAAGAAAAGATCAAGAGCTCGCGAACACGGCTTCTTTAAAAGAATGGCCACCAAAAATGGACGAGCAGTTCTTAAAAGACGAAGAATAAAAGGCCGAGTCCGACTTTCTCACTAGTCTTTAAACCGCCAGAAAGGATAATCTCATCTTATGATAACTAGGTCACACCGTTTTCACGGACACGGTAGCCTGCGTTATCTTTACACGCGGGGGAAAACAATACGAGCCAATCAGCTAACTGTCCGCTATATAATTAACACTAGACGCGACACCTACAGATTAGCTGTTGTTGTATCTAAAAAAGTCCATAAGTCGGCCATTGTTAGAAATAGAATTAGACGAAGGCTATATGAAATCGTCCGCAACAACCAAGATAGAATTACTGAGCCTTACGACATTGCCTTAATTATTTTCAGTCCAATAATTGCTGAAATGGAACAACCAAAACTCGAGACCTTAATTATAGATTTGTTTAGTAGGTCTGAAATATTCGACAAGTTAACGGATAAAAATACCGCAACTCATGATAAAATAGATAAAAAGGAAGTTTAAATGTTTACAACGTTAATTGTCCAGCCAATTTTCAATATCCTAGTACTTATATATGCCATTATACCTGGGCACAACTTTGGTATAAGTATTATTCTATTTACGATTCTAATTAGATTACTTCTTTGGCCACTAGTTAAAAAGCAGTTGCATCAAGCTAAAGTTATGCGCAAGGTTCAGCCTGAGCTAAAAAAGATCAAGGCTGCAGCTAAGGGAGATAAGCAAAAAGAATCTCAAATGCTAATGGAGTTATATAAAGAAAAAGGTATTAACCCACTGGGCTCAATTGGAATTCTCTTAATCCAGTTGCCTATATTTCTAGCTCTTTATAGTGGTATTAAAAGAATTATAGATGATCCCCATCAAATAATTACTTTTGCCTATGCACCACTACAACATCTTCCGTGGATGAAGGAACTAGCCACCAATATCCATCTTTTTGATGCAACTCTATTTGGAATTGTAGATCTTACAAAAAGCGCACTAGGAAGTGGCAAAGCTATTTATTGGCCAGCCATGGTAATAGTTCTAGCTAGCGCCATTGTCCAGTTCTATCAGAGCAAGCAACTTATGCCAACAGACAAAAACGCCCGCAAACTAAGGCAGATACTTAAAGACGCCAGTTCAGGCAATGCTGCTGATACTTCTGAAGTTAATGCTGCAGTCGGTAAAAGCACTCGTTACCTGCTACCAGTTATGATCTTTCTATTCACAGTCAGTGTTGCCTCAGCACTAAGCCTTTACTGGTTAACGAGCGGTATTGTTGCCTTCATACAACAACATATAGTCCTAAGTCGTGACGAAGAAGAAATGGAAGAACTTGCAGACGAACCAGATAAAGTCATAGAGGGAGAAGTTATATCCAAGACTACAACTAAAAAACCAACAAAAAAAACTAAGGCTACGAAAACTAAAAAAAGGAGGAAGTAGTCATGGAAAAAAGTTTAGATGGATCAATAACCTTTGCAAAAAAGTACTTAGAGGATCTGCTATCCTTTTTTGGCCTCAATACTGACGTAAAGGCTACTTCAAGCGACGAACAAGTGATTGAGCTAAATGTACCCTCTTCACATTTAAACGGCTTTCTAATAGGCCAAAAAGGCGAAACAGTAAGGGCTTTGCAGTTTATGGTTAGTAATGCTCTTAGAAACAACGAATATGAAGTAAATAGAGTTAGTGTTGATGTTGCAGACTATAAGAAACAAAGAGCTGACCGAATTAGTGAACAGGCGGAGGCTTGGGTCAAGCAAGTAGTCGACACCAAGGAACCCATGCATCTTAAGCCAATGAACGCAGCCGATCGTAGAGTTATTCACCAGTTGGCTAGCGAAAACAATCTGTCTAGTGAGTCTGAAGGCGAAGGCCGAGACAGACACATTGTTCTTAGTGTAAAAATTGACTAGCCATAAAAATGAATACCTTGACATGCCTACAGTGAGTACTGTATAATGTATGCATTATGAACGATAAAACACTTCAGCTAACTATAAGAGGCTTAGACAAGCGCACTAAAGATGCTCTTACAAAAAAAGCAAGCCAACAAGGACTAAGCTTAAACCGCTACGCACTAAACACACTAAAACAAAGCTCTGGAATTAGCGACAATGAAAATAAATACAATGAACTTAAGCAATTTTTAAATAATCACCAAATGTCTAAAGATGACAAAATTGAATTCGACAAGGCTATTGCTTGGTCAGATAAAACATCTTTAGAGAAACAAAATAAAGAACACTATGACACTAGTTTTTGATACAACAGTTCTTTCGGGGATATTGAGTAATAACGACTCATTAATTAGAGAATTTTCAAACCAAGAATATGATCGGCTAATAATACCGCTAGCAACTGATGCTGAAATACGATACGGTTTTTCTTATGGCATGAGACAAGCCGAGAATCTTAAAAACTACGAACTATTTAAAAAACATTTCAATATCGAAATTGCTTATCCAGATCAAGACACCTCAATTATCTATTCAGACTTAGCGACATGGTCGCGAAAACATGGAGTGGCTATTTCTCACAATGATTTATGGATAGCTTCAACCTGCATACGATTTGGAGGAGTTTTAGCAACCCTTGATAAGGATTTCAATAAGTTGCCCCAAATACGAATATCTAAAATAAATAATTCTATATAATTTATATCCTAATGACCAATAACAAGGTTGATTTCTGAAGCAGAATAAATAAGAACTAAACTTCCGTCACTCAAATGTGTCATTGAGGGCCTTGTTCCAAATATCTTATAGGCACTATCAAGACCACAACTGTTTGGATAGTTGTTGATTGTTGATCCATCAATAATCACGGGGATTGATCCGCTCATTTTAAGCTGTGTGTGCTGATAGAAAGATTTATCAAAGAAAAGGTAAGACTGCGCTAAGTTGTTTTGTCCTCCACAGGTTAGCGGCAATAAGGTAATCGATTGATTTGAAAAATAATCTGCAGGTAAGGCAAGGTCGGCACTGGAATAGCCATATTTGTAGCCGTTATCCTTCATAAAACTAATAGCCGATTGAACGTGGGCATCACTACTTGAGGCTTGATCTGTAGACGTATCAAAAACCTTAATAACCCCAAACATATCGATAAATATTAAGGCTATTAAACCGGCAATTAAATACCTCCTTAGTTTAGAATCAACAGTCATCACAGCCGTTAGATAAACAATAAATATCGGAACAGTAACTATTAAGTACCGGGATGTTTGTGTTTGAAGTGATTGGCCACTTACTATGTAGAAGAAAATGCCAAGCAGCCAAAAGCTTAGACACATATAAACTAACTGTTTGTTAATTTTTTTGCCAAGGAAATAATACAATCCAACCAGCAAAACACCAGCTACCATGACTAGATTCATTCCTTCCATGAGCCAACCTAGTTCATGCCCGCCAACATATAGCCTGCCCATTTGTTTAAGCGCTGGAACTGTACCGTGGATAATAGTTTGGATAGTGTTATAGCCATTTGTATGTGTTGTAACGGCGATTAAAACTGCGCCAGTAGACTTTGAAACCAATGCGATTATTATTTTAGATAAACCAAGGCCAACAACTACAGATAAGACTATAAAGACATACCTTACGAAATCTGATTTTTTGTTTTTATAAGTAAATAGTCCTAGATATGCTAAACCAGGTACTGCTGACATGTATAGCTGCAGAGGGTCAGCAAAGAAAAGCAGGGAAGACAACAGTATTAAAATTGCATATCTTGGCTTATTTTCTTTTTTAATATTTCTAATTATTAAGTAGGCAAGAAGTAAACCGCCAACTAACTCAAGATTTCTAGAGTTAGTAAACTGTATCCAGTAAACCGATCCAGATATTAATGCAAACCAAAATATAGCCAAATAATATCCAAGACCAATAGTAGGCATAAATAAACGAAGTAACTTTTTAAGGATTACATAAATAGATACAAAAACAATAATATTTATAAGAACGGTTAGTATCATTAGTTTAACTTTTGGAGAACCGGGAATCGTATTAAGGGGCATATAAAGGAGGAACATTTTCCAGATATAGTTTGTTGGCCCTATGACGGAATAAGCATGAAATCCTTTAGACCACTGATAAGCTAGATTT
The DNA here is from genome assembly GCA_903839515.1 of uncultured Candidatus Saccharibacteria bacterium. Taxonomy (GTDB): domain Bacteria; phylum Patescibacteriota; class Saccharimonadia; order Saccharimonadales; family UBA4665; genus CAIYEO01. Next base: position 90 of record CAIMCP010000017.1, on the reverse strand, counting down.
TGTTGACCGACTAAATCAAAAGTTGGAGTTTTTAAAAAGAATCTAGCCAGTGTCCATAAAGATATAAACATAGAACCCAAAATTAAAACT
>CAIMCP010000016.1 GCA_903839515.1 uncultured Candidatus Saccharibacteria bacterium | reverse complement strand
TTACCAAAGTAGCCGTTGTAGCACCACCCGTTCCATTCACCGCATAGGAAGAACCAGCCGCAACGATAAACCTATCCAACAAATTAGGCGTTCCGTTTGAGCCATCACATAAATTCCACCCCGTAGGAATAGAACCAATAGAGCCAGACCACATGGTAATCAACCCAGAAGGAATAGTAGTACCGCTAGTACCTTGTACGCCAATAATCCCGTAAAGGTTGTCGTATGTCTGTATAACGCTATTAGCAGAGTCCGCTAAAACAAACTTGTAGTTAATGCCATAGGTCAACCAGATTTCTACTTGTGGTCTGCCATCTGTGCCTAACTGGATTGGGTTGGTGTTAGCAATAGTCCCAGCGTTGTCAGAATAGGTCGTAGCAGGCGTTGTAGAACCCGCTTGATAGGTATAGATAAAACCTCCGTTAAGAGGTAATCCAGTAGTGGTAAAGAACTGAAAGCCGTTACCGATTGGGGAAAGATTGACTGCCATGTGTGTTCCTTATGGTCTATTGGGTAGCATATTGCGAAGTTCCACACGATATGGCTCTTCTGGTGGCAAAGATTGTAAATATGCGTTCATTGCGGCTGGCGCAAGCCTTTGTGCGGCAACATTCTTAGGCGCTTCTAACATATTTCTTATTTGTGTTTGTCCAAGACCTTGTTCTAGGTATCTTGCAAATGCTGGATTGTTAATTGCTTTTTGCGCCAACTTTGGCCCAGCAATTCCTAAAGCCGCCGCTTTACCCGCACTTTCTAAATCCCCTTGGTAAAGCCCATAACCAGCGGCCGCACCAGCAGTTAATGCGCCTTGAGCCGCTAATCTAGCAACAGTACCACTATTAGGAGTTTTCTCAGGAAGTACGATTTTTCCAGCAGATGCCAACTTTGCAAGTTGTGGGTCATCTTGATAAAAACTGTATCGTTTACCTTTTGTGGTTAACGAGTTATACATTTTAGAAGGGCTTATATCTCCGTATTCACTTTTTATTGCAACATCTTCAATTTTCCTCATGTTGCCCCACTCTTTATTTGCGCCTTTTAATTTATCAACCAAATCGGTTCTGCCTGCTTTATCAGCAGATACAGTAAGGGCTTCATTCAATGAATCGCGTATTTCCCTTGTGTAATTACGCAAATCTGCTTTAGCAGGGTCAGTACCCATTGTTATTTTGTCAAGAATCTTTTTAATATTTTTGTATTGAGGGCCAGAAATTTCGCCATTATTTTTTTGTGCGGCAGAAATAACATCATCAATATTTGCAGTTAATGATTTAAGTTGGCCTTCATCAGTCAATACTTTACTTGCTTCATTTTTAATGTCATTTAAGTTATAAAACAAAGAATTAACATTTTTTGATTTGTCGCTTAATGTTGGGTTAATACTGACATGTTGCAAAACATCTTCGTAAACTTTGCCAATTCTTGATTGTGCGTTACTAATAACTTCTGGTGTAATTGCATCAACATTTTCACCCATTGTTTTTGCTATTGCTTTGTTATATGCTTGTTTTTGTACATTACTAAATTCTGATTGTGCGCCAACAGTAATTGGGTTGTCAGACAAAGCGGCTTTAACTCTTGCAAGTAATTGTGAACCAGTTGCTTGTGCCGCATCTAATGGAATACCAGCCTCTCGCAAAGTATTAACTGCATTTTTGGCAATAGTTCCAACTTGTTCTTGAATTGGTTGGGCAATACGCCCCAAAGAATTAACAATCCCCAATCCAGCCATGCCTGCCGCACCACCAGCCAATGTATTGAAAACCTTACTTTCTTCGCTAGTAGTGGGTTGTAAAGCGCCTTGAACAGCACCAACAGTACCAGCCGCACCATAAGTTGCTGGATTAAGTATTGCTTGCCCAATAGTTGCTGGTCTTGCTAAGTTAAGAGCAGTACCAGCACCTTTAAGTAAACCGCCACCAGCCGCCATTTGCCCAATGTTTCCAACAACATAACCTGCTTGACCAGGGAATGTTTCCATTAGTGGCAATGATGCTTTGCGTTCTTCTTCTACTGCACGATTTGTTTGTGCGGCAGATTCTTCAGCAGTAGGAAAACCCATTGTTTTGCCAAACTTTGATACAGCAGGAAATTGTTTTTCCAAAAACTGAGCAGGCAAATCAAGTACTTGTTTAGCACCAAGACCAAGGTCAACAACAGATTTACCCAAACCTTTGGCAAACAATTCAGTATTGCTTGGTTCTTCTGGTTTAGTTAATTTAATTTTTGATGGTTCAATCGTTGATTTTTCTGCGTCTAATGTAATCTTAGAAGGGTCAATTTCATCTTTACTTGCCTTTACTTCTTCACCATCAAATTGAATTTGTGAAGGGTCAATCCGTAAGCCTTTGTTTACTTTTGTAAGGTAATTTCTTGTTTCTTCAAATGGCGCTTCTTTATTTTGAGCAACAGCAAGACCAGACTTTGTGCCTCCGTTGTAATGAGCCAATGCCGCTTGTACACCGCCATATTGTTTAATAAGGTCAGATAAATATCTTGCCGCACCATGTGCAGAACTTACAGGGTCACTTACATCTACGCTATACGCTTTAGCGGTATCTGGCATAAATTGGAAATCACCTCTAGCACCTTTGGGGCTAACTGCCGTTGAATCACCTTTGCTTTCAACACCTCGAACAGTAGTAAGCAAACCCGCAGGCAAGCCATATTTTTCTTCCAAAGATGAGTAAAGGTTATCCATTATTGGTAACTCCATGCGCCATTTTTAAAAATAACTTTTTTGCCGTTATAAGTACCAGTTTGACCTTCTTTGTATTGTGAAGTTGGCTTTTCTTGTGGTGATGATTGTTGTTTTGTTTTTTCACCAGTTTCTTGTTGAGTAGGTGTTTTAGGTAACAAACCTTTTTTCTCAGCAATTTTTTGCCAATCTGCTTGCCAAGTGCCAGGGTTGTAAATGCCATTTTCTTTGGCTTGTGCCAATGCTTCATTCTCAAGTAAATCAACTCTTGCTAATTTATTATTGAATTGAATAAAACGCTTTAACGCCCTTGGGTCTGTTTCAACACTTGGATTATTTTTAAGGAAGTTTTCTACTTCACTAGCATAAGTGCTTCCATTAGCGGCTTGTCTTGCGCTGGCAATTACGCTTTGCGCTAAAAATTTGTTCATACTTTGAACAGCAGACAAATCTCCACCAGCAACTCTGTCTACCAACGCCTGTGGCGCACCAATCGCTTGCAATTTTTGAGCAACATTAGCGTATGTGCCTGTTCCAGCGCCAGGTTTAAATTGTTCCATTAAAGGTTCAATTTCTTGGGCGCGTTGTAAATAAGCGTTACTTGCAACAACACGATTAGCCAAACCTTTTTGATATTCGCCACCAAGTTCAACATCTGCGCTTGTTGGATTGACATTTGCACCGCCTCGCATGGGCGTGATTTGACCAGTTCCCAATACTTTTGTACCCGCTTGTCCTGCGGATGTTGTTGCAGTTTGCGGCAAGTTTTGTCCAGCAAGGGTTTGTGCGCCACCAGCAAGCGCAGTTCCTCTTTGCAAATGCGATTGAAAACCTCGCGGGTCTTGTATTGCTTGCTGAACCAAACCCATTCTTTGATGTTCAATTTCAGATGGGCTTAAATCTGCCGCTTCTAATCTAGGTACAAATTCTTTATTTATTAATGTAATCAAGTTATCAGATGCTTTTTTTCTTTCTTGTGGGGTTGCATTTCTTGGCAACCCTGATGCGCTAATAACAACTTCATTTGGAAATAATGAAGCGCCAGCCTCTAAAGCGGCTTGTCTTTTTACGCCACCAAGTTTTAATTCTGATTCTCTAGTTTTTGATTCTTGTTCACGAACCGCCAATGGATTCATTTTTTGCGCTTGCTCAATTTCCATTTGGGCTTTTGTAGCCGCCAAAGGATTCATGCGTTGCGCTTGTTCAATCTCTATTTGCGCTTTTTGAGCCGCTAAAGGATTAAGTTGTTCTGCTTGTTGATAAGCCTGTGCGCCACGGGCAAGGTTTAACATATCCCCAAGACTCATTGCTTGAGGCGGTCTAATTCCTAATGCTACTGGGTCTGCCATATTTGTACCTTTAACTAGGATTGAACGAATAATTGGCGTTTACAGGGCCGTAATTCGATGTGTCATAAGTTGGCATTGGTGGCGGCGCATTTCCACTTGGTATTCCACCACCACCTGTGTCTGCTGGGTTTTTCTTAGCCAATAATTGAGACAAATAATATTGGTTGCCAGCGTTTTGAATACCGCCAGTAATAGCATTAGCCGCGCCTACTGTTCCGCTTGCTTGTGCCGCGCCAAGATTTTGAATTGTGTTTCCAACGGAATTAGCCGCATTGCCTGCCGCAGTTGCGCTAGTGTTTGTAGAGTTTTGACCAAGACCAGCAATGCCAGCCAAAGTGTTGTAAATGTTTTGTCGACCAGTTTGAAAGCGATTAAAAGCGTTTGTAAACTCAGTTGATGCTAACCCTTGGGTGTAGTCTTCTTGTCCTTTTAAAGCGTTACCACTAAGCAAACCACCACCCATGTTTGCCATGCGATTGGTGGCTTCTTGTCCTTGTTGCAAACGGAATTGATAGCCTGGGTCTTGCCCTTTGGCAAATTCTTCTGGCGTGTACTGTTGAGTTAGGTAACCAGAACCTATGCCAGAACCCGTAGGGTTGCCATTAGCGTCATACATTCCGTATGTACCAGAACCTAATGAACCAAGAGTGTTGAGAGCGTTATAACCAGCGGCACGACCAGGCGCGGTT
>CAIMCP010000015.1 GCA_903839515.1 uncultured Candidatus Saccharibacteria bacterium | reverse complement strand
TTGCTTGTCCAAATTGCGCCTCCTTTTAGTGAGCATCATAAATGGAACTTCCCAGGTGGTGTTATTGAAGATTACGAAGAATTAGAAATAGGACTTGCCCGAGAAGTATTAGAAGAGACAAATATTGACTGCGAAATTACAGATATGATTGATAAGTTTTCAACCGATGATCCTAAGAATGATATTCACATATTTAATGGCAAATACATTTCAGGAAAAATAAAACCGCAGCTTCATGAAATACTACAAGCAAAGTGGTTTACGATTGAAGAAGCTTCAGAGCTGCCGATGGCACATAATTCTAAATCTTATTTAAAATGGAAAAATATCTGAAGATTTAACTTTTAAGGCTTTGGCTATTTTTTCCAGTACATCTATTGATGGCTTAAGGTCTGATCGTTCAATTTTTGAGTAATAGTTAGAATTGATTCCAGCTTTATCTGCTAGATCAGCTTGAGATAAGCCTTTTTCAAGTCTAATTCTTTTGAGGTTTCCGGCTGTCTTTTCCGTTGCTTTGCTGTCCATATCTAACCTCATTCTATCATTATTTTTTCGGATATTATACTCATATCCATAACAGATTGAAATTATACTTATTTTTCACAGATACCGCTTATGTATTAGATAATAAGTGTTGACATAAGTCAAATAAGGGCGTACTCTTCGCGGTGTAAGGAGATGAGAGATGCATAACAGCAAGAATCTAAAACTTATAGCGGCGAATATAGTGATAGGTATTCCTATCTTTCTATCGCACCCCGCTCTCGCTGCGACTGGAGACATAAGCAGCGTCCAGAGCTTTATACAAAGCCTAATTCAAGTCCTTGCAGGACTAGCCGGTCTAACAGCGACCGGCTTTTTTGTTTTAGGAGGGTTTAGCTATATCACAAGTTCAGGTAATCCTGAGCACCTTGAGAAAGCTAAACGAACTTTGCTCTTTAGTGGAGTTGGCCTAGCCATCACCATCGGAGCGTTTGTATTAAGTAATATCGTCACGGGACTCGCGACGAAAGCGTTCGGGAGTTAACGGTATGGTCGCATACATCAGCACAACATTCCAAAAGTTGGCTGATGTGTCGACCGCTGGAAACGACTTTCATTCTTATATAATCCCACTGGTATATACCTTATGCGGACTCGGCAGCCTAGCAGCTGTCTTTTTTTTAATCAATGGCGGTATAGCCTACATAACTAGCTCAGGTAAACCGGCAAACTTAGAACATGCTAAACGAGTTATCAAAAATGCACTCATTGGTCTTATCTTAATTCTTGGTGCAGTAACACTCACTACAATTTTGTCTCATGCCTATACCCAACCTCACGCTTTAACTGGATCTACATTTCCAACTCTTACTGCGGTTCAACCTAAATCTACTTCTGTTAGTTTAACTACAGTTCTTATAAAAGCTATTACTGGAGTACTGGCAAGTTTAATTACCACTGCCGGTGAACCGTTTCTTAAGGCTCTGTCGTATTTCACTTCTGGAACGCCACTCATGGGAGATAACGGAACTGTCTTTAACTTATGGCTAGCAATACTTGGT
>CAIMCP010000014.1 GCA_903839515.1 uncultured Candidatus Saccharibacteria bacterium | reverse complement strand
GTTTTTTTTTTTCTTATTTGGATTAGCCACATTCAAAGCAATAGCCACAATCTGCTTCTTGCTCCTCTTTCGTGTTCCATGCTCTTCGAGTTCTTTTATGTTTTTGCCTATATTTTTAATTCCTTTTTTTAATGGCATTTTGTTTCTCCAAAATTATAATTAAGATAATTTAATTGCTGTAATATTCGCATATTGCATTTGATATACATTTAAATTGGCATTAATGTTCTTAGCCGCTATTTGCACGCTCGTTGAACCTGTCACAGTTAAAACTGCCATTCCATTACCTGCTGCACCTGCCCCATAATTAGTAGTAGATGGTAAAAACCAAATAACTATAGCCGCACCACTACCTATTACTGCTGAAGTAGTATTATTATATAAAGTACTAATTACTTGAATAGTAGATCCAGCAGTACCAGTCGCATATATCGAAAGACTATAATAAATAAGCCATGTTCCTGCTGCTAATGTGATAGCTGTGTTAGTAATTAATTGCCAAGCATTATTATTAATTAAATTATAGGATGTATTATTATAAGCAGTATGATATGTGATTGATCCAACAGCACTATATACATTAGCTAATGCTGTATTAATAGAAGCACTTGATGAAGTAGTGGGATCTGTGCAGGTGCAAGAACCAGCCGCTACTGCTGGCAATGTAGTTGATATGCTTGGCACACCACCAGCGTCTGTTACTAAAACTGCGCTATTAGCAGTGGTTATTTCACCAATCACACTATTATTAGAAGAATAAAGTATACGATTTATAGTAGTAGTGGCAGGATATGTGGCAGTGCTCCATGCTGGAGTTGTGGACGATCCAGACAATAAAGTTCGATTTGCTGTGGCTGTGCCAGCCAATATAGCACCAGCTGTGGCTGTGCTATAAAATATTCCTCCATTATTGGCAGTTAGGTTAGCATTCGTACCTCCATGAGACAAAGAAAACGGCACTCCAGCATCTAAATCATTTAATGCTTGTTGTACGTTGTTGTCACTTGCTGTGAAGAAGTTGGTGAATGTGGCAGTGTTAACAGTAACATTTGATGCTTGTGTGGCAGCAGATAAGCCCACTATAACTAGATTCTGAATTACTCTTGTGAAGGCAGATATCTCGGCATTTCCGGGAGCACCATTTCCTGTAGCTCTTCTATATATTACTTGATATAAGACTACTGCCTCGCTAGTAAAGAAACCAAAATTAGAACAATCTGTGGCAAATGTGCCTCCTTGAGCCGCAGATAGACTTGTATATAAATTCTGTCCCATAACCACTATAATTTGCGGAGTATTATAGGCGGTAGTGGCTACTATATAGTAATTCACCCATCTTAAGTTTGATGTTATTGGCGTAAGTTGCCAAGTTCCAGCATTATTTTGGTTATAATAAATATTTGTTCCATCAGAATAAACACCAGATTCTGCTTGATCAATCCAGTTCCATACTGGAGCTACAGTAGTGCCAGTTAACCATAATATACGGTAGGTGTTTGCTCCACCTAATGCCTGGGCTGTTACTGATAATATTAAATCTTCATCAGCCACGCTACCGCTTGTTGTAGTCCAATTAACTTTGGCTGCACCAGCAGTATTAAGAGTATATCCAGTTGCTGCGCATCCGCTTAATAATTGAGTGCCTCTAGTGGTATGCAAATTTAAATGAGTAGCATTTGACATACCAGTAACTCCTGGATGGAATTCATTTTGTAAAATTCCAGCGGCAGCACCACCAGCGTTTGAGCTATTGTAATAAACGCTGGCTACAGGAGCAGTTATCAATAGATTCCAAAATGTAGCAGATACAGTTAAAGCACCTGCAGCGTCATAATATAAATAATATGCTCCGATAGTATTGGCATGAGCAGTGGTTGTTACAGTCCCTGCTGCTGGAGTGTATCTTACTCCACCAACTGTATAGGCAGCTCCAGCTGTATATGTGACGCTAAACTGTTTGTTGGCAGCAGAGTATGTTACGGAAAATAATGCAGAATTCTCTATGCCATTAAATACTGGCTCGTTGCCTGCTGGATTAAACGCATTTATTTGTCCTTGCGTTTTTTGTGCCACTACTTGTCCATCATCACTAGCCACTATTGCTGTATTGCTAGGCGTGAACGTTCCTGTTAATTTAACTTGATTTAAATATTTTGTATTAGCCATAATTAATCAATTAATACAGTGGTTGCGTTTTGTAAAGTTAGTCTGTAACAAGTACCGGCATTAACCGTTTGCACCAAGCTAGACGTTAATGCATCACCACCTATAACTGCAGCACTACCTCCAGTTACAGTAATAGTTTTCTGATCAGTGGCATGATTATTATACAATATATACGGTCTACCAATCACCATGTCGGTAATAGCGACATTGATGTTTGTATTAAAATATTGCACACCACCGCCATGAATAGTGCCATCAAAAGTACCAGCCGTTAGATGCGAAGCAAATGCAAGGCTCAATACACCAGCGTTTGTAATACTGGCATCACCAGACATTGTTTTACCAGCACCTAAGCCAGTAGTTTGACCAATGAGTAATTGACCATCAGCTAAAATTATATCTGAGGTAATTGGATTTCCTTTTTGATAGGTAACTCCATTAGAATAACATCTATCATTAAGAGCAAAAGTAATGTTACCTGCACCAAAATCCACTGTTCCTGCAGCAATAACGTTATACCAATCACCAGCAGGTTCGATTGTGCTGTTTAGTAAGGTGGGGGTATTTGTGGCAGCACTCCACCCACTTATATAAAGTCCTTCACCGTCAGCAAAGTTTTGTGCTTGCAGCTTACCTATTGCCACCTCTGTGCTATCACCAGCAGCCACAACTGCGGTGCTTGTAGTAACGAAAGCTGGACTTAGCTTTGATTGATTTGCGTATTTTGTATTCATAATATTTTCCCTTAAATTAAGTTATTAAAATTGTTCCATCTCCATAGCGAGTTAACGTGAAGACATCATTGTTATTAAAGCCAATTGTTGCTGTGCTACCATTTAATACAGGTGGATTTCTTAAAGTTATTCCACCAATAATTGTTAATGTGATAATAGATGATGCTGTGCTTTGGTACTGGTAAGGCACTCCAATAGACAAACCAGTGCCATTTATAGTTGTATCAAAAGTTAGCTGTATAGGAGTTGTGTATGGCAAATCAGTTGTTTGTATCGCGCTCATTGATACATTTGTGCCATCTCCTCGTAAAAAATAGCTATTTGTTGCTGCTCCAGCAAGAGCGTTTATAGCTAATTGTTGAGTGCTTTGCCCTGTTCCTCCATTACTAATACCAACCACACCACTAAAGTCAGCCACATTAAGAGGGCTTAAGGATGCGTTTGTACCATCACTTCTTAAGTAATACTTGTTTACTTGAGTTCCAGTAAGAGCATTGATAGCGGTTTGTTGAGTTGTTTGTCCAGTACCTCCATCTGCTATAGATACTGGCAATGTGATAGGAGAAGGAGAGAAGTTTAATGTTTGCCAAACACCATTAACACGGATTTTAGGCAAGTTAGTTGTTTCATCATAAACTAATGCACCATCATCAGAGTTATTCAGTAGGTTAATATTTGACACCGACTGAGATGGCATAACCAGACCCTCATCAGAGAATCTGGCTTGCAATGTTTGAAACAAATCTTGAAGTATAGCCCGCCACTCGGGAGTTAATAACCCGTTTTCATCAATAAACTTAATATTGTCAAATACAGGTATTGCCATTTTATTCCTATACTAATCAAGTTTAACCGCCGTCATTTGTCCAATAAGATCCCAAGAAGTTGCTACAGCAGAAGCATTACTTAATGTTACATATACATCTAGGGTGGTAGGAGCAGCAAACGTAGCTACCACGGTTGCGGCAGAATCACCTCCAAATTTTTCTGTTCCTGCAACAACATAACCCGAAAATGATGTAAATAATGTATTTGCAATATTCGCAGCAGCTGTAGCATTATATATAACAGATGTCGCAGCAAAAGGTCCTGTATCTGAAATGTTTGCTGCAAAAAGTTGTGATATGCTATAACTAAGCAAATATGTACCAACTGGCAACACTAATTGCAATCCAGTAACAGCTTGCGGGGTTGTTACTGTAGAATCAGGAAGAAATGGGCTGCTTATGTTATCACTATATGTTGATACTGTATTTGCTAATCTAACAGCAGTAATTGTAACTTCATCAGCGGTCAGTGTAGCACCAGTAGCAGCATTAATCAGAAGCGCAACAACATCTAGGGTTGTAGTTGTGGCAAATGTATGTACAGTAGTTACGGAGGCAGTTCCTCCAAATACGTCTGTTGCTGCAAGGACATGTCCATATAATGCAAAAGCTGCTGTATCGCCCATACTTACGGATGGCGCTGGAGTAGCACTTATAGCCCCAGTTAATGCATGCGTAGAACCAATATTTCCCACTACCGCAGCTAAAGTTCCAGACAATGAATAACTTATTAAATAAGTTCCTGCTGGGACGACTACTTGAGCACCAGTGATTGTTTGATCTACAGTACTTGTTTCGTTAAGAGTAAAGGCAGATACATGTGCCGTATAAGTATCAGAAGGTACGATAGCACTATAAACATTAGCTAAAGCGCTATTTATTGATGCGCTACTTGATGTGGTGGGATCTGTGCATGTACATGCTCCAGCCACCACAGCAGGCAATGTGGTGCTTAATGAAGGCACTCCACTTCCATTCGTCACTAATACCGCGCTATTAGTATCGCTAATAAAGCTTGTGACATCCGTGGCAGTTTGATATGGAATATGATTGGCGTCTCCACCAACTATATTTGTAGCTTTAGCAGCAGTACCAGAAGTGCTTTGATTTAAAGTGGGCACGTCTCCCGCCTGTATAGTATTCATAACTACATTAGTACCATTTCCTCTTAAATAGTACGTATTAGTTACTGCTCCGGCTAGTGCATCCATCGCTGTTTGCTGGGTAGTTTGTCCCGTTCCACCATCTGTAATAGGAAGAGGAAAATGCGCATCAATATCCTCTAATGCTTTTTGTACAGTAGTATCTGCTGAGCTTAATAAATGAGTAAAGGTGCTAGCATCAACTTTAACCTCTAATGCTTCAATTTTCTCGCTCACAATAGGAGATACTAGGTTTTGATTCATTTGAATAAAAGCACTTATTCGTGCATTTCCAGGTACTGTGGCAGATTTTCTATAGTACGTAACTTTGTACAACACAACTGCTTCATTAGTAAATAAGCCAAAGTTTGCCACATCAGTATTAAATGTGGCAAGAGAAGCAGCAGCACTATCTGCATGTAATACCTGACCCATCACAACTATAATCTGCGGTGTATTGTAAGCAGTTGTGGCTACTATATAATAGTTAACAAATTTATCATCAACAGTCATTGCAGTGTTTTGCCATGTTCCTGCATTGTTTTGGTTGTAATAAATATCTGTAGCATCAGTATATATTCCATCCTCTGCGTTATCTTTCCAATTCCATACCGGAGCAGCAGTAGTGCCAGTCAAAAACAATATACGATAAGTATTTGCACCGCCTAATGCTTGGGCAGTAACAGTTCTTTGAATATCTTCATCGACTATTGTACCCTGCGTAGTTGTCCAGTTTATAGCATTAGCAGTAGCGGAATTTAAAGCATAACCAGTTGCCACGCCTCCAGTTAAAAGCTGTGTGCCTCTAGTGTCATGCAGATATTTATGAGTAGCATTTGCCATGCCTTTATTGCCAGAATGTATTTCGTACTGTAATACCGCATCAGCTGCACCGCCATTATTAGCAGCATTATAATAAATGCTTGCTAAAGGAGCATCTGTTAATAAATTCCAAATAGAATTAGCAACCGTTAGGACACCAGATGAATTATAATATAGATAATATGATCCAGTTGTATTAGCGTGAAGCGTGGTTAACACTGTGCCTGCTGCATGAGTATATCTCACTCCGCCAACAGTCCAAGCAGCACCAGTACTATAAGTCACAGAAAATATTCTTGTTGCTGCATCATAAGTAATAGCAATTAATGAAGGATCTTCCACACCATTAAACACAGTTTCATAACTAGTTAGTGCTGGTAGATCTCCTTCTTGTATAGCACTCATTGATACGTTTGTACCATCACCACGTAAATAATATTTAGTAGTCACCGCTCCTGCTAGTGAATTGATGGCTAGTTGTTGCGTAACAGCACTAGTACCACCTTTAGAAATTGTTATAGCTCCACCAGTAGTAGTAGTAAGAGCAGGTAGTGTTTGCCTAATCCATACGCCACCATCATTTCCAGTTATAACGTCCCTACCATCAGGAGTGGCTACGGCTGGCGTTTGAAATTCAAACAGCCCTGCTGCCGCTACTTCCACAATTAGCCCATTAACCATGCCCACGGTGCTAGTAGCCGCTAATGCAGCCAAGTCAGCAAGAGGAGCGTGTTGAAAATATAATTCTAAATTCTTTGTTGTTGGCATAATATTCCCTTCTATTGTTGAGTTATTAAAAAATTACCACTGTTATCTATAAGATACTCACCAGCATCAGTAACTATGGTATATATAGTGTTCACCACTAAAAAATTACCTGAATTATCTAATAGATAATTATTGGCATCATCAATTAAAAATTGAAGACCAATTGGAGGTATTGGCGGAGTGAACTCTCCACCATGAGACAGGTTAAAAACACCGTCTATCATTGCTCTGCTGAAAATTTTAAATGGCGAGTTATTGGATAGCATAAAACCCCAAGCTGACAATCACATCATCTTCTGGGGTTATGACGCTCACAGTGCCACCAGACGTTACATATGTTTGTGCAATATTCACTTCAGTAGCAGAAGCTGAAATTGCGCCTGTTGGAATAGTTGCAGTACCATTTACAGACACTAAAACATCAGCACCATTTGACACGCCAATCCTCACCATATATCTAGGAGAATCTGTTGGAGCTGTAACGCTCTGTGCTACATTCGCAGCCAATAATCCAGTATATATAACATTAGATTGTGGTAGTGTATAAGATGGTTTCCCATTTATATCAGGTATAATTTGTAATTTAGTTGTTGACATGCTTTATTCCCTCAAAGTTTTTAAATTTATATTTCATCCTATTTTAATTGCCGTAATACCAAAACCAGAATATGAAAGAGTTGTAGAGTTTGTAATTGTATCTATTCTACCATATAACTGAATAGTTGTTGGTACAGTTACTTTATAAACAAAAGTGGCTGTTCCAGTCCCACCATATGTATAATTAACAGCATAAGGTATATTAACAATTGCAAGACTTTGACTTTCCGGTATTGGAGTAGCAGTAGTATTATTATAGATAATTGTTATTAAGTTAGTGGCATACCCTCCAGTTATCGGAACAAGAACAAGTCCAAGATTATAAGTTAATAAAAAAGTTCCTGCTGGCAATGCAATAGATGAGCCTGCTATAGGTTGAAATGTAGTGATAGAAGCATTTAAAAGTCCATATGAAGTTGAATATTGCGTATATGGTATAAGCATATTTGCCAATGTGGTATTAATTATATCTACTTCATTATTTAAATTTTCTATCTGCGCATCATTATATGAATCCACACCAAGAGGATATTCTGTGATATCTTCAGTTCCTAAATATAAAACAAAATCAGTTACTGATACATTGAATGTAAGAGCAGGATTAAAAGATACTTGTATAGAAAAGTAGTCGTCATCATTAGCCCCTAATGTATAACCAACATTAGAGCCAAATGGAAAAGTTACTCTTACAGGATTCCAAGAAGAAGATAGTGTGGTGCTATCAACTATTTGTGTGATTACAGAGCCAGATCCTCCTGAGCCAAAGTTCTTATATAAGTTTACCGTGATGCTTGATGCAGAAGAGCTTTTAGCCATAAAAAATAAACTTAGAGTCTGCGATGGATCTGAAAATCTATTCACATCATTAAATCTAATTTCTAAAACCTTAGATGAGTCAGCACCAGTTGTAGAACATACCACATTACATGCATAACGAGGATTTCCACTTGGAACGCCTCCAGCAATAGGAGATCCAAATCTTGTGAAGCTAACCACGTCAGTGGCAGTATTGGAGCTTCTAGTGTAGTTCCAGCCTCCATAAGCTACCTCAGTAGTGGTGGCTGAAATTGGTTGTGTGCCATTATTAAGCACAAACTGACCGTTTTTAATGAAGTTCTTCTCTTGACCAGTTGGCTGCACACCTTCTTCAAATGGCACATTAGGAAAGCCGCCAACAGAGAATTGAAATATCCCATCAGAGCTATATACTGTCATATAATAAAGCTCTATATTACCACTGCCATCAAAATCAGTATCATCATATGGATAACCATATATTACAAGATTATTTCCCTGTCCATCGTCAACAGTGCCTATAGAACTTAGAGTAATTGAACTATCTGATGGAGAAGCCACGGCATAAGTATAGTCTGGTGGGTTACCAGTCAAAACATATACTGACTTTGGTATAGTTCTAGCCTCATCCTGATAAAAATATAACTTACCTCCTGCCAAAGGAGCATCCTCTAATTTATCCCAAAATTGCTCTTGTAAGATGGTTAATGGTACAAAATATGTATTTAATCCACTCATTGATTGTTTACTCCTGTTAAATATCTGCTTAGATGATGTCCTAAATAAGAACCGCCTAAAGTTGCAGGTAGTCCATATACAAGTAATTGATTTCTAAGATGACGTAAGTTTTCTTTATTTGTTAAGTTTTGCTCATAAAGTTTATTAATATTGCTCACTTCTTGTGGTATCGGTTTTTTAAGCATATTTGGCTTACTAGAAGCTCTCTGTAATGAATTTATTAAACTTTTTTTATTTATAACATTTCCTAATGTATCAACATGTTCATTTATGACTTTTGCAGCATTTCTAGCTGGTACCACATTAGTTCGATGTAATAAATTAGCTTCTTTTAGCTTATCCGATAGCTTCAGCTCTTCTGGAAAAGTAGATAAATGCTCAGTTATAAAATTATCAAGGGTTTCTGTTTGCTCTGCTATAGTTCTTAATTTTTGCTTTTGAGCAGTATTTAAAGAACCTTCTTTTATTTTAGTTTTCATTAAAGAGTTGTATTCGTCACCTAAAGAGCTCTTTAAATTTTTAGCTTCAATATAGCCTCTGTTTTTAGTAAAGTTTTCATAAAGAGGCTTAATATCAGGGTCTTTATAGAGTCTTTCAGCTTGAGGAGTTAAGTTGTTTAATTTATCCAAGGTGGGACTTCTAAATGTCATTCCTTTTCCAGCTGTATGAGATTCTATTTCTTTATATAAATTAGCTGATGGCTTTGTTATATCCTCTAAATATTGCTGCGAACCTCTTTTAATTAGTTCTTGCTCATATTTCAAAGGATTTCTATTCACTAAAGATTGCGTTAATTTTTTACCATATTTTAATCCTTTTCCTAAGCTGGCAAATGCTAATGGTATAGCAGCACCTTCGGCTGCTCCGCTTAATCTAGCTCCTGGATGTGCTGCAAAACCCCATTCTGCGCCTCCTAGCACATTACCTAAAGTATTAGCATATGGAATAGCCTTTTGTCCTAGCATACCAAGTCTAATTCCTTTTGTAGCTAAGCCAGAAGGTATGGCTGCCGCACCCACATCACCTGCCAATTCTCCTAATTTATAAGACAATGACTCAGGATTACCAGCTCCCATATTTCTTGCCGCATTTCCTAATTTGCCAAAAGATAGAGCATTAGTAAATGCGTCACCAGCACCATAAACTCCTTGCATTAAAGGATTATTTATAATTTTTTCAGCAAATCCCGATGCAGGCCGTTGATTAGATTGTTGTTGTTCTATAGGCATGAAACCCAAATCTTCCAGCCCTTGTTGCTGCTGAGGATTTGATTGTCCTTGTTGCATAGGCACAAAACCTAAGTCTTCTAAACCTGTATTCATCATTGGCTTACCCTCGCCCCACGCTTTAAAGCTTCATCTAGTTTATCACGTGGTATGTTTCCTACTTGTCCATTAGGAGCAATAACCTGCACCATTTCTGGCGTTTGAGCATTAGCTTGCATACTAGGGTTAATAGCCTTATTTAATGCTTCAGGAGTTAAATAATCAGCATAGCTATTTAAATTATTCTTATTAATGCTTCTAGTCTCAAAATTATAAACTGGTTTATCATTTTCATATTCATTCCATAATACTTTTGCATCTTCTGCCCTTATTCCTTTGTTTTTTGCAGCATTAATAAACTTAGGCTCTTCTGTTAATCTTTCAGACTTGGCCTTTAAGAAATTACCCACATCTTTTACTGTTTCTGGGTTCATTGCTCTATTAAGCTTTAGATTGCCTGCAAACTGCAATTCATAATTTGTCATACGGTTTGTTTTCATCAGTTTAACCATCATTTGCTGCATATTTTGAGCGGCATTATCCGCAATTTGCTGCTCTGATGTGACTGCGGGCAATCTTCCAAGGACTGGTCCTTTATTTTCAATTTTAGAGTATGCACTTTGGAATTGATTAATGAGGCTCTTCATTTGTGTGGCATCTCTAGCAGTCTCATTAGCACTTTTTAAACCTTGAGAATATGTTTTTATATCCTCTCTTTTTTCTGCTAATTTCTCTGCTCGTTCTTCTTTACTTAACGGAGTCTCTGTACCAGCAACCCCAGCTTTTCCAAGGTTTCCTAATAAGGATTGTTGAGCTTCTCTTAGCTGAGCAATACGTTGTTCTTTATTTGATGGTTGTGCAGGAGATTCAAACTGTTGCTGAGCTTCACCTAATTGCTGCGGAGCTGCTTGTTGCTGAGGATTTGTTTGTTGGTTAATCTGATTTAACATTTCCCCTAAAACTTGTGGAGGAGGAGAGTTTCCAGTATTGGGTTGAACCTGTTGTTGAGTAGATGGATTTAATACTGAGTTAAGAGTAGGTTCGTTTACAGCTTGTCTTACATTCTTTCCACCATTTCTAAGATCAACGATTCTATTTGCTTCTTCAATTTGTTGATTAATTTCTGGTGTGAAATATTCATCACCTAATGTTTGGTTTAATTGATGTGGAGATCCTTGATCATTTAATGCATCAATTTCATCTTGTAGTTTTCTCCATTGCTTCCATTGTGAACCTACAAATTTATTTTTGTATCCCTGCTCTTGAGCCTGCTCTCCTAAAAGCCCAGATTGAGCCTGTAAATGAGGAATTTGACCTTGATTAATCAAATCGATCTCAGACTGAGATTTTGGACCATACCATTGCGCTTGTTGACCATATAATCTGGCTCTTTCTCTTTGTTCTTCTAATTCTCCTCTAAGTTTTTGAGGATACATGTAATCTTGTACTGTTTTAATTGGAAACATAAATTTCACCTTCTAAAGTAATCCAATACCACCAATCAAACTTCCCAATCCACCTAATGCTTTGCCAAAGAAACCGCCGCTTGAGCTTTTTTGATTAGATTTGTTCATAGCATTACTATAAGCTAATTGTGCCTGTGCTTTTAACATGTCTGACATGCTTTGCTGTGCTTGTCCAGATGCTCCATATCCCATTTGGTTTATATTTCCCATTCCTTGCAATCCTTGTCCATATAGTCCCATTGCATTGTTTAAATATTGATTATAATCCTGACTTGCTAAACCACCTATTTGATTAGCCATGTATTCTTGTTGTTGTGGGCTTCCTATATATCCACCAGCAGCAGCAGCATTATTTGAAGCTTTTGTTGCTTGATCAACGTTATATTGATAACCAGGAGATTGTTTATATCCAGCACCAAATTTATTCATCATAGCGCTTGGGTCATTCATTAAGTTTTGATATTGACCTTGCAATGTATTCATTGCATTTTGACCTGCACCAATATATGGTTGTAAATACCTATCAATTCCAGGTTGTATTTGAGATAGATAATTGTTTGATTGTCCAGTATTAGGAGTTGTTCCACGGCCTCCAAAAAGACCACTAAATATATCTCCTGCTCCTTGGCCTATTTGTCCCCAAGCTCCATTTCCTCCACCACCAAACCCTTGTAAAAAATTTCCAGTATTTTCTAAAAATGACATATGATACCTCAATCTTTATTGTTGCTGCGATACCTCTGCAACTCCATTTGTTAAAACAAAACTACCCATTCCCCAAAATCTAAATTGGAAAATTAATTCATTGTATCTACCTAAGTTATAAAGGTTTAATGCGTTCCTTCTATTACCCCATCTATTAAGCTCCACACCAAACGGGTTTCCAAAAGTTATTCCCCCATCAGACGAAGTAGAAAAATCAATCCTAGACGGTTGTTCAGTTTGAGAGTATATGACGTCATTATCTATTAATTGGTCTCCATTATCATTTACTAGATAATTTCCATTATCATCAACGAGATAGCAGTTATAAGTAGTAGTAATTAATGTGGTATGTTCTTTTGTGCCCTGTTCAATAGGGAAAGTAATGCTATTAACGATAAATGGCGATCTATCTGGCAATGCTGAAGTAGGAGTTATGATTATCCTAGGAATTTCTCTGCCATTAGCCGTGCTAAAACTATCCGATAATTGATATAAATATGAATCATCACTACTAACGAAATAATAATCATTATTAAAAAAAGCCACTCTTCTGGCTATATGATGATTCTGATCTGGATCGCAAAGCGTATAAAACTTCTTAACATTAAAA
Source organism: uncultured Candidatus Saccharibacteria bacterium (assembly GCA_903839515.1). GTDB lineage: Bacteria > Patescibacteriota > Saccharimonadia > Saccharimonadales > UBA4665 > CAIYEO01. The sequence goes on along the minus strand of CAIMCP010000014.1, from coordinate 27,980 downwards.
TCATACGTGAATGTCACATTGTCGCTGGGATCAGCGAATGTTAGTTGATAAAACGTATGTCCGTTTTGTTTGAAGATAAATCCAAAAGAATTCTCAGGGTCAACTAATTGGGATAAGCGATAGTTTATTCCATCATCTGATATTTGAATTGCCGATCCTCCTGAACATACCATTATTACTGGCCCAGACTTTTCATTACTTCCTAGCCATGCAACAAACTCATCACCAGCGGCTATTGTTGCTGCATTTAGACATCCATAATCTATGCTATATCCACTGTTTCTTTGATAAGGGAATAGCTGCAATCCCAAGTCTGTCCAAACCTCAGTCACGGTCTTGCCCATTATAAGAATCTGCCCAGTCTTGGTTGGAATTCTTACACATGCCATCACATCGTCTGGTTTTGTCTGAAAGCTTCCAACTTGCTGAGATGATGGAGTGAATCCACTATTTAAAGTAAATGAAAATGTAGCTCCATTTCCATGTCCACCAGTCACATTATAAACAACAGCTGCGTCATAACCAGACCCAGAATTAGTAACAGTAACCGTGGCTACAGCAGTGCTATTTAAGGTGGCTACAGTTAATGTGCCATTCTTGCCGCCATCAATTGTTAAAACATCACCTACTTGATATCCAGTACCGCCATTCACCACTGTGGCACTGGCTATAGATAATAATAAGAAGTCTGATAGTCGCCATTGCGGCAATCCATTGCAAGAAGCCACAAATCTATTGTCTTGAAACGTTACGTATCCGGCACTAAAGTCTATAGGTAGTTTCGAAAATGCGCTGGTGGAATAATCATAAACATAGAGATATTGTTTATCACAAAAGATGATTTGAGATAATAAATTTTCATCTATAAACACATCTCCCTCTGATGTGGCTAAACTATCCACATAATTAACAGTGGGGATAGCTCCTTGGAATATAATGCTATAGATATTTTCTCCTATTACGAAGAATGCTTTGCCAGAACGAGAACTATAAAAGATTCCTCTACCAGTGCCAGAAAGTATTTCTGTATAGATAGCTTCATAACCCGCGTAATTAATCATCCAATCATCGCTTTGAAACATATTAAAGACTTGCTCACGAGATATTTTAGGATATCTTCCAAACTTATTTGAGCAAACTAATTGTAACGGCAATTGCGGCATTATTAATCACTCGTAGTAAAGCCTTTACCTAAATTAACTTGTGCCCAATTTATAGAATTCTTATCATCATACAGATCAAGTTTGCGAGTGGTTAAATCTATAGGATTCATATCATTTAGATTTGCTGCTATTCGATCTGAAACTGCTTTTAACTCTAAATTAAAGGGTACTCCATAATAATTACATATTTCCTGAGCAAGCAAATATCTTAGATATCGTATATAAAATAGATCATATGTGGTCAACAAATCGTCTGGCAAATCTCCCATTGTTAATGCAGATAGAGCAAATTTGCCCCATATTTTGAAAGGATATGTGTCAGCAGGTAGGAATTGCACATACATGTTGCATCCGCCTATAGTTCTCTCAAAAGAAACATTAAAAGGCAATGCTATGACCCCATCAATACGAGTTGTGGAATGATATTCGCGTCTACTTAACTGAGTAGTAGCATATCGTACAGTAGTATCATTGAATGTGAGTGAAAAAGGCTCGACAAGATAGGGGATAAAGTATAGCTCCTGCCCTATCACAGCAGCAGTAGTATACTGCTTATAATAAGGAATCATCTTTGTATTGATAGAGGTTTCAGACAATATTTCATTCAATAAGTCTAAACCCACCGTTATATCATCGCCTCCTACTGTCTGAAAGTCTTTTGATCTGACTTTAGATAAATAGAAGGCGTTGGTAATCAATTTATTAACTGAATATGCCATATTTCATCCCTGATATATGTCGTAACTACTTAAAACTTATACGTTATAAGTAAACGATTTCACCCAAAGCGATCCTGCATCACCGCCATCGGTTAAGGCATAGTCAACGCTTTGACTTCCGCTGTCTAAAAATGCTATGCACTCTAAGTCAGCTACTTGTGCTTTAGATACAATTCCACCGTTTAGTATCGCAAAGCCAGAGCTTGCAGATCCAGTCGGCCTTAAAGTAATAGAATCACCAGCACCGGTACTAGCAACTGGAGTAATGCTCGCAATAAAACGCACCATGGGCGTGCCAATTGGAGCAACAACATTTGCCAAACTAACAGCAGTAAATGAAGCATCTGCACCACCAGTTAATACAATAATTGGAGCATCATAAATAAATTCTCTATCTCCATACTGTCCGTTTGTATAAGACAAAATGAAGTTAGGAACTGAGTTTGTTGCTTTAATATCTACCATCCTAAAACAATCGTATCCTATAGGGAGCTTAGGAGCAGTAGGAGATAAAGAAATTAAACCAGCAGGCTTATTAAAGCCACTAGAGTCACCAATTACGAATACATAGTAGATTGATGAAGCCGTCAAAGCGGCGGCTGCATCTATTCCGTTTACTCCTTGAGCAGCACCGTTGATAGTAATAGCAGCTGGAACAACCATATCTATAATGTTTAATGAATCAGAGCATGATCCAACATTTAAAGTTAGTGTGGTCACAGTTGCAAAACTAGCAGTTAATCCGTTTATATAAGAGACAGGATTACGGGACATTGCTATCGGAATATTAATTGCTTTTGAAGATAAAGACATATAATCACCTCATACTAAACGTTGTAAGTGAATGATTTCACTAAAAGCACCAAAGTATCTGTAGCCGCACTGGCTTTGAGGCTAACACTCGCCACACCAGTAACTACAAATGCAGTACATTCCAAATCAGCAACTTGAGCCACACCAGCAACTACACCGCTTAATTTAGCTTCATCACCAGTGCTACCAGTTGGATGCACATAAGCAATGTTAGCAGGGGCATTAGGAGTGAAAGTAGCTACAAATTTAACGCTTGGAGTACCTATAGGAGCTACACAATTAGTTAATGGCAATGCCACATAACTAGTAGTTAAAGCAGATGATCCAGTAGTTAAAGGGGCATCGTAGATAAACTCTCTATTTCCATATTTACCGTTTGTATAAGATAATAGGAAATGACTAGAGCCATCCGTGACTTTGATATCCACCATTCTCCAGCTGTCATACCCATAAGGCATGATTGGAGCTGTGGGAGATAGAGAAATCAATGCAGCTGGATGATTAAATCCACTAGAATCTCCAATTACAAAGACGTAATAGAATTTGCTAGCGCCTAATGCTCCGGTATCTATACCATTAACACCAACAGCAGCGGCATTAATAGTAATGGCTGTATCAACCACCATATCAATATAATTAAGTGAATCTGAGCAAGCACCCACATTTAAAGTTAATGTGGTGTTACTTAACCAATCGGCAGTAAGGCCGCTCACATATGAAACAGGATTTCTCGATCCAGGTATTGGTTTGTTAATTGAACTAAAAGACATAATTATTCCCTCATAAAGTTAACCGCACCATAATTGATGCGGTTATATGTTTATTTAACTAGATGCAACGTTTCCTGCTAATGGTAAGCAAATACGTTGTGAATAACGGGATAACAATAAAGCACCCCAAATCACGTCGTTAACTAACCATTTTTGGTTTTGACCAAACACAGCACCGTAATACATACGTAAAGATACTTTTGTTTCATCATCAGTATCAACAGACGTATCATATGGGCGCTCATCATCTAATCTTGGGATAGCTACATAGAATGCTTTGCCGCAAACACGTAGGCCACAACGATGCGATGGGATAAATTTAGCCTGCATACCAGCCAAAATTGGACCGCTTATGTTCTGTAGAGCATTACCTGCAACTGAACAGAATCCTTGTCCTTCAGTATGAGTATTGGTGATGATCTGAACCGTCACGTTTCCACCGCTTGAGTCCGCATCTGCAATAGCGCGGAACTGTACCGGCTGGTTAGTAGTCATATGTCCATAGAACGTTAAAGCATTAATATTGGAAGTCGATATAAAATATCCGACGTCACCAGCCCTAACTGCTTTAAGGTGAGAACCTGCTCCACTAAACGTGATAGCAGTCACATTAGCTCCAGTTGGGTCATTAGTGCTAGTAACAGTTAACGTGGTGCTGTTTTCACCAAGATAACCAGCCACCTGTACCGGTAAATAGTTTGAACGATAATACTTAGTTCTTGGGCTTCCAAAATCACCGACTAACCAAGATTGCGCAGTTTCATTGTTACGATTTGGCGCAAATTGCGTTAAACCGCTTCCAATTATTGGTGAGTAGTAGTTAGTAGGTAATACCATGCAATGATCATCGGAAGGAGCACCCATCGAAATGAAGTCACTCATTGATTGATCTAATGCTTGATAGCTAAGTAAACCGGTTTGTGTGAAATCAACAAACCTAGTTGGACCAGATAGATATTGTGGTTGTCCGTAAGTAGCAGAGTCTGTTCTCATATCAATAGCTGAGCTATTAACATGCTGAGCGATTGCTTGTTCTACTTTTGCTCCTAATTCTGAAACCATGCCTTTACCGGTTGATTTCCAAAACCCATCCTTATCCATATTAAAAATACGTTGCTGATTGGTTACTGCAACTGCGACGTTCGCAGAGCCAATAACTGATAAATGAGCAATGTTTTGTCGGATAGGTTGAGCAGAAACGACTAGACCGGCGTTAGCTACTGCCGCCATTGGCAATGCCACGCCGATAGTATCACCTAGGTTAGCCGGTATTTTTTTATCAAAATCAGTATAGTCGTGATTACAAATATCACTAATAAAGCAGTTTTGGTTTAGAAAGCCGGGAAGTTGTGCATCACTATTATAGGTCTGCACTTGTTGTAAATAATTGATTGTTGGAGATGCCATGTTACCCTCAAATGTTTAAAATTAATTTAATTTTTGGGTAACGTTTTTCGCTATTTAGAATCTAAATAACGAACTCTTGCGTTTCTCAGAAACAGAAGATGTTCCATCACCCAATCCATAAGATGACGGCTTCAATTGAGGAGGAGGCTCAGCCGCTTTCGGCTTTGCCAGAGCTTCTTTATTTCGTTTGATAGACTGAGACAACTTTTGCAATTCTTTAAATCCGTTCATAGGATTTAACATTGTAACGGCTAGCAAGTTAGCTACTTTTGTGGGATTTGCGTCGAAATCATCTACCACATCTGTAACGTTATCTAATGAATTAAGCATTGGTATTAACGGATGATTTACAGGTAATTGACCTAAGCCAGAAGATTCTATTTTCTGACCCATTCCAGCAGCTTGTACTTTCGTTAGAAAAGTATTTACTGCATTTTGCTGTTCAAATTCCTGTTGTTCAGCCTGTTGCCGTTGCTTAAAGTTGTTATATAATTGCTCTTCCGTTAAACCAGCAATATTTGCTTGTTGTTCTGGTTGAGCTTGCTGTCTAGGTTCACGCAATGAATTTATTTGCGCTTCGTATTCAGCACGCAACTTTGCTTCCGTTCGTCTCTTTACGTCTGCCGAAATAATACGCATCTGATCTTCATCAAAGGTTTTACTCTTTGCCTCTTCAAGAGGTTCTGAAGACGTTGCGGTTATACTAGTATCACTGGTAGGTGAAGAAGATTCAGCTATTGGAGCTGGATTAGATTCACTTCCTTGTGTACTAGAAGAAACATCCTGTTCTTCCATTTTAAAGCCCTTTCCTTTTAACTTTTACCCTAGTTGAGGTATTTCTGTTTTAACCGTACAGATACGTATTGTCGTAATACATCATATTATCCTAATACAATATATTACTACTCCTTTATATCTATTTTAATATATTTTTAAGAAAAGTCAATAGCATTTATTTTGACAAATTGCAAATAAAATATTAGCATGAAAAAAAATAAAAGAGAGGAATAAAAATGGCACATGCAATAACATTCGATACATTAAGCTTTTCTAAAAAAATGATTAAGGCTGGATTTACTCAGCAACAAGCAGAAGGGCAAGCAGAAGCATTGATTGAAATAGTAGATGATAATCTGGCAACTAAACATGATTTATCAAAAGTTGAAGCTTCATTAAAACACGATTTAAAAATAGAAATCGCTAAAATTGAATTAAAGATCGAGCAAAGCAAGAACCAAACAATAAAATGGATGGCTATTATTATAACTCTTGCTACTACTATAATAGGTCTTTTAATAAATTTTCATCATTAAAAATAAAAGAGGGAAGAGTAATGTCACATACAATAGCATCAGATATATTACAATATGAAAATCTATTAAGAGAAGCAGGTGTTTCAGAAAAACAGGCTAAAGCTCATGCACAAGGAACAGCATCACTTATAGAAAACAATCTTGTCACACAAGAATATTTAGACCATAAATTAAAATTAGAACTAGCATTATTAGAATCGCGAATGACTACAAAGTTAGGCGGAATAGTTGTAGTTTCATTAACACTTGGGTTAAGTATTTTAGGTTTCTTTTTAAAGCATTAAAAACAAAGGGGGAGACAATGATTAAAAGTAAAGACGTAGTGTGGATTCATCCATCGTGCATATCTAAAGTAGAATGCAAAGAAGCAACAGACATGCCAGGCTTTTCATGGGAAGTTATAGCGCATACTAAAGATGGCGAAAGCTATGATATACATTATAACTTCAATCAGGATGCTGCCATTAAATTTGCTAATGACTATATTGCAGAAATAATGTAAAATATTATTTTCAATATCGAAAATATTTACAATGGAGGGTGAGGCTTTGTTAGCCATATTTGAAAGGAGCAAAAAGAAGCATCAATGCGCTTGTTGCGGAAAGAATTTCATAGGAGCAAGAGATACTGAAAATGATTGCGTGGTATTCTGTTCTGATAAATGCAAAAAACAATTCAAAGAAAACCCTGTCCTTGCACATGACTGCGACTATTGTGGCAAGCCATTTAATAATAGAAAGCCTCAGAATATAAATAAAAAAATTAGATTTTGTAACGCGAAGTGTTATAAAAAGTTTCTTCAAAAGGAAAACTGTAAATAAAACGGAGGTAAGATGTTTATTGAATTTGTAAATCTCTATAATAGTGAACTTATTTCTATAAGGAAATCAGAGATAGTAAAAGTGGTAGTTAGAAAAATTAAATCAATTAAAGGACATAAGATAATTTATAACATAATAATATATATAAAAGGAGATAAGCTTCCATATTTATTTGCTTCAGTAGATGATGGGATAGAAGCCGGAAGACAACATTACCACCTTTTAAAAAAAATCAATAATGATTATAAATAAATTTAATGGAGTAAAGCATGGATGGTTATTGGTTAGATTGGGAGATCCAAGAATGGTGTCCCGATTTAAGATTTGAAACAGAACAAAGAAACAAACTATTGTACGACTCTATATGGGGGTTAACTCCTCGTGAAAGAAGCATTATAATATTACGCTTTGGATTAGACGAAGACAAAGATTTTACCTTGACCGAAACTGGTGAACGCTTCGATCTTTCACGAGAGCGTATTCGTCAAATCGAAGCAAAAGCTATGCGCAAAATACGAAAGAATGAACGTTTAAAAGAATTCCTTAATGAAGATCCTAGACCACAACTTTACCTCAGCCCAATGACTTTATATAGCTAGGAACTTTATAAATAATCACTTCTTTTTCTTATTAAGCTTAGACATATTAATCGCAGACTGCGCTTCCTTTCTTTTCTCAGAACTTGGCTTGAGTATTCTTTTAATCTCATTATGTTCTTGTTCTAAAGTACTAGCACCTTCTTTCGCCGTTTCTTTAGAAAACTTATCTGTAGTACTGGCTTTAATTTTAGGAGCAGCTTTTTGGATTAATCTCTTTGCTGGCTTTTTATTGAGCGCTGCTAGTTTTTTCTTGATCATTTTATATCTCTCATATATTTGTATTATTTATTAGAAAAATGTGGCTTCCCTGTTATTTTATGCCGTAAACCAATAGCAGCATGATGCCTGTCTATGTGGTCCATGTCTCGTTTGTGTTCGCGTTCAATTTCAGCCACGGTATGCGAAATTATCTTGCTTGCTCTTTCAGCATCTAATTTTTCTTGCTCTAAAGCCATATAACCCTGTTCAGTCTCTACTTTGCCAGCTAATTCAGCACGTTTAAGCTGTAGATTCTCTTGCTCTAAAGCAAGCTTACTAGCATCGATTTGCGCCTGAATCTCATTTTTATGAGCATTCATTTGAATTTCTGCTTGTTTATTTTGCTCTCGTAGCATCATAGGATTAGGCTGTCCTTGCTGCTCTTGCTGAGCCTTCATTGCCATCTGCTTTTGTTGCTCTAGCTCCTGCATGAACTCTTCAGCCATTAATTTAAGTAAGTCAGCGCCTTTAATATTTAAATTATCTACTAATATACGTAAGCCCTTAGTATTCATAAACTGCGCAAATATAGGCATGGCTTGGCTTAATTGTATTAACTGCATCATAGCTTGAGATTGCTGCGCTGCAAATCCAGGTCCTGCACTCACCTTTATTTTAAATGAAGATGGATCGTATTTAAGAGAAGGCTGCCCCTCTCCATTAACTCTCTGGTATTTGTTCTCACCTTCTTTATTAATAACAGGCAGACTCATTTCATTCACATACACCTTAGGGATCATATCTAATATTATTTCTGCAATTCGATTCAAACTGAGTATATATTTATTTATAAATGGCTTAGCCGTATAACTAGAATGAATCGACCCTTGCAGAATAGCCACACCAGATAACTGGTTATTATTGATTCCAAGCGATGCATCGTAAGAACCTAAAATGTTCTGAAAGATGGTGGGGATATATTGAAATAATGCGAACATTTCAGGCGGAAAGGCTGAACGTGCCATTTGTATTGGCGGGGGATTCGGTTTAGACGGGTCATTATTATAAAAAGCACGATAAACTAATGTATCGTATTTTTGAGGCTGAGTAATATGGTCTTCATAATTAGGAGATATAGACTCTTCAGCAATTAAAATCTTATGCTTACTTAATGATTGGCATTCATCTGCTAAAGCTATACCTAAGTTATTATAGAGCTTTTGCGCTCCAAGACAGTTTATAAGATATGGACGAGTTACGAGCTCAGTCCTAGAACCACCATCATTTAAAACAGTGGAGTTTCCATCAAAGAAGACTGTACCAAGCATATTCATATTATCAATTGATTCTTCGGTTAAAATAGTGTCTCCGATAAGCTGATAACGCATGATTTTGTCTTCTTCATACTCTCGTTCTTGAACGATAACAGGAGGAGCTTCTAAAGAAAACATGCTTATTTCTTCAACTAACTTTTCATATTCTTTTTTGTTTATTACGTTACCATCAGATAATTCTACAATCTTTGTTTTGATCTTTTTCTTTTCATAATAATCAGCCACCATCACTATTTCTTCATCGCCAATCTTATAATACCAACTAAACTTATCTTGAGATTTAGAAAACGTAACGTCCCCTATTTTACGATCAAAGATTTCTTCAAATCTTTCTTTGGGATATGGATAAAGCTCAAAACAATAGTCGCTATCTTTCTTGGATGCTTCACGAGCCAACACATCAAAGCCAGTAAGAGTGGAGTCATAGCATTTCTTCCATACTATTTTCTGTCTAAATGTTTTGCCTTCATCATATTCAGCAAATACTTTAGCCACACTAAAGCCACCACTTACCACTTCATCGAATATACTTGTTTGCACACCGTTTTGTTTGGCTTCTTCAAATATATAGCGTAGATGACCTTCGATTAATTCTCTTGTTTGCTCTAATTCTGGTGTGTTCTTAACGTCATCAGCAATAGTTACCATTATGCCCGGCTCATTCTCTGCAAATTCTCCCCTTAACCTGCTTAGAAAGGCTTCTGAGATGTTAAACTCGAGAACCGGCATATTAAGAGCCGCAAGCGAATTGCGATTCTTGGTGGATAGAGTGGATTTAAAAATAAATTCACGAGAATGATTGTATCTCTCAATATTACCAGTATTTTCTTTCATACTGCGGCTTATATTGTCAGAAATACGGGTAAGCTTATCTTTTTCCTTTTTTTCAAATGATGATGGCATAACAAACTCCGTTTTGTTTAATCACTAATTGCGCATATCAATCATGGATATATAAATTGATTTCTACAATGTATTATACTATACTTAAACAGTTAAACAAACAATATAGGGAGTAATACAAATGGATTACCACGTCTCTGATCTCGCAAAGGACTTAGGAAAAACTAAACTTTCTAAGTCAGCTATAGACACCCTTATCAAATTCGAACAATCACAATTTAAAATCATAGACGCCAATAGCGTTTCCGATCTTCAAAACGCCATCTTTTCACTAAGAAGACGAACAAGTATATTCGGCTATATTTCAATTATATTGTTTATAGTGGATATATTATTGTCTTATTTATTAGTGCAAACTATAGTAGTGTGGTGAGTTTTAAAAAACATCTTTTCGACATATCATTTATAATAATGTTTATCATTATTTATCTAGGCATTGGGTACTTATCTTCAAAGATTACTTTACTTCTCTTGCTTTTTAAATAAGGTGCTATACTTACATCTCCAAAAGCTTGTTTAATATAAATTTAAGAGGAGATAAATATGCAGCTAACTAAAAAACAGCAGCACAAAAAGGAGCGTAAAAGAACTGCTATTATTATTATATTTTCGATATTAATGGTTTGTGTTTCAATAATAGCAACCTTTAGCTCTATACTAATAATTGGTGGGCTTGGTGTAGCATGTACTATGCTTGGTATTATAACCATCATAACTCTTTGTCGTGAGTTAGCATCACATCATAGAAGCGTCATTACAGCGCGAAGAGCAGAATATAATGAGCGCACTACAAAACTTGCAGAAGGAGTAATAATTATTGATAACGAGCATCGTGAGCGGTTTCAACTAGTAACGGCTACTTATGAATCTGCACAAAAACCTAATAAAATATATCTTAGAACCGATCTGTTTACACGGAATCGACCATTTTCTGATCCAAAAGATATAAGAATTATGGATTATCTTGTGCTAGAAAGCGTTGGGGCACATCAATTATTATATGTTGGTCCACAAACCCAGCTTACTGGTCAGAAATATGAAACTCTTGCCTTAACGGCACTGAGAGCTCGATTACCAAAAGCTGATGATATAAGAGTTCAGATATTATCTTTACGGGGATGCCCGCATTGGACTACTGATACACACTAGAAAAGCTTAATGTTTAAATAATGTGCTATAATAGTGGTATCAAGTTCAAATAAGAGGTGAACCATGACACATTCAATAGCTTACGATATCTTTGAATTAGCAAAAGATTTGAAAGAGGCAAATGTTTCCGAAAAGAAAATAAATGCTTTTGTTAAATTTGAAAAAGCAAAAGACGAACATTTATTAAATAATTTAGCCACCAAGAAAGATATTGAAGACTTAAAAGTATCTACTAAGAAAGATATTGAAGACTTAAAAGTATCTACCAAGAAAGATATTGAAGACTTAAAAGTATCTACCAAGAAAGATATTGAAGACTTAAAAGTATCTACTAAGAAAGATTTAGAAATCTCAATAGCAATAGTTAAGCGAGACATTATCATATGTCTTGGAGCTATTAACACAGCACTTGCTGGGATTATTATTGCTATTATGGCTTACTTAAAATAGTCCTATACAAAAGGAGGAAGGCAATTATGTAAACATGAATCTATCATGGAGGGTATTAGTATGATTAGTAAGAAAGGTAGTAAAAGTGTAAAATGTAAAATGGTTGTAGCGTTATTGGGTATATGTTTATGTTCACCCGCCTTTGCTATGTTGGATTTTGGAGGACAAAAATCCGACAAAAAAGCTGATATTGATATAGTTATATGGACATAAAGTTTCTTAATCCCCGCTCTTCTTAGGGCGGGGTTCTTTTAACATGGAGGTCTCTAATGAAATGTAAAATAATAACAGGATTGTTACTTGTGAATTTGTGCTTACCGGCTTTGGCTTATAATTTTGACTATATACCGCCGCCCCCTGGACATCGACCAGGCTACCTACCTACCTATGCCTATGCCGCCATATGATAGTCATGTGCCAAATCCTTTTGAGCCTAGGCCTAATCCTTATATGCCTAGCATTAATCCTAATGGACCAGGAATTATTTGGCATATTAGATAGCTTTTAAAACTCAAAAGATTATCGTATAATTAAACCTTGATGTTCAGTATTCTGAACTTTTATTGTTAATAAATTAAATGGAGACTCATCAATGGACAATAACAATGAACAATTTGATAAAATTCTTAATCTTGTTACCTCTGCTTTTCATGAGCTTGGGTGTAAGATGCATGAGAATATGGAATCTTTAGATAAGTTAATGAATGTTTTTGATAAAAAAATGAATGAATCCAATACAGGATATAAATCTGAACTACAACTACAACTAGAAAAAAAAATAGCAGTATTACTAGTAGATGTTATAGACTGTTATGGCCTAGAAGCAAATACAAAATATAAGTTTGGAATAGTGTTCACAACAAATAAAAGCAATCATTCGATTGATGTGGTTAATATCTCTTTGTTTCAAAAAAAAGACAAAGACTGTGAATAGCACAACAAAAGACATAGTAGAAGTTATTGGGGCGCATGTTAAGTTAAAACTACTTAAGAAAAATAAATTTCATAATGATTTTTATATGGGACTATGTCCATTCCATAAAGAATTAACGGAATCTTTTATGGTGATTCCATCTAGCCAAAAATACCACTGCTTCAGCTGCGGTGCTGATGGTGGTGTGGATGACTTTATAAAGAATCTTGAAGCAAATAACTAAATTATTGCTCGCCCCATATCCTAGGTTTCTTTACAAACAACTTCTTTTTCTTAGTGATGGGCTTTCCCACCCACATTAAGTTTTCAAGCTTGTTATTTGTTCTATTAAAGTCTAAGTGGTGCACATATTTATATCCATGTTTATTTTCTAAAAATGTTTTAGCCATTAAAGTATGGATATTGTAACTCTTCCATTTATTATCTTTAAGCATTCTCACACAAAGGAAATCTTGCCTATCTATCCCAATACAACCATTAACTTTCGCATAATATTCATGGGAATAGCATCTCTTTCTTGATAGCAGCCACTCATCTTTGTTGCAGCTCCAAACCCTACCGTCCTTGGTGATCTTGTACTGTCCATCAAAGCCAGCTATATCAAATAATCCTGCATCGTATACTCTTTTTTGCGCTTCCATTTGTTATCTCCCTATTCTTTTGCTATCCATCCTATCGCTCTCGTATCCCCATAAATAACCGCCCGTTTGATAACGCTTCCCAGTAATATAATCTAATATTGTTTTGCGGCTTATCTCCATTGCGGCCACTGCATCATTAATCGATGGAAAGGTTCTAATGTATTTCCCATCCATTGTGTATTGTGATACGCGATCCGCTTTACTTGGAGCTTTTTCATCTTCATCATCTTCCACCTCAGATGACTTAACCACTGGCATTACTATCTTTTCTTCTTTCTTCTTCTTTGCCGGTTTTTCTACTGGCTTTTTAGCAGATTTCTTAGCAATAATTTCCTTTATTCCCTCTTTCCCTTCGATGCTTTTTTTCTTTTTCATTTCTTTTCTCCATATTTATTCCCATACACTTGCCCTGTCGCTATTAACGACTCCTTGTGTGCGTATTATCTTTTTAGCATACTCCTGCCTATCAGCAGTGTTGGCTATAAAATGCAACGCAGTCTTTTCCTGAAACACCATCCTTACAGCATCAAAAACACTGTCTGCGATATCTGATCTCCTTTGAGAGCCAGCAGCGTTTATCTTAACCATATGATCAATGCACATCTTATTATGAGGAGCTCCATAGGGAAGGGAGATAAGCTTGTTATTAATATATTGCTGCATAGAGATATGGCGGTCTGTTTTCGACCCGGACTTGGATGTTCTTTCCACGGCAACAATATTTAGCCCTTGGATAGAACTAAGCACGCTAACTAGAGTAACTCCAGTGCTTTTCTTTTCAATACATACGAAAGAGGGGAGTTTAAATTTAGATGCTGCGGCATAGAACTGCATGAACTCGCCTTGCAAGTCTTTAGGCTCTACAAAGATTTCAACGCAGTTAAGCCAATGTAATCCATACAGGGATGTATCTCTGCCAAAATACTCTATCTTGTATATTCCCCATAAGCTAAATACAGTGGCGTCATTAATCTCTTTGCTGGTCTCAGCAGTGTCAACTGTAAGGAAAGTCATTAGTATTTCTGGTTCTTTGTCTAATATTGGGAAGTTTTCAGCTTTAAATAGAGAACCACCGGGAGGAGTGGGGTTTTGCTGATATTGGCTGTTAAATACGTAGGGCTGCAAGTTTCTTAGTTTCTTTAAATCTTGCAGGCTCATTAGTTCTGGGCATATAGCATTATCTGCCGGGTCTATTGCAGGCAATATAACGCTATCCCAGCCATCTTGTTGTAGTAGGTGGCCTGCCAAGTCATCTTCATGGGTGCGTTGACCTATGAAGACTATAGGCGTCTTCTCGCCTGCATTACGCCTTGACAACAATGTGTTATAAAACCAATCATTTATCCCATTACGGATAATGTCAGACCCAGCCTCAGAGGGCTTTATAATATCATCGATGCAGATAATCCCGCCAAACCTATCAACGCCGCGAAGACCAGCTCCGCGTCCCGTTATAGTACCGCCACTTCCTACAGCCGTTACAGAACCTCCACTAGTAGTTATAAAGGCATCCTTTGCTTGTGAGTCCTCTTTTAGGCTCACATTAAACATCTTCTTGTAGTAGGGTGATGTGATGATATTACGTATCTCAGCCGTGGCAAGCGATGCCAATTCATGGCTTAAACTCACGTACAGGAAGTTGCTATCAGAATAGCGCGCTAAGCTCCAAGCTACGAAGTTCATTAGCATGGTGGTCTTGCCATAACGAGGAGGCACGTTGATTATCAGCTTGTTGCACTTGCCATGAAAGACACGATTCAAAGCTCTGCTTATTATTTTATAATGAGATTCTCGGCCTATAGGATGAGATATAGCGAAGTCTCTGCCAGTTCTGAGCTTATAAAATATTTGCGTGAAAGTGATTAAGTCTGCTAGTAAGCTTGATTTCGCCTCAGCAGTCGTTTGGACGATATCACCTTCATAGGAGCAGGTAACTTCTCTACATTCCATGGCGTATAGCGTTTCCTTTTTTTAAGTTTAGTAGTCTTCTTTGCCTTTCCCATTTCCCTTCTTCCATTTGGGCTTATTGTGTTTTTTCTGCACTTCCTTTTGCCACTTTTCTTTTACTTCCGGTTCTTTATCTGCCACATGTTGGTCAATTATGTGGATAAGATTCTTCGACATCTCATCGTACTCCCTTATCTTAGTTGCACATACAGGGCATTTAGTGAGCGTTCCCATATTGGTCGCCACCATTCCCCTTCCCTTACAAAGCGAACAAGTATTGTTAATCATTTGCACTATCCTGTTTATCCATCCTTTGCATCTCTTCTTCTTTTTTCTTAACTAATTCCATGGTCATTTGGTTTATAACTTTTAACTGCTCATCATGCTCTAGGTTCATCACAATAGATTTATCCGGTGCGTGGTGTCCTTGCATCTTATTTAGCTCAACAATGGCATTTATAGCAAGATTAGCGTACTGTAAATCTACCTTACTTGGGTCGTCCCCATTGCCCATAACAGATTCAACGATAGTAGTCAATCTCTTTGTTTTCCACCAGAAGTCGAGACCTATGGCGTTATTAAGCTGGGTTCTTCGTTCTTTCAGATATTCTTTAACATGAAATTTAGGTAAGATGGTGTAGTTAGAGGGGTTGTAGCCTGCAGCAGTAGAGGCTTTCCTTACGTCTGTAGTTACTAGGTAGTTATCACAAAACAGTTTTTCTTGAGCCGTCAATCTTTGTTTGGCCATACAGCATCCTTAGCTCGCATATTAGCAGCACTACCCAAAAAAAATAAAAGGAGGTTAAAATAAATGGATAGTGCTGGTAATAGTCTTACCATTATACCACAATTATTTCTTGGCTTTTGTTTTCTTTACAGCAGCCTTCTTTTTCTTTTTAGGGGCAATTTTCTTTATTTTCTCTTTCATTTTACACTCCGTGATTGTTAGTTAACGACCAAATAACTTTATCATAAAATATTATAATAAACAATATAAAAAACAATGATTTAATTATATGTTAATAAAGCTTTTATTTTTTAAGTAGTATGGTATAATTACGCGTGCATGTAGATTTATAATATGTGCTGGTATGTGGGTGATTAACGTTGTCATTCATAAATGTGGAAAGGATTCCACGGGTTGGTACCTCCTCTTTGTACCTGTTCCATATGCCAGTACATATTATAAATCTCAAAGGGTATTAAGGAAATTAGCACGATGTTTATATCATTTTGGAATGATACACTTGTCTCGCCATTAAGTTTGCCTTATATCGCAGATTCAATACCTAATTCCTCTCACTCCCTATGCAATGACTTTGCCACCAATTTCTATTGGATTTTTTATTATAAATAATAACTTTAAGGAGGAAAAATGTCTGAAAATAATAGCTTCACGATAGTGTTCAACGAAAGTATGGGTCGTATAGACGATCCACACGCTCAGTTGGTTTTTTATTGGTTGTGCTCATTTAGGAATTCTCTAAGTAATTTGTGCTGCCCGTCTATCTCCACCCTATGCAAGAAATCCCATTTGAGCAAAAACACGGTTAAGCGTGCAACAAAATATCTCTACGACTTAAAAATCATAGAAAAACTAAACCACCGTGGCGAACGTAACAAATATACCATAAAAGATAATAAAAACAAGATGCTAGCTGCAAAGCTGGCCCTCACAGGGACTAGTGCCACACAGGGCCTAGGTAGGCCCCCACAGGGACTCGCTATAATAAGTAATAACAATACTAATAAAAATACTACTACTAACTATCCCCCTCCCCTTTCATTGGAATTAAGAATGGTTTAAGAATTAGTAGTTGTTAGTTTTAATTGTTTTTTAAGAATTAGTTGTAGTTAGTTTGTATTATGAAACATGCTGGGATTAAGAATAAGCTCTTTGGTGAAACGTTACGCAAGTACAGGAAGGCTAGGGGATTAACGGTCAAAGAGTTTTTAAAAGCCTTAGGCAGTATAAGCAGCAAGTGCAGTGAATTATCTCCTGCTTACATTACCAGAATAGAGGTTTATAATGAAATTCCAAAGCCTGAAGTAGTTTGTAAGATAGCAGAAACTTTAAACATTGATGTGAATAGCTTTTTAAAATTAGCGAAAGCAAACAAAATAAAACGTCTTGAGCAAAGCATCACCCGTAAATTTAAAAGAGCCACATAAATTGATTTTAAGCCACTTTAAGGGGTGGGGAGCTACTAGGGCCTTGGTCAATGTGAGATCGTCGATTCTAGGGGTGCTAGCTTGGCTTTAAGCCGTGTATTTTACCCATAGATTTACCCTAATGGGAAATGTTATTGTAAATCTCCATCCATTTCGTCTTCCTAAACACTTCAGCACATGAAGCTCGGCAAGTGCCTTCGAAGTAATAAAACCGCTGGTTAGCGTTGGAAGAAAGGTCGTAGTCAGGAAACAGTTGCTTAAGCTCGTCGTTGCTAAGCTCAGTAAACCATTTGAAATATTGCCGATTAAACAATTCTTCGCTTCTTTCACGCTCAGCAGCTTCTTGCTTAGTTTCTTCTTGCTCAGCAATGGGCTTTAAAGGCTCAGCAGTTGGTGAACGATACCCAAGCTCATCCCATTCCTTTCCTTTTCTCAGAACACCCATTAAAACGTGCAGTGGGTCTTTATATGCCTTGGTTCTATCAACGTTCCCTAGTCCAAAAGCTAAATGATTTATTGATTTTTGTATGGCTTCAGGAGTGTTTAGCTTATTTTCGTAGAGTTGTAAAAGCTGATCCTCTGAAAATCCAATATGTTTTAAAGATTCAAAGTTTATAGCCTTCCATTCTTTGGATAAGTTATCCACAGGGCATGTAGTGTTGTTAGTAGTTAGTATATTATAACTACTACTAATAGGGAGATTTGTGTCGGGTTGTGTGTCGGAATTGTGTCGGAATTCATTTGCTAAAATTTCTTTATAAATACTGTCGTTAAGTCGTATTAAGCGCCAAGCTCCAGCCCCTGATTTTGCTCGTATTATTTTGATATGCCCACTATGTTGCAACCTTTTTAATGTAGTTGTGATAGATCCCATTACAATATTGGTAGAAGCAGCAATACTTTCAGATGATACTAAAACATCACATTTTCTATTTATTTTACATTGCTTATAAAGATATAAAATTATTGCCTTAGAATGCCCAGATAGCATTTCTACTGGGATATTTATGTGTCGGAATTGTGTCGGGGTTGTGTCGGGTTGCGTGTCGGAATTGTGTCGGGGTTGTGTCGGAGTTGTGTCGGAGTTGTGTCGGAGTTGTGTCGGAATTGTTACCAGTTTGTTACCGGTTTGTTGCCAGTTTGTTGCCAGTTTATCTTTAGATGTGTCTCTAGATTGTTCGCTTGTAGGCTTAATGATTTTTAACTGTTCAAGGATATCTTTATCCCATGATCTTAATGTTTTTTTAAGCTCTGGGGTATTTTGTGGAAGAGTTGGTTCATTGTCGACGAGTTGTAAAATAGAATCATCCCATGGTTGGAATGCTTTTTTAGATTTAAATTCATCAAAACTTGGCATAAATTATTATGGTATCTTAAGAATTTCAATTAATTCTCTTACTAATAAGTCAATATCATTTTTAGCAGTAGATTTTTTAATTGTATCAAATAGCGATATGCAACTATCAAAAGCATTTGGAAAATCTTGGCTGCAAGTGATAAAATTTCTTAGTAGTAAATCCTTGGTTTTATCATTACTAAAAAGACTAGATAGAGTTTGGTGGGAGAGATTGGTCTTAGTATTAAACTTATTAAGAATTATCTTAACTGGTATTGTTTTACCATACGTAGATGATATGCCACTAATTTCGTTAAGAGTTAACTCTAACCCAGAAATACTAAACTTATCAGGCTCTATGGGTGCAAGAATCAAGTCCGAGGATAGGGCTGCTGCCGTTACTGTAGCTCCCAAATCTGGAGGACAATCAATTAAAATTAAGTCATAATTGTTCTTTAATGGTTCTATTTGCTCTTTAAATACTTTATCTAATGGTAAATTATTTATTAGCAAAATAGTATTGAGCATAGCATTTTCAAATTTACTGGGTAATAGATCTATACCATCAGCAACCTTTATCACATTATCTTTTAAAGCCAATTGGTTTTTAATTAGATCAATCATTGTAGGTAAGTTGTTATTATTTATACCAAATGATCTAGTTAGATTTGCTTGCTGGTCTAGGTCTATCATTAAACACTTTAAGCCGTAAAGGCTTGCCCTTACACCACAATGAAACGATAAGCTGGTTTTACCAACTCCGCCCTTTACTAATTCAAAAGCAATCACGGTTGGTTTAATTTTTATATTAAATAGCTCTCTTGCTCCGCTATGATTCAAATAATTTGATCTCTTTCCTAATCGGAAATATTCAATTTTTTTATGTTTAAGTTTGCTATGAACTGCGGCATTAGTTATGCCTATAAATTTTGCTATATCGTGGAAAGATAATTTTGGTTGTATCATGTTAAACATTGTACAAACTACAATACATAAAGCAATAGATTGCTTTAAAATACTTATCCACTATTTTTATGGATAAGTCTGTGTAGTTTTCAGAATAGCTAAAGCTCGCACTGACAGTATTGACATTGTGCAATAGTTGAGCAGTTTGAAATCATTTGAAACGTATTGAAATGGTATGAATCAATATGAAAATAATTAAGGTTTACTGAAACCAACTGAAACCAAATGTAATTAACTACGCTTAACCGCGTCCATGCTGGCCTGCATGATGTTTTTACAATTTTGCGTGATCCGTTCACGCAATTTGCGTGATCCATTCACGCACTTCAATAATAACAAGGCTTGCGCCCTATTCACCTCACCAGAACCCGCATCAAATCTAATTTACGCCACATTTGCAAAAAATTGCGCCCTCAGAGATATCAATTTGCGCCTTCTGAGGTAGCAATTTTATAATGTAGTATTAAAAAAACTACATCTACAGTGTAGATGCAGCTTTTATAACTGGTATCAAAATGACACCGGTTGCTCATACATGGAACGACATCTAAGGATTTTTATAAAACTAAAGGGAGGGTACAAATTGCACCCACTCATTTGGTTACTCTCGTAAGATATCGTTTTAATTAATATACATACTATCGCTTGAAGACCCATCAGAATATTCAGTATGCGAATTATCCCCGTAGTTATATGTGCTGCTAAAAGCGCCATCTGAGTATTCAGTATGAGAAATATCTCCATATTCTTGTGTAGTGCCAAATGTTCCATCAGAATATGTAGTATGAGACATAGCATATGCGAAAGATGGGCACAATAAAGATAACGATATATAAAGTAATATTTTATTCATTTTAATTTCCTCTTATTATTTGCATTTATATGGCTATTCGGGATTTCCGAACAGCTTGTTTATTAATTAAACTTTGTATTGCAATAGAGCCTTATTATTTCATAAGAAATATCATCATTTGTTGTTTTGCTAGGAGAGTAAGTATTAATAAAGGTTCTAAATTTTATTAGCTCCTCTATACTTATCGATAGCTTTTGTGCAAGCTCGGATATGGTATAACTAGTTTGTGTAACTTCTATTTTCTCAATTCTTTCTTGATGCAATAAGTCTTGCAGCATTTTTCTAATTGTTAATGGGTTAGCTCCTTTTTTTCTATTATTGCTTGTTTCTAGTAATTTATTTAAACTGTAATCAGTCATAATTGCCTTCTATATAGGTGTTATGATTAGAGACCTGTGTTAACGCGAATTAATGCAGGTCTCGCCCTTTATATAACCATGGGGTCTGACAAGCAATCGTACAGAAACATACTCTAAGAAAATTTAACCATGTAGAGTTTATGAGCTATATATCAGTGTTCCTATTATTAGTTTAGCATATATTCCGATATTGTCAATAGCAATATTAAAATATTTGCAAACCTATATATTTAACTAGAATGGAAGACAACAAGCATCCTCATTAGAGGCTGCTGGAGTGTCCACCAATGTCTTTTCAGGTACAAACCTGTCCACTTTATTAGAGCTCCCATAAGTAGGGCTTGTTTCTGTTTTTATAATTACAAAACCAGTTGACCCAAGTAAGTCTTGATTTGTGAGTTCTTTCCCCATTAGCTCTGGCTTGCCTATAACAAACAGAAGAGAGTTAAGCTTCTTCTCTGCAAACTCATAAGGCTTGCCAGTAACAGGATTATGCTTTTTAGTGATGTATTCCCAGCAAAAATGCTGCTCTCCATCTTGCTCTATAGCAAGCCCAAGTTTTATGCTTTTATTCCCAGCATTGCTGATATGATCCACGTCGCAGCGTGTTATTATAAAAGCATAACGTCCCGGTTTCAGTATTTTATTCATATTATATTTCTCCATTTTTTATTATCTCTTGTTTTCTCGCACCACATGCCCTGATTAAATCTTTAGTTTCGTTCTCCGACGTCATCAGGGGTAAAGCTTCTTTGTACAACTTAGTTAGCTGTTCAGCTGAATCACAAAGATTAATTTTATCTACTAGCTCAATAGTTATAGCGTCTCTAATAACAGGCTTAGGAGCATCATCGCCTTTGTTTAGCCATTCAACTAGCATCTGCCCAATCTGTTCCGTTATTAAATAAGGCTTATCATTAAAAAGCTCTGTTCGATCTTTAGAGACTGTAGAAAAATGATTGTCCCTAGAAATATCAAATACAACTTGAAACTCATATTCAGTGTTATCCCGTTGTATTGGTTGTAGTCCTATTTTAACTGGGGTCTTTTTGCCCTGTCCGTTGTCCATGATTTCATATGCTGTTTTAGAGCGCATACAGGCAATAATGTGCAGGGAGCTAGTTAAAATCTTTTGTATTAGCTTCTCTTGCTCCTTAGTGCCAGTACTCCAAGCCATATAGCTATTCTTAGACTTAGAGGAACGTGTTATCTCGTCCACCATCTCTAATACGCCGCCGCTACCTGCCCATGCAGCGCTTAAAGAGTCTATGATAAGCACATCATAGCCAGAATCTTCTGCTGCCGTAATGGCGTCTATATACTTCTCAGGACTGTACGGAGCGGATAGCTCTAATACATCAAAGTCTAAAAGATGAGAATATAAGCTAGCACTGCAAGCTTCTGTATCAATACAGGCTATTTTGCCTCCCAATCCCTTAGCAAGCATAAGAGCACTATATGTTTTACCCGAACCAGACACGCCAGTTAAGGCTAGTCGTAGCTTTGCTTTCTTTCGTGTGGCTTTTTTAAAAGTATTTTTAGGCATCATTTTGCATTTCCCCCATTTTTAAGTTAAAAGTTCTTGTTGTTGTTTTAGATAAACATTCGCTATATATCTGCGGATATTTCTTTTTTAAAATATCTGTAGAAACCCTAGAGCCACTTCTTTCCTTCCATGTGGCTAAGCATTCGCCTAGAGAGTCTTCCAAAATGGCAGCATCTCCAATCTTAATGCATATAGCAGTCTTTAAGGCATCAAACTCGGTTTCCATTTGCTTTATATCGCTCTTTAGCCTCACCATCCTTGATACAGCCTCTATGTCTTCTATAGAAGCTGTCGCCTTTTTGTCTACGACTGCATGCTTATAAAGAAGCTGAGTTTCTGCATAATCAAACGGCAGCGGCGGAGTTCTTTTGCAAACCTTGTCCCAAAAATCCACTGCATATTTTATTATCTCTTCTTCTTTTTGAAGGTTTCTTTGGTAATCATAAGTTTTGATCTCACCAGTATCGCGAAATAGCGTAATGATTTTCGCACCATCTGAATTAGTTAAATAAGAATAGTATGCAACCTGTGCTTCCACGTATGGCGGTAATCCATATTTCCATGCGCATACTAAAGAAGATGTGGTTTTAACTTCAAAAACTAAGTTGCCACACATACCGTCTATGGTGGCCCATAAGAAATCATATTTAGGATGGAAGATTCGCTCTTGTCTTCGTGTTATCTTTTCCCCTGTTTCTTTTTCAAAGGATTCTATAACATAAGGCTCAAGCATGTTTCCCATATTGAGAAGATGCTCATGCTTAGAGCTTGAAGATTCTTCGGTTTCATTAGTTTTTTCTAGGTATAGAGCAAGAGGAGTTTTCCACTTGGACAACCCTAGTAAGGCAGGAATATCAGAGCCTCCTAGTCCTTTATTACGATCAAAGTTTTTAATATCCATTACATTGTTCTCCGTTTCTACTGTATTATACATTAGTTTTAAGTATTTGTTCACTCTAGTTCCCTCCAAATATCACATAAATCAATAAGAGGTTCTGGGTCGCCATAGTCTTTATCACTAGGGTCGTATTCAAGAGTGATAATATTTTTAATTTCATTAGCTATTTTTCTTATTGCTAGGCAATCATTTTCTAATGCCATAACTTCATCCTTCAGTCTTCCTTGAAAACCTCTTCCCATGCCAATGCTTGGTAAGCTTCCCAGTACTATGTCTGCATCTGTTCTTTGTGCTGTTGTCATTTTTATTCTCCAATTTATCGTTGTTTGTAATATCAGTATAGCACATATTTTAATATCGTCAATAACTATTTTACAATTATTTAAAAATGGTCTATAATGATAACCAATACATAATTAAGAGGGGGCAACTATGGCAAATACATTGGGCAATAAAATTGCAAGAATAAGAATTTTAGAAAATTTAACACAAGTAGAAATGAGTAAACGCGTGAAGGTTACGCAATCAAGCCTTTCAGCATGGGAAAATCATGGGTCTATTCCGCCATGGTCAGCGATGAAAGAGATTATAAAATTAGGAGAGAAATATAATGTTAAGTTTTCTATAGAAGACGTGATGAAAGAGTCAAGAAGGCGAAGCAGTGATACCTACAGAAGGGGCGCAAGAAAAAAACAAGAAATAATGGAGAAATAAAAATGATTGAACTTTCAAGAAAGGTGGGCGAAAGTGTAATGGTGGGTGATATTAAAATCACAGTGATGAGCGTGAATATTGCTAATAAGCAAGTATGCCTTGGGATAGAAGCTCCCACTAATGTTTCTGTATATAGGGCTGAGGTTTATGGCTCTCTTAAAGACGAGCCAGAAGAAAAGCCATTTCTTTCCTTCACATCTATTTAGCATTAAGCCGAAGCTTCTTTGCTTTTAGCTTTTCTTTCATGATGATATTTGCTCATCATGAAGGTTTTAAATGCCTTCACAGCTGGTGAAACAATTTCTTTTGGAGTCTCTGGCATGCAAGCAGGAGGCTCAATCTCTTCTCTGCTTTTAATATTTTGATCTGCGCAGGCAAAAACAAACAAGAACCCTACTATTATCCCTATAAATACGATAAATAATGCTATACCCATTTTAAATGCTCCCTTTTTAAATCCTTAAAATAATCCCATAGAGTGCTTATTATAACATGTTTATGTTGCAAATCGACATAGAAAAATATATATTACAGTTCTTTAAAAAGAGGGGATTAATTAAATATGAAATTATTCAAAATGGGACGGATTGTAGGGCGTTCAAAAACTCCTTATGCACCGCTTCTAAGATTTAGCCTTCCATGGTGGTCGTTTTTAGTAAGTAAAAGCCTGATATTCCCAGGAGGATTTTTTCATGTGGAGAATTATAGACAACACCGAGAAAATGGAGAGGAGATAGACAACCCGCAAAGAAAATTTCCACAAGATGGTTATAGTGAATTTATCAAAGGAAGAATAGAAGGAATTTATGTATGTGCAGTTAAAAACGAAGGTGATGAATATTACGAATGCGATCTTATATATGTTGAGGGTGTTGAAGATAAAAAATGGATGGTAGAAAAAGATGGAAATTATCTTACTCGTATTGAACGAGAGGGCAGACTTAAAGAACTAGAGCCACTAGTTTATCAGCTTAGAGAAGTAGAACATGCTACTGGGGATATTCGTGAATGGTGGGCTGAAAAGGTTTTACTTCCCGAACTTTATTGTCTTTTTGAAAAACGTCTATCCTATAACCGTTTTCTTGTATATGATAAATTTAGACGTGATACACTGCATGAAATTATGGAAAAAGCTAAAGTTGATGGAGAAGTAAATTTTAGGGAATTTGATAATAAATGCGTTGAACACGCTAGAGGTTCTTTTTGGTATAGCAATACTGGTCTATGGGATGCTTCTTTGATGTATGATTTTGATATAAACTATATATCATTTAATAGAATGTATCATGCAATATCTGCATGCCCTGAAATAAAAGTATTGGATTTAAGTGAAATAAATCTATCCGCCGACACCCCTTCAGTTGCGATTTGTAGATTATTTAGAGAAAGAAATGATTTTACAAAAATCATACTAACAAATGCTAATCTTGATGATGAAGCACTAGACCGTTTATTATCTGCATTAAGTTTTAATTTAGAAACAAGAGGAATTCCGTTAATAGAGTGCCTTATTTTAAATACTAATAAGATAACAGGTCTTTGTAATATAATATCTTTTTTGAAGAAATATATTGCTCAATATATTAAACAACAGCAGGGCTCGTCTTGTGTTACTATTGCTCCACCTCCATTAAGAAGAATTGAGTTGTGTAATAATAATCTTCAATCAGTAGAAGATAGAGCGCCTATTAACCCTAGTGTATTACAATCTTATGAACAAGAACTTGATGCACTAGGATGCCCTTTAAAATTAAGTATTGATTTAACAGGAAACCCACTAGTTGTTTATAAGAGTCCTTGCCCTGATAGTCCTGATGTAGAGCCAAAAGTATTACCAACAGATAATGAATATTCTTGTAAGTTTTTTATTACTAGTTCTTTATTGAAAATAAGCAGTAGGATACAAAAAGAACGAATTATAACTAAAGAAAATGGATTTGTTTATTTGATGTGCAGAAACTATAAATTTCCAGAACATGCATCAATTATTATTGAAATGCTATCCCCCTCAGGGCTGATTGCTTTGAATAAATTAGAGCTTTGTGTAGGAGAAGGCAACGTAGTAAAAATTCAAAACACTGCATTTGATGCTTTAAAGTTATCTGACCCTTTGTTCCTTAATCATGTATATATTAGGGCATTTGAAGTATCTACACAATTAATAAAGAAATTAATTGATGATGTTAATGCAGATATTGCTAATTGTACAATAGAGCATTCTTTATTTGGACGTAATGGACATAATTGTGCTACTTGGGCAGCGGAAAAACTAAGAAATATTGGCCTAGATGTGGAGCATAGTATGTTTCCCGTAGTTGTAGTAACAGGAAAGGATTTTAAGGCTGCTAACGCCGTTAGGTTTGGCTTCAATCAATAAAATATTTTTTTAAAATAGAGGTAATAAAATATGCAAGAATTTTTAGATCGCACTATTGTCCGTGTATGGGCATCAAGAGCTAATTCAGAACACGACGGTAAAGGAGTTGGGCATGTTTCTATAGAGTTACTTGGCGCAGATAATGATAACCATTATATTAGTTTATTTCCTAAAGATCTAACAGCATTACGAGCAATAACGCATACAATACCTAATAAATTTCACACATTGGAAGAAGATATACGTATTGAAGAAAGACCCCCAGAAATATTGCTTTGCTTTTATTCCTTTAACCATGATTTTATAATAGAAAAATTTGAATCAATAAAAAGAAATATAACAGGCTGGAGCGTAGTTGGTAATCCATTAAAAATGGAAGAATTTTGGAGAACCGAAAGTTGTGCATCATTGGCATATAAAGTATTACAAGCAGGAGATAGTAGGTCTCTATTGCCCACTCTTAAAGATGATAGTAAACAAGCGGCTAAAGGAAGTCCGTGGCTTTTTAGGTCTCCTTCATATTGCTCAGAATTAACTTTAGGAGCATTAGTAACAAGTCCTGATTCTTTTGCTAAAGTTTTAAAACAAATGAAATTAGATGAATTAAAGAAAAGACCAGAATTAAAAGATGTTCAATATGAAGGAGAAACAACTGATTTGGATTCTAATAACACCGCCTGGTGCTCGGTGATGTAATGGATAAATATACAAGTGAAGTCTACGAAACATTTATAATAATTGTTTATAGCCTCATTATTATGGGAGGAATATTTTTCTTTTCATTTAGGAAATATTATAATACTATCGCGACCTATAGATATGGAGGCATGCCACATGTCTTATGGGTCGTTAATTATTGTCCTATTGAATGCAGCATGTCCTATTGAATGCAGCATGTCATATGCTATACTTAAGCCATGAGTCATACAATACCATTTGATACTTTAAATTACACTAACAGGATGATGAAGGTTGGTTTTACTAGAGAGCAAGCCGAAGAACAGGCAACGGCAATAGCTGAAATAGTAAATGATAAAATAGTAACCAAAGAATATTTTAAAGAATATTTAGACTCAAAAATAACCTCTCTATATCTAAGGATTATACTAGCAATGGGTGGTATGTTTATTGCCGCTATTGGTGCATTAGATTTTTTGCTTAAAACTTAGCTTATCATGCACTCGCTTAATCTGATCATAATCAATACGACTAGGCGGATATCTTAGCAGAGATATGCCATGCTCAGTCATTAAGTTATACTTTTCCATGTCGCTTAAGAAGCGTCTGGGACGACAATGAGCTCCATAGATAAATATCCCTCCCTCTTTCTCTATAGCTAGATTAACCTGCGGGAAGTAGTGGTCTATTCTAAACTTACGATTGGGCAAGAATTTATACTCATCCACGCATGGAGACATACCCATCTTATCGCATACTGTTTTAAAATAGCTTATGCAGTTTTTTTTTTTCTTATTTGGATTAGCCACATTCAAAGCAATAGCCACAATCTGCTTCTTGCTCCTCTTTCGTGTTCCATGCTCTTCGAGTTCTTTTATGTTTTTGCCTATATTTTTAATTCCTTTTTTTAATGGCATTTT
>CAIMCP010000013.1 GCA_903839515.1 uncultured Candidatus Saccharibacteria bacterium | reverse complement strand
TCACACAATAAACTGCTTAATAGTATTGATGGTTTCATTTCCAGAATTGATAAATATGAAACAGAACTTGCTGCAAGAGATAATCAATTCGAAAAACTACTTGAATGGGCACGAAAAGTATCTGAAAAAACGGGTATACCCCTGGAAAATCTATAAATAAAAAATACTACAACATTATGTCGTAGTATTTGCAATACTTGGCAGGGGAGACAGGACTTGAACCTGCGACACCTGGTTTTGGAGACCAGTGCTCTACCAACTGAGCTACTCCCCTTTATATTTGTTGAAATATAATATATAGATAATAATCTAATTTATACATAATGTCATCACTCTGTTTTGGTTTTTGTAATAACTTCTAATTTGTTATACAATAATAAATAATATGAGTAAGTTGCAGCCTTCGAGTCCTTTACTAATAATGGTGTACGGTTATCCAGGATCTGGAAAATCTTTTTTTGCCCGTGAACTAACTAACCATGTACAAGCTGCTCATATACAAGATGACAGGATTCGGGCCGAGCTATTTGATAAGCCCAACTATTCAAAACAAGAAAATCAGTTCGTATCACAATTCATGAACTACATGACTGAGGAATTTCTTAATGCTGGAGTAACAGTTGTATATGACACTAATGCGACTACAGAAGCCCGTAGACGTCAAATAATGAAACTTGCCAAGAAAGTTAATGCTCAAACATTAATTGTCTGGCTTCAGATTGATATGGATAGTGCATACTTTAGAGCCCATAATCGAGATAAGAGAAAAACTGATGATAAGTATGCTAAGCCTATAGATAGGACAACATTTGAAGAAGTCATTAAGCGAATGGAAAATCCAAGTAAGAATGAGGAATACATGGTTGTTAGCGGTAAGCACACATTCTTGTCCCAGAAAAACGCAGTTGTTCGAAAACTCCATGACTTAAGGCTCTTATCAGCACATGATTTAACCAATAATGTTTCTAAACCTCAACTTGTTAATCTTGTTCCAAATAATATTCCAGGTAGAGTTGATCTCTCAAGACGTAATATTAATATAAGGTAAGTATGCCTAACAAAACTTTCTCGCTTAGTGATATTGGCGAGATTAGTATTTATAAAAACAAAAAAAGCAGAAGTCTAAAGCTTTCAATAAAAAGTGATGGCCAAGTAAGGCTAACTATTCCATTCTGGGTAACATATTCAACTGGACTACAGTTTATTGAAAAAAATAAACAATGGATTCTGGATCATGAAAGACCCAAAGTATCGGTACTGTGTGATCAGCAAAAGATAGGTAAGAATCATAGGATATTATTTTACAACCGAGATATAGATAAAGTTAGATCTAGTATTAAAGATAATTATATAAATATATATATGCCACTTGGCATGAATAATAATTCCGAAGAAGCCCAAGAAGCAGCAATAAAAGCATCTAAAAGAGCTTTAAAAAATGAATCAATTGAGCTAATACCTACAAGAGTTCAAGATATTGCAGCTCAGCGAGGATTCGACTACAGTTCTGTATCGCTAAGATCATTAAAAGGTAGATGGGGTAGTTGTAGCTCAAGAAAAGAACTAACTTTTAATATATTCTTGATGCAGCTGCCTTGGCATTTAATAGACTATGTAATTATTCATGAATTAGTTCATACAAAGCATATGAATCACAGTAGTGATTTCTGGGATGAATTTTCACTGCATCTAGAAAACCCCAAGGTTCTTAGGAGAGAGATGAAAGGCTATTCACCCGTTATATCCATTACTGATTAGGACTTTTAATAATTCAGTAGCATAGTCTATAATTATCCTTATGATTAATACGGATATGAAATAAGTTGGATAAGTCTTTCCTGCAATCTAAGTCTCTCGATAGTGATCGACTGCTATCACTTATTAATAATATGAGTGATGCTGTCATAGCACTTGATAAGGATTTGAAAGTAACTCACTATAATGCATCGACGCTTAGCCTTCTAGACAGGAATACCTCAATTGAAGATATGACCATTGATAAGGTTATGTATTTACTAGATAAGGATGATAAGTCGTACAATCTCAAAGAATTAATAAAATCTTTAAAAGTTTCATATAACTCAACTGATTTTAAGCTTATATACCCCGAAGATAATAGCAGTATAAATATTTACCTTAGTATTGCACCAGTTCATATGGGATATGGCCGTGAGGAAGGTGGGTATGTTATATCGTTTCGAGATATAACTCGTGAAAAATCATTAGATGATGAGAGGGATGAGTTTATAAGCGTAGTCTCACATGAGCTCCGAAATCCTATAGCAATTGCTGAAGGTAATTTATCTAATGCATTATATTCAATCACCAACAAGCATTCACTCGATGAACTACAAAAAGAGATTGACCAGTCACATAAGCAAATCATCTTTCTTTCCGAACTTATAAATGACCTCACGTCACTTGCACGTGCGGAAAATAATAAAGATCCAGGAAAAATAGATAAATTTAATCCTAGTGAAATTATTCAAGAATTAGCCAATGAATTTTCCTCCAAAGCTGAAGAAAAGAAGTTAAAAATATTAGCTAAACCTGATCCCAATCTTGAGTTATTGCATTCATCAAGGCTTTACGTTAAAGAAATTTTACAAAATTTTGTCACAAACGCTATAAAATATACCGAATCTGGAGGCGTTGAGATAGTTGCAAAAAAAACTAAAGATGGTGTTGAATTTTCAGTATCTGATACTGGCATAGGTATAAGTAAGGCAGATTCTGTTAAAGTTTTTAATAAATTCTTCCGATCGGGTGATTACAGAACAAGCAAATCTACAGGAACCGGACTTGGTTTATATATAGCAATGAAGCTATCAAAGATCCTAAAGTCTACAATTACTTTTGAGTCAGTTTTAAACCATGGCTCAACATTTAAATTATTGGTTCCCGACCAAAAGCCAGCAGAGTCATAAATCTGATTGACTAATCTGTAAAAAGCATATATAGTTGACATATTGACCTACAAATAGTAGGTTTTTTAATTTGGAGAGATTGAAGCGTGGCTAAACTTACAAGAAAAAAAGCTAAGGGCAATGAAATTCAGTTATCAAAAGCTGATTTAACTAATAAAACAAGTCCGAAGCAAAAAAAGAGTAAGATTCCAAAACCAATCAGAAGTTTCTTCAAGGCAATTTATGCTCCATTCAAATGGATGGGAAGAAAGTTTATACCAAGTTACTTCAAGCATAGTTTTAAAGAACTAAAACTTGTTACTTGGCCAAATTGGAAAGAATCGAGACAACTTACAACTGCGGTTGTATTATTTTCTCTCATACTCTGCATAGCAGTTTCATTAGTCGATCTAGGATTAGATAAAATATTTAAGAAGGTGATATTAAAGCAATGACAAAACGATACGATACATCAAAACAATGGTATGTAATTCATACATATAGTGGCTATGAAGAAAAAGTAGCTGAATCAATTAGACAACGTGCCGATTCATTAGACATGAAGGATAAGATTTTTCAAATTCTAGTTCCTAAAGAAAAAATGATTGAAGTAAAAAATGGAAAAAGAAAAGTTGTTGAGAAGAAAATCTTCCAAGGCTATGTATTAGTTGAAATGAAGATGAGTGAAGATGCATGGTATATCGTCAGGAACACACCAAGCGTTACTGGATTCGTTGGTTCTGGAGTTGATCCTTCACCAGTAGAAAATGAAGAAATAGAAAAAATTATGAAGCGAATGGGTCGAAGTGAACCTAAGCACAAGATAGACTATAAGATTGGTGAAGTAGTTAATATAACAGATGGACCTTTCAAAGGATTTGATGGAAGTATTAACGATATTGATCAAGCAAAAGGCAAATTAAAGGTTCTTGTAAATATGTTTGGACGAGAAACACCGGTTGAACTGGACAGTTTACAGGTTAAAAGAGTATAATAGGAGCATATTATGGCAGGAAAGCAAATAAAAGCTAGTTTGAAATTGAAAATCCCAGCAGGTAAAGCTACGGCTGCACCTCCTGTTGGTAGCACCCTAGGACAATATGGTGTTAATATGATGGACTTTATTAATCCATTTAACGATCAGACAAGAGAGCTTGGTAACGTAACAGTTACTGCTCACTTAACAATTTTTGATGATCGAAGTATGACATTCAGAGTAGTTGGGCAACCAACCGATGATCTTATTCGAGATAAGCTTGGAATCAAAAAAGGTTCTGGAAAGCCAAATAGTGAAAAGATTGAGAAAAAGCTAACAGATGCTCAACTTACTGAAATCGCTGAAATTAAGGCTCATGATATGAACACTAAGCGCATTGATTCAGTTAAGCGTATGGTTGCTGGTACAGCTCGAAGTATGGGCGTTGAAATAGTATAATTAATTAAGTTTGTGGGAGGCTAAAATAAATATTTAGTCGCTTGAACCACGAAAGGATATAGAAATGGCAAAAGATAAAGTAAAGAAAACTACTGAAGAAATAGTAGAAGAAGTTTTAGACATTAAAGCAGATGCTGTTAAGCCTGAAACTAAAGCAGTTAAGCCTTTAGCAAAAGCTGGCAAAAGAAGCGCTAAAGCTGTTGCTGAAGTTGAAGAAAAAGTCGAAAAAGAGGAAAAGAAGAAAACTGCCTCAACTGAAGATAAGCCAAAAAAAGCAGTTAAGCCTACTAGGAGCTTACTTGAAAGACGCGGTAAGAAATACAAGGCAATCGCTGGGAAAATTGAAAAAAACAAGTCTTATTCAATTGATGACGCAATTAAACTAGCAATCGACACTTCAACTACTAAGTTTGATGCAACGATTGAATTACACATTAATCTGAATGTTGATCCACGACATGCAGACCAGAATATTAGGGATTCAATCATTATGCCTTCCGGTACTGGTAAATCAGTTAGAGTTGCCGTGTTTGCTGAAGATAAGCAAGCTGCTGATGCTAAAAAAGCCGGTGCAGATATCGTAGGAAGCGATGACTTTTTAAAGCAACTCGATAAAGAAAAATTAGATTTTGATGTTCTTATCTCAACTCCAGTTTTGATGGCAAAACTAGGTAAGTATGCTCGACTTCTAGGACCTAAAGGTTTAATGCCAAATCCTAAGAGCGGTACTGTTACTCCTGACGTTGCTAAGGCTGTTACACAAGCTAAAGCTGGTAAGGTTGAATACCGTGTGGATTCAACAGGTATTGTTCATTTAGGAATTGGTAAAGTTAGTTTCGGTGATACTAAGATTAAGGCGAACTTTGATGCTGTTCTTGCAAACATAAAATCAAACAAACCTAACTCAATAAAAGGTTCTTATATAAAAGCAGCTTACTTAACCTCATCTATGGGACCAAGTGTATCTGTAGACCTATCTACTCTTTAGTATAACTTTCCAACTTTTGTTGAGAGCATTAATTGCTTTACTGAAACCAATAATTCCCCCTCGGTAACCAATATATCTCGGGGACCATTCAGGTTCATATTTAGCTTTGAATCTACGAAGACCACTAAATGAATAGAGTCGGTCGCCATTTGAATATGCAAAATTAAGCAATCTGTCTAGGGCTTTTTGTTCTTCATTGGGATGTTTATTTATTCCTGAGAGGGGACAGAGGCCTAGATTCAGTCGTTCATAGTTTTGCTTTGTGCACTCGGCAATGAATGACATAAGTAAAAAGTCGTTTATATTGCCTAGTGAGCCTTTTGCATGTCTTAGTAAGTCATAGTTAGCTTCTTGGTTATCGTAAGAAGGCACCTGATTTATGAATCCCATTATCGTGCCTTTATTGTCCTTGGCAACGATAATATTGCATTGTTGCATATAGGCGAAGGAAAAATACCCCATTACTAGGCCCCTCTCACTCCTTCCGGGCCCTTTAAGCCAATCATGAGATATATGCCTAAGTCTAGATAGAACTTGTCCTGTATGAGGCGCCTTGAGTATTTCATATGTATATCCAGCATTTTTGAAACGTTTATCTATATTTCTAAAATATTTATTGCCTTTTACTGAAGTATTGAAATGATTGAGGTTAATAATAGCCTCTTCGCCTAGTTTTTGTAACTCTATCTTGAATGATTCATAAAGCTGTTTGTATTTATCTTCAACATGTACAAACACTGGAGACCAATCATTGACGTAGCACAGTTCATCAAACTCACTGAGCAAAGCATGAAATTCATTCTCGTCTCCAGCCGGATCTCCAACGACTAAAGCACTGGTGTTTCTAGGATGGTATGCAAGCCCAGCATTATGGTTTTTATTTATATAGTAATCTTTGTCATGTGGCCATAACTTGAAAAAATCTTCGCTAGTTGCTGGATAATTTACCAAAAGTTCATGCATTAATAATCTGTTTTTGTGTTGATCAATTAACTTAGCTTTAATTGGCTTAAATAATGAGGTGGCTGCTAAAAATATCGCAAAAACACTCACAACAGAAAGTGAATCTACGAATAATCTAGCCCTAGGAGTATATGGTATTAAATTGTTCCCCAACAATCCAAACTGGTCGATTGTATGTTGAAAAGCACCGACGAAATCTATCTCTTGATGGAAGTCATGATTATCCATGAGCATATAACCCGCCGTACCATATGCGAGTGTAATCACTAGAAGTAGTAAAATGAACCTCACAGATGAAGCAAAACTTTGGATATCACTTTTAACGATGAAAATTTTTCTACTCAACAAAAGACCAGTTAATACAAGTACAGGGAGTGCAAAATTACGAATATATAATGCTAGGTTGGTGTGTATATGGTGGCTTATCATGATGCCAAATAAATTTTGGATTATAATAAAAGCATAAATTCCCAGAGTGACATACCATGCCATAATCTTTCGTCGCGACAATAACCTCGCAAAATATAGTAGTAACAGTCCTTCGATTAACGATAGTGACAAGGATATTCTGTTGACTCTAATTCCATGGTTAAAAACATGGGAGCTTATTAGAGTACCTAAAAGTATCACAATTCCATTGGCGGCAACAGTTATAGCGACTAACTTTACCCCCAGCTCGCTACTGTCAATCAAATTTTTTAATTTATTACTCATAAGTATTATAAATATTGTACTAAATAAACAAGAACCTGTCTTAATAAACATCAAATATATTAAGCTTATGCTTGCTCTAGCTAATTAAACAATCGTATTATAGTTAGGAATTGGAGGATTATGGGAGTTTATAGCAATACACAGATTAGACAGGCAATAAAAGACGGGCATATACAATGTTATCCATATATTGATGAGCATGTATCTCACGCGAGTCTCGATGTAACCCTAGGCTATTATTATTATCGTATCGAAGCATCGGATGAACGTATTATATATAATCCTCTAGACAGAGAAGATGTAGAAAGATATTTTGACGGCCCATTTAAGGCTATGCCTCATAAAAAATGGTGTGAACAAAACGGATTTAAATTATTAAAGAACATACCCGATGATCACCCCGTAATTGCATTAAAACCAGGTGAGCGTATTCTTGCCCATACTCATGAATTCTTCGGTATTATGCCTCCGGGAGCCTACGAATTAAAAGCACGATCAAGTTGGGCTAGGAATGGCATAGCAGTATGCTTCGATGCAGGTTGGGTTGACCCGGGATATATCAATAGATTAACTTTGGAAATTTTCAATTTAAATCAAAGAGAGATGGTTCTTCTTCCTGTTGGTGAACGAATTGCTCAAGCTGTATTTCATGAGACGGCTGAAGTTGAAGGAAATTATGGGGCAGGGAGAAACCAAGGATTTAGCGGTAAATATCAACAGGGAACTGATTTACAATCTGTTATGAGAACTTGGACTCCAGAAATGATGCTTCCAAAGGCTTATCATGACTCAAGAGTTCTACCAATAAAAATTGATGGTCTTGCATATGAATAAAGGTAAATACATAGTTATTGAAGGCCCTGAAGGTGTAGGTAAAACTACTCAGATTGAACTCGTAGCTAAAGAATTAAAAAAAGCCAACCTAGCCTATAAGATTATGAGAGAACCTGATAGTCAAAATGACGTTACTGCGAGAGCGATTCGTAGACTAACTCAAGACCCTCGGTATCCCATGAATACTAAAACTGAAGTTCTCCTATATAACGCTGCAAGGAGTCAATCCTTAGACTTCATTAATCAATGCTTAAATCAAGGCATTATATGTCTAGTAGACAGAAGCTATTTAACGACTCTAGCTATCCAGTATTATGCACGTAATGATATTGATGATTATGAAAAAATTAATGAGATAATTGATTTTGCGGTTGGAAACAATCAACCAGATTTAACCATTGTTCTCGATGCATCGGTTGATATTTTAATGGATAGAGTCAAAGACAGGTATCAGGGTGACCGTTTCGATAACCTAAGTTCAGATTTTCTAGAGAGAGTTAGAGCCGGTTACCTAATAGAATCTAAAAAACGTAACCTGCCCGTAATCTATGCTGTAGATGATAAGGAAAAAGTTTTCATTCAAGTGTGGGATCTAGTTCAAGAAACATTGAATTCTGATGGTTTACATTTTACTAAAGAAAGTGTTGCTTCATCAGTAGCTGAGATAATATCGATTAAGGCGAATGATATATTTGAAAAACAATCGCATGAAATACTAGAAAATAAGCCAGTACCCAAAAAAGATGTTTCGCAATTGGTTGATATTGTAACTGATACTAAAGGTGATGTTTATGCATTTACTCAGGCTTTGGATCCTGTGACTATAGCAGCCGCTATGGCGAGGCTTTCTAGGCGTGGAGATGATATGCGCCAAATACTAGTTGATGAGTTCATGGATGTTGAAGGTAAGGATGAAGATTTACTCAGAAGAGTTATATCCGCCTATGGAGATGATTCTGTTCAACAGCTTGTTGGCCAGCACATAGTGGTTGAAAATGCTTCAAACCTGCTTACAAAGAAACTCGAAAGAGGCAGACTTGCAGCATATCTTGAACAGTCGACTAGGTATATCTATTATGACAAAAAGGATATTCACGGTAAATATAAATACCACATACCTGAAAATCTGTCTGATGATGTAAAAAGTAAGTATATTGAGATCAACGATATAATCTTTGATACTTATTCAAATGTTGTCCATAAACTAACTGAGTTTATACAGGAAAGTTCAAAAACGCCTAAAGATAAAAGAAATTCCGCATGGAAGAATGCTATAAGAGCTCAGGCATGTGATGCTGCGAGATTAATGCTTCCTGCGTCTACAACATCTACAGTGGGAATATTTGCATCAGGACAAGCTTTAGAGTCTCTTATTATGAGGCTACAAAGTGACAGATTGTTAGAATCTAAAAAAACAGGCCAAAGTATATTATTTAATGCAAGAAAAACCATACCGACATTTCTTGAAAGAGCGGATATTCCAGATCGAGGTGGAGCTATTATTGCCTACAAAGCAAACACCAACAAGGCCCTTAGGCGACTTACTAAAAAAGTTCTACCAAAAGCATACTCTATGGAGAATACACCAGTAACATTGACTGATATATGGCCTACCAATGAAATTGATCTTGTTTCTGACATGCTTTATGAAAATAGTAGCCTTTCATTGGAAGAAATAAGGCATGAGGTATCTGCATGGACATACGATAAAAAAATAAAAGTATTTAATGCTTATATCGGCAAAAGGCTTAATAGAAGACATAAACCAGGGAGAGCTTTAGAAAAAGCTCATTATTCCTTCGATATTTTATGTGACTACGGTATTTTCAGAGATTTACAAAGACACCGTATGGTTGATGATATGGAGTGGCAGGATCTTACCCCGAGATATGGTTATGATTGTCCCGAGATAATTGATCAAGCTGGTCTGAATGATTTATATGAAACGTGCTTTGATCTGAGCTTTAAGCTGTATAGCTTAATGCAAGAAGCTGGCTATCACCTTGAAAGTCAATATGCCACTCTAATGGGCCATAGGATGCGCTGGAAGGTTACAATGAACGCACGTGAGCTATTTCACTTTATTGAGCTCAGAACAAGCCCACAGGGACACAGTGGCTATAGGAAGATTGCTAAAACAATGCACGACTTAATAGCTGAACGGCATCCAATAATAGCCGATGCTATGATATTCACAAATAAAGGTGAAGACGCTGAACTAAATCGTTTAGCGGCCGAGGAATATACTCTATACAAACTGAATAATATGAAAGGATAATTAGTCGTCTAAATCTAGTTGTTCAGAATCTGTTCTAAGTTCTATTTTTTTTAACCTTTGCTCAAATGATCGAAATAACAGTTCGCGCTCCATTACGCCACTATTGAACATATCACTCCTTTGTTTTTCTGTTAAGTCCTCATATCTAGGCACCATTGATTCGTCGATAACAATTTTATCGACGCCTTCATTATATATCTCAATTTTTTTCTCAAAAATACTCACGGGTTTTTCCTTTTATAACAAACGATTCTAATAATACTCTTGCCGCGAAAATTGTCAATGATAATTACGTGATGATATTGACAATGCGCTCTACGCCTGTTAATATAAATATATCGACCAAAGACAGTAGCTGTAAGAAATTACTTAATTTGCTACCGAGGCAACAATAAATGTTAACTCAATAATAAGTCTTTGGTTCGCCAAAGTTTTTTAATTTTAAAAGGATGAAAAATGGCTTTAACTAGGCAGAAAAAAGAAGATATCGTTTCAAAAGTAAGTGATCTATTAGCTGACTCTAAGTTAACAGTTGTTGCTAAATATACAGGGACAACAGTGAAAAATATTCAGGCTCTAAGAGATCAAGCTGAAGAGAATGACACAAACATCAAGGTTATCAAGAACAGATTAATAATCAAAGCTCTTGCTAGCAATGATAAATTCAAAAATATTGATACTAGTGAAATAAAAGGACAACTACTTTACGCTTTTAATCCAAGCGATGAAGTTGCTCCTGCCAAAGATTTAGCTACATTCGCTAAACTAAATCCAACTATTGAATTTGTTGGTGCAATATCATCCGATGGACTATTCATTTCTGCAGAAGATGTTAAAGCATTATCCCAACTACCAACCAAGGATCAATTGCGAGCACAATTGGTTGGCACTATTTCGGCTCCATTAAACGGTTTTGTCAATGTATTAGCAGGTAATATTAGGGGCGTTTACAACGTCTTGAATGCCCGCGCTGATGCGATAAATAATTAAATAAGTATTAAGGAAGGAATTAATATGTCAGAAGAAAACAAGAAAGTAGAAATCCCTAAGGAATTCGAAAAAATAGTAGCAGAATTAGATAAAATGAGCGCACTAGAAATTAGTAAGTTTGTTAAGTTTCTAGAAGAGTACTGGGGTGTAAGCGCCGCAGCTCCTATGGCAGCAATGGCCGCAGCACCTGCAGGTGACGCTGCTCCAGCAGCTGAAGAAAAGTCAGAATATGACGTTATTCTAAAGGATGCTGGATCACAAAAAGTTGCAGTTATTAAAGCCGTTAAAGAAATCACAGGACTTGGTCTTGGTGAATCTAAGGCATTAGTTGATGGTGCTCCAAAGACTATCTTAGAAAAAGCCAAAAAAGACGACGCTGAAGCAGCTAAAAAGACACTAGAAGCTGCTGGTGCTGGTGTAGAATTAGCTTAATAAACTCATTAGTTATCCACAGTTCTATTGTAATTTTTTGACTTGACATTAAAAAAATGATAATTTTATGTTAAGTGTGTGAAAATAAAACACTATAATATTTTGAGAGACAAACATGGCAGATGTACCAGACAAACAAATTAAGCGACTTAGATCACTTATACAAGAAGCAGAAACTAACCTAGCTGCAGCTAACGAATTAATTCTTAGTTTAGTAGGTGAAGACTCTTCAGCAACAACTAAAACCAAAGAAGTAGCACTTGGTAAGGTTATTGAAGGCGTATTCGATGGCCAGAATATGGTTGGCAGCGATGCTAAAACCTATCCAGTTCCTGCTAACTATGCTAGTAAATCTAAATTAGTTCAGGGTGATATCCTAAAACTTACTATTGCAGATGATGGAGCATTTTTGTACAAGCAAATTGGACCTATTCCTAGAAAACAGTTGGTTGGAGCTCTTAAACTTGAATCTGGTCACTATTTCGTTGAAGTTGGTGATAGAAACTATAGAGTACTACTTGCATCAGTTACATATTTCAAAGCTAAACCAGGCGATCAGGTCAGTATTAATGTACCTGAAGATGATGATGGCACCGAGTGGGCCGCATTAGAAGCTGCTCTTTAATTATTTTAATTAGCAACAATTATAGTTACTTATAGCGTATAATATTCCTACTATGGGGCAGGTGTTGTATAACAAATATAGGTCTAAAGATTTTTCTGAAGTAATTGGTCAGGACTATATAACTACGTCTCTAGATAATGCAATTAAGAACAACAAAATTTCCCATGCCTACCTTTTTACTGGCCCTAGAGGTGTGGGCAAGACATCTGTCGCTAGAATATTAGCACATTTAGTAAACGATCTCCCATACACGGATCAATCCACCCATCTTGACATTATTGAGATTGACGCAGCTAGTAATAGACGAATTGATGAAATTCGAGATTTACGAGAAAAGGTTAATATTGCTCCTTCGTCAAGTAGATATAAGGTCTATATAATTGATGAAGTTCATATGCTAACTCGTGAAGCATTCAATGCACTCCTAAAAACCCTTGAAGAACCCCCTGAGCATGTCATATTCATACTAGCTACAACTGAAAGCCATAAGCTGCCAGATACAATAGTATCGCGCACGCAGAGATATAACTTCCGACCAATTGATATGTTAAGTCTTGAAAATCATCTCAAAAGCATTGCCAAGAAAGAGAAAATTAAGATTACTGATGATGCCATAACAGCTATCGCTAAGCATGGTGATGGATCCTTTCGTGACAGTATCAGTATTCTTGATCAAATAAAAAATCAAGGCGGCGAGATAACATTAGAAAAAGTTAATGAAAGCTTAGGTCTCCCATCCTCCGAAAATGTTAATAAACTTATCAAAATATTAGAAGACGGTAATGGTTCAGAATTAATTATTAACCTAAATTCATTATTCTCGAATGGCTACAGTTCCAGTATTGTCGCTAAGGAGATATCAGCCCATTTAAGGCATAGTATTTTAATAGATGGCAATTCTACTACAATTGACTACATCGGCCTCATGAGAGACCTAATTGAGGTACCTGCGAGTTCAAATCCTGACTCATTACTAGAAATAACATTGTACAAATATATGGCTAATCATTCTGCCTCCGGTAATAAAGTTATGGCAACGGCAGTCAATCACCCTAAACAGCCAATAGTAAAAACACCGGATAGCATAGTGGAAAAAATTGAGAAGCCTAAACCTGTAGCCAAAGAAAAAATTAAAGATGATGTGGTGATTAAAAAACCTCAAAAAAATCCAACTAGCGATATCACTTTTAATAAATTAATTTGGACTGACTTATTGAATTTGATCAAGAAGACCAATAATACTATATATGGCATTCTAAAGACTGCTTCTCCGAAACTAGTAGATAATAAACTAGAGCTGACTTTTGGATATGCCTTCCATCAAAAAAGAATAAATGATGCAAAAAACAAAGATA
The DNA here is from genome assembly GCA_903839515.1 of uncultured Candidatus Saccharibacteria bacterium. GTDB lineage: Bacteria > Patescibacteriota > Saccharimonadia > Saccharimonadales > UBA4665 > CAIYEO01. Next base: position 11,081 of record CAIMCP010000013.1, on the reverse strand, counting down.
TTATTTCCGAATGCTTCACTGAGCTTACTGGAAACAAGGTGGAGATTGATTGTATATATAAAAAAGAGTTAGCTAAGGAAGATAAGGAAGATTCGATTAAAACAGATTCTCTAGATATCTCTAACATAAGCAATATTTTTGACGGCGCTAAGGTGCTAGAATCATAAATAGGATAAGAAACAGGCGTAGGGTAAATTAATGGATAAAACTAAGGGTAGTGTTCCACCTCAAAATTTAGAAGCTGAAGCATCATTACTTGGTGCAATATTAATAGATAGTGATTCACTAATTAAAATTGCTGATATCATTTCATCTCAGGATTTCTATGATCCTAGGCATCAGAAAATTTATGAAGCTATAAATCAACTTTACAATAAGCAATATGCTATTGATGTACTGACAATTACAGATCAGGTTAAGAACAATGGTCACATCGAGGCGGTAGGTGGTGCTAGCTATATAACAGAACTAACTAATTATGTACCTACTGCATCACATATTGAGCAGTACGCTGATATAGTATCTCAAAAAGCACTTAGAAGAAGGTTAATTAAAGCGTCTCAGAATATTGCTGATCTTGGATTTGATGAAACAAAAGTTCTTCAAAGTTTGATAGAAGAAGCTGAAACGAATATTTTTAATGTATCTCAACAGCACATCAAACAAAACGTCGTCAGTTTAGAAACCATACTTGCAGAATCATTTGATAGACTTGATGATCTGCATAAGGATAAAAATAAAATCCGAGGAGTTCCTACTGGATTTAAAGATCTGGATAATATTCTTGCAGGCCTACAAAAGTCTGATTTATTTATTCTAGCCGCTAGGCCAAGCATGGGTAAAACGGCATTTGCACTAGGGCTTGCTCATAACATAGCAGTTCAGTCACAGGAAACTGTGCTTCTTTTTAGTCTGGAAATGAGCAAAGAACAGCTCGTCGATAGACTATTATCGACTGAGAGTGGTGTTGATGCATGGAATCTAAGAACGGGTAATTTAACTGATGCTGACTTTGAAAAAATTGGTAGAGCAATGGGAACTCTCTCTGAAGCACCAATCTATATAGACGACACGCCAGGAATTTCTGTGAGCGATCTTAGGACTCGAGCCAGGAGAGAGGCTCACTTAAGACCGCTGGGTTTAATTATTGTCGATTATCTCCAGCTGATGAGTGGTAGTAGATCTTTCGGTGAGGGCAATAGGGTACAAGAAATCTCAGAAATTTCTAGGGGCCTTAAAGGTATTGCTCGAGAGTTGAATGTTCCAGTTATTGCACTTTCTCAGTTAAGCCGATCTGTAGAATCTAGAACTCCTCAGATTCCTCAACTAGCAGATCTTCGTGAATCCGGATCGATTGAGCAAGATGCTGACGTTGTGGCTTTTCTGTATAGAGAGGATTACTATAACCCAGAAACTGAAAGAAGATCAATAATTGATATATTCATAAAAAAACATAGAAATGGGCCTACTGGTGAGGTTGAATTATTCTTTGATCGTCAAAAACAGAAATTTAGATCACTAGATACTAAGCATAGCAACGATAGCATGAGTTAGATTATTAATGATATAATTCAATTTAATGATTAGCCTAAAAAATATATACAAAAAGAACAAGATAACCATTCCAATCATAATTGGAATTTTGGTCATATTATTTATTTTATTTTTCCGCCTATCTAGTATTGTTGGCGGAATGAACTATCTTGAAATAGCAACAGTTAATAACACTAAAGATATAGCAACCATAGTTAATAATGGACTAAATGAGCCGTATAATTTACTTCAGTTTGGCGTTAATAAAATTACGCCAGCATCAATTTTTAGCCACAGAGCCATTTCTGTTCTATTAACAATACCCCTGATGATATTCTTCTTTATCCATCTAAAACATAAATATGGTAAATATACTGCGCCAATGGTCACTGTATTATTTGCTTCCTCGGCATGGTTATTGCATTCATCCCGGTCATCGGTGCCAACATTCTTATATATTTCAATTTTAGGCATTCTTTGGTTCCATTCTTATATTCGTAGCTCGATGAACTACAATAGAATATATTTACTTGGGATTCTATTATTATCTTTTCTGATCTATATTCCTGGGATCATTTGGTTTATTATTATCGGGATCATTTATGAGAGAAAAATCCTAAAAGCACTGATCAAGAAACTCAACAGACAAAACATTATTGTAATGTCTTTGATTGGATTACTTCTCATAATACCTCTCCTATACGGACTAGTTAAAACTCCCGGTAACATTGTTAATTTTCTAGGGTTACCGAGTTCTAGTCCTAATTTACTAACTTCGGTTAAATTATTCGCAGAAATACCATATAACTTATTCATCAAAATGCCCTATAGTCCAATGATTTGGCTGGGAACCGTTCCATTACTGGACTACTTTTCTAGTGCTATGTTTATCATAGGTGGATACAAACTTATTAAGAACTGGAAGAATGATTACTCAAAGATTATAATTATAGCTTTTATATTGGGTTCAATACTTTATGCCTTGAACGGTCCTGTAAGTATGATTGTTATACTTCCTTCTACATATTTGATTATAGCTTCTGGGCTAGCGCACATAATTGATATGTGGTTTAGAGTATTTCCAAAAAATCCAATCCCTCGTTATGTAGGACTAACAATACTTTCAATTGCAGTTCTTGCAGTCTTCGCCTATCAAACAAGAAGCTATTTTGTAGCTTGGCCTAACTCTAATGGGACTAAAAGCTACTATCGACATTACCCTAGTTAATATTTTAGCGATAATTTGCTACAATGGTTGAAAGATAAGGAGAAATAATATGAGTAGATTTGATCAGGCTAAGATGTTAATGAAAATCAAGAAGGTTCAAAAGGAACTCCAAAAGCAAGTAATTACTATAGAACGTGGCGATGGTGCAGTTAAAGTAGAGATTACTGCAGAACAAAAACTAAAGCATATTTCTATTGATCCAGAGTCAGTTGACCTTGAAGATATTGGCGTATTAGAAAGATGGTTAGAGGAAGCTGTCAAAGAAGCATTAACTGAATCTCAAAAAATTGCGGCTGAAAAGATGCAACCTTTTATGGGTGCACTTGGTGATCTAGGACTTTAAAAATTTAAAATGAGTGTATTACCTAGGGCCCTTACTGAACTTATCTATTCATTAGAAGGATTGCCTGGTGTAGGTCCTAGAACTGCTGAGAGATATGCATATTATCTAGTACAGAATAATAAAGCTAAATCTGATAGAATAATAAATTCATTAAATAAAATTCATAGCTCAATCAAATTTTGTCCAATAACATTTGCACTTATAGATAGTAGTCAGGATGCTTCGCCACTATATAGTGATCCAAATCGAGACAAAAAAACTGTAGCTGTAGTATCGTCACCATTTGACTTACTTGCTATAGAGAGAATCGGGAATTACACCGGAACATATCATGTCCTCGGAGGATTAGTGTCTCCCATTGATGGAATTGGCCCAGAACAGCTACATATTGATGAATTAGTAGATAGAATAGATAAAGATAACGTGGATGAGGTGATTCTTGCTACTAATGCTAGCGTAGAGGGCGAATCAACTGCTTTGTATATAAATCAGGCTATAGGAGATAGAAAAGTTAAAATAACTAGATTGGCCCGAGGCCTACCAATTGGTGTTGACCTTGAGTACGCCGATCAAATAACTCTTGGTAGGGCCATGGACGGAAGAACATTACTATGAGCAGATACGAAGAAGCAGATATTATAGATAAGATTATTTCAGAATCTATGAAAATCCTGATTATTCAGGCCGATAACCCAGATGGGGATAGCTTAAGCAGCGCACTTGCACTAGAGCAAATAATTGGTGATCTAGGTAAGGAACCAATACTTTTTTGTAGTGTAGATATGCCCAGCTATCTTAAGTATTTACCTGGTTGGGACAGAGTCACTAATGAAGTCCCTAACGATTTTGACTGCACAATAATAGTTGACACAAGTACTGAGAGCTTACTTGAGAACTTGAATAGAAGCGGAAAAAGACCAATTGTTAATTCGAAGCCCCTTATTGTACTCGATCATCACGTTACTGAAGCCAATATAGAGGGTGCTAGCGTAATATGTAATAAGAAGGTGGTATCTACCGGAGAATTAATTTATGAGCTGTCACAGACGCTTGAATGGCCTTTAAATCTATCTGCAAAAAATATGATTGTTTCTTCAATAATGTCAGATTCCTTGGGCCTAACAAGCGAAGCTACAAGCGCAAGAAGTATCTATATAGTATCTGAGCTTGTAGGAGGTGGAGTTATAATGGCTGATCTTGAAAATAAACGTCGTGAACTCATGAAAAAATCTCAGAGAATTTTAGAGTATAAAGGCGAGCTCATAAAAAGGATAGAATACTACGATGCTGGTAAGATTGCATTAATAGTTATACCTTGGAACGAAATTGAAAAATACTCACAAGAATACAATCCCTCTATGCTTGTAATAGAGGAAATGAGGCAAGTTGAAGATGTGAATATAGCTATAGCGCTTAAAACATATAAGAACGGAAGAGTTACTGGAAAACTTCGATGTAACTACGGACATGCAGTTGCAGATAAAGTTGCCGAAACTTTCGGCGGTGGTGGACACAAGTATGCAAGCGGCTTTAAGATAGAAGATGTTAAAGACTTAGCCGAACTTAAGAATAAAATAATAGATGTAACGAAAAAATTACTAGAAAGCGTAAATTAATATGAAGTTATATAATACATTGTCACGACAAATAGACATCCTGAAGCCAATCAATGAACCGGAAGTTACGATTTATACTTGTGGACCTACAGTTTATGATTATCCTCATATTGGAAATTGGTTTACATTCATTAGGTATGATTTACTAGTCAGAAGTCTTCAGGCACTGGGCTATAAGACTAAATGGGTACTTAATATAACCGATGTTGGACACTTAGTTAGTGATGCTGATCAAGGAGAAGATAAGTTAGTTAAACAGGCTGTAAAAGAAAATAAAGATGCATGGTCGATAGCTAAGTCATATACTGATTACTTCGTAGAAGGCCTTACTAGACTTAATATATCTACCCCCGATTTCATGCCAAAAGCTACTGAGCACATTCAGGAACAAATAGATTTTATTAAAAAACTAGAAGATAATAAGCTTACCTATAAAACAAGTGATGGTGTCTATTTCGACGTTGCTAAGTTTCCTCAATATATCAAATTAGCAAGACTTAATCTTGAAGATCAAGTCGAGGGTGCTAGAGTCGAAATTAATCCAGAAAAACATCGTCAAATTGATTTTGCTTTATGGAAGTTTAGCCCATCTGAAGGAAAAAGAGATATGGAATGGGATAGTCCATGGGGCAAAGGCTTTCCTGGTTGGCATATTGAATGTTCAGCAATGGCACTTAAATATTTAGGCCCAACTATGGACATTCATGCCGGTGGCATAGATCACATTCCGGTTCATCACACCAATGAAATCGCTCAGTCTGAAGCAGTTAATAACAAGCCACTGGCAAATATATGGTTTCATACAAACCATGTAAGTGTTGATGGCAAGAAAATATCTAAAAGCCTCGGCAATGGAATAACATTAGAAGATCTTGAATCAAGAAATCTACCATTAGATGCATTACGTCTTCTGGTTATTCAATCCAATTATATTAATCAATCCCAATTTACATATGAACTTATGAATGGTGCTTTTTCTTCCCTTAAAAACCTAATAAGAGATTTTTCATGGATATATTCTGCTACTGGTAACGAGATCAATAGCGGCGAACTAAGAGCCAAGATTAAAAAGTCTAGAAAAACGATTCTCGACTATATGGCAGATAATCTAAATACGCCAAGAGCACTCTCAACCCTACATGATTTAGCAAGTTACCTAGGAAATCTGAACTCAATCAGCAAAGAAGATATGGAAATTGTGGAAAATTTTGGACATTTTATAAATTCAATTTTTGGCATTAATATCGTTAGAAAGATAAATCTTTCGAAAGACCAATCGGACCTTATCAAAGAACGATCTATTTATCGAACAAACAAGGAATGGGAAAAAGCTGATAATTCTCGATTGTTATTAGAAAAACAGGGGATTGGGCTTAGGGACGTTGGCGAATCTAGTCTTTGGTTTCCACTGACTTAACCTGAGAAGCATACCCATGGGTTCTTAAATACTCTTCTATTAGTACTTTTAGACACCCTGCGATTGGAATAGCCATGAGACCTCCGATTAAACCATCCAGGCTTAGTCCTATTAACAGTGATGCAAATACCATTAAAGGAGTCAGATTAGTCTTTGATGATTGTATTTTAGGCTGAATTACATAAGCCTCAATTTGCATATAAAGTATGTAATATGCTAAGACAATTAATGCGATTAATGGTGAGTTAAAAAGGGCGACAGTAGTTATGATTACAGCCCCTAGGGTATGACCAACCAAAGGTATCAAGGCACAGATGAATACAATCACCATTAAGGCGATTGGATAACTTACGTTGAGTATGAATAGTGGAATAACAATAATGACCGCAGCTATAGCAGCCATTAGAACCTGGCCGTTTACATAGCCTTTAATCACATCATACATTTCATTGCTAATTCTAGCTGCAATTCTTTGCCTTCTTTCATCAAGTAAATTATGAGCAAATTTTAACCATTTTGGTCCTTCAATAAGCATCATAAATGTTAGAACTAAAACCGACACCACTGCAAATATACTGGAAGTTACATCGGTAATAGTGGAGAAAGACTTGCCCGAGAATGAATTTATTCGACTCGCGAGATGACTAGATATATTGTCAACAGTGCCAACCAAGTGATAATGGTTGATGACTCTCCCGATACTACTATTCTGATTATGAAGGTCTTGAACTAGTCCTGGAGCAACTTTAATAAAATTACTTGTCTGCTTAACGAGTGGGGGAACGATACTGGCAATAAATATAGATAGTAACGCAAGTACAATTATAAGGGATGTCACTGTTCCAAAGACTCTGTTGCCTTTCAACCTACCGGGCATAAGATTAGACAGTCTATGTACTGGGTTATTAATTGCAAGAGTTAAAAAGATTGAGATTATAATTAGTTTTATTGGGTAAAATGATTTTCTTAGAGCAAGTAAGATTACGTAGGATATCAGTATAATTAATATAACTCTAACTACATTTTTATTAGAAATATTTACATTTATTTCGTTATCTTTTTTGTTGCGAATAAAGTTAAACATAACTTTATTATCTCATGAATATCAAATATTACAATAACACTAAAATTCTAACGATTATCTCTTCCTTAAGAGTAGTTTTTTTAACTTAGAATTAAATATTAAAGATATCAATTTATCATTTGAAATAAATAAGTCATAATGGCTAATTTTGGGCGAAGACTGATAATATTTTTTAAAGATAATCTTCATATGCTGTTCATTAACTTTTTTATCAATCATTGTATCTTTTAGAATAATGTTCCATAGCGGAATGTCCAAACGTCTGTTATTACAGTTATCGAATTTTGATATTTCCTTAAGCAGAAATAAATGTGTAGCTAAATCGTTTTTATGCAATGATTTATTCAGAAATCTACTATCACTAGATATTAGTTCTTTCGAAATATCATTTTTTTTGAATTTGCTAGAATATCCTATTTCGAGGAAATAATTTTTCAACCCTAACGAGGTGATCAAGTTCGATAGGAAGTTGATACTTCCGAGTGCTGAATACATGATCCTCGTTCTTCTATCAGCTATATAATCATCAAATCTAGCTACACCATTGATTGATACGATTAATTTTGTTTGTTCAGCAATGATAGGATACTTCTGTAGCATCGAAGTTATAACTATTAATCCGAATCCTTGTCCTGATAATATTATTTTTTTATTTTTATATCTTAGCCTTATAAGTGATGATAGGTAATCTGCATAATGTTCAATTGTAGGTTTTCTATCAATTTTGTAGAAGCTCTCCATTCCACCAATTCCCGGGAGGTCGACTGAAGTAACTGAACCATAATTTGATAGTGATTGAATTATATTATAATTTAAATTGATATTAGACTGCAGGTCTGGAATATATAATATATGTTTATTGGATAAAGATTTATGTTTTTTAAAGAACAAATTGCCTCTCAAGGTATTTACGTTTAGAGGCATTATGTATTTATTTGGAGTCCGGAGTAACCTCGATTTCATATATATAACTCTACCCTATAAGAGAGCATATAACAACATATTTACAACATATTACAAATCTTATATGCTTTGAGTTGTAAGACGGGGTAATTTAGGATAAAATTAGTCTGTTATTGGGGATTGGCCAAGCGGTAAGGCACCAGTTTTTGGTACTGGCATTCGGGGGTTCGAATCCCTCATCCCCAGCCAAGACTTGCACCAAAAGTAATCGCTTTGCATAGTATATTTTAATGAAACAGTTTATTACACTTCCAAAATTAAAGAAGGGCGATCAAGTTGCCGTTATATCTCCATCTGCTGGATTACCGGGTATATTCCCGTGGGTCTATGAATTAGGGATAGATAGACTAAGGGAGCATTTTGGCCTCAAACCCATTGAATACCATACAACAAGACAAATGAACTCTTCACTCGAAGACCGCGCTAAAGATATTTTGGCTGCATTCTCAGACCCAAATAACAAAGCCGTCTTCACATCTATTGGGGGTTTCGATCAAATTAAATTGATAAAACTTCTCGATCCAAAAGTACTGCTTAAAAATCCTAAACCTTTTTTTGGTTTTAGCGACAACACGCATCTTCACAACTATTTATGGAGTCTTGGCATACCATCGTATTATGGTGGTGCTATCATGACTCAGTTTGCTTTTCAACAAGGAATGATACCCCAGACTATTGAATCTATAAATCACGCTCTTTTTGATATTGGTGAATACGAGGTTATATGTTCAACAGAATATAACGATGAAGGTCTAGAATGGGCAGATAAAGATAATCTGAAGAATAAAAGGATGATGGAGCCAAATAGAGGCTGGTTCTGGGATGGCAAGACAGATGTCGAAGGCGTGCTTTGGGGCGGATGCGTTGAATCACTCATTGCACAATTTACAGTAGGTAAATATTTACCAAAAGATGAAGAACTAGAAAACTGTGTTTTGTATTTAGAAACTTCAGAAGAGATTCCAGATCCTTGGATCTTAGCGTATTTACTGTACGGTTTTGGTGAACGTGGCTGGCTGGACAAATTTAATGCAGTCTTTGTTGGACGCCCTAAAGCATGGAACTCAGACAAACAAAAAACTCTTCAAGAAAAAATTGACTATACCACTGAACAAAATCAAATAATATTAAAAACAATTAGAGAATACTCTAAAACCATTCCTGTCATACAGAATCTAGATTTTGGACACACCGATCCACAAATCATAGTCCCCTCAGGGAATAAGGCACGTATATCTAGTAGTCAACAAAAGATATTTTTCAACTATTAAAATCATTTTGACGGGGGTGAATTGTAAGCTAATATAGAGCGAGTCGCGAAAATCGATGGTAGTATATTATTGTTGGTTCGAATCCCTCATCCCCAGCCAAGTGCAGCACCTAAGGTGACCGACCTAGGTCCCTCGATCTGTTACATTGAATACCTCTCTCACAAATAAGCACATTTGCGTGCTTATTTTAATATAGACCAGAAGTTAAATAACAATGGTGAGTAGGTTCGAATCCTATTTCTCAATTGGTTCATATCTATAGACCTGCTTTTTTAAACGTTTGAATCGAAACAATGCACTACATTTAGGGTCGGGGCAAGCAATTTCGGACTCAAAGTACATAAAATCCGATTCTTCAGAAGCTCTTTGTTTAGCAGCCACATAAGGCATTAGGCTTGCTAAAGCATAGTGGGAAAACTGCTTAGTTCCTGGTTTAAACATTATGTTTTCACCTTTAACAATTAAACCATCGCCGACTTTGTGCGAGCAGTTAAATGTTTTTGGATCACCTATGGTCTCAATTTCTAAATCAAACAGGTAGTATTTCATATTATTCTCCTATCTCATTAACGATTGATTCACCTATATATTGTATGGCACTCGCACGATCGCGCAGACCATGGGGTGTACCGAATTCAAAACGGTCAACTAGCCCATTCATTTTGGAAACTGCTTCAATAGCATCTTCTGGCGTGCCGGCAATTGAAAACATATCAAGCAGTGAATCTGAAATAGCATCACTTGCTTGTGGATCTCCCAATCGAAACCTTTCTGTGAAGTTAACCAGTGAAGCCAGTTCGTCCGGACCTAGTGTTGTATCTAACGACCCGACAACATCTAAATACTTGGCAACTTCTCTACGGGCAAGTTGGCGTGCTTTTTTCCTATCGGTATCAATTACCGAGACAGCCCCCAGAACTACTTTTACGTAAGGATTGTTAATTGTTTGCCTCGCTTTTTCAGCCAGTAGAGGATTAGTGCTTCCACCCAGCTTTACGCCGTCTACAGCTAGATTACCTGCAAGACCCAATAATCTTTGTCCAAACCCACCGATATAGATTGGGATATGCTCACTCTTTTCTTGAAATCGATTACGCAGATCGGATGCGGTCGCTTCAAGAGTAGCTAGTGTGGCAGATTTTTCTCCTATAGATTCCAAGAAAGCTCCTCGAACCAACCCTACATATGATTGATTCGGTAGTTGCTCTTCGAGCGCCAAGGCGTGCATGCCTATTACTTCAGCATGTTGCATACCAACCGGGACACCCATCGGCCCGATAGATCGAATTTCTGAGCCCTTTAGAACGTCTGCAACGGCATGCAAAACAGCATATGGCGGCAAATCACCCAAGTCACCATACACAGAGAAACTATCGTAGGCGTAAGGAGCTGCGGCTTCTGCCGCAGACCTCACGTTTGCAATGCTTTGTCCGGGTAGGCCAATGCCAATCTTAGTCATATTGCGCTCCTTTCTACTTGTAACATTTTAGAAGCAAGGTATCCTGCCACATCGGCAACGCCACCACTACCTTCGGCACCAGCATCTAGTGCTTCCGGGACAAACCGGCGGACACTTCCGGTATGCACCTTTCTAAACCTATTGAGCAGGGACTTTATTGAATCACG
>CAIMCP010000012.1 GCA_903839515.1 uncultured Candidatus Saccharibacteria bacterium | reverse complement strand
TCTAACGGCATGTTAGCCAGCCCCAAGGAGCTTGCTTTCTCTGAAAGTCACGAGGGTCTTTTAGATGTAGATATGCGCGTGCAACCTGGCTCATCATTTTCAGATGTTTATAAACTTGATGACTGTATTATAGAGCTAGAAAATAAGATGTTTACGCACCGTCCAGATTGCTTTGGAATACTTGGAATTGCTAGGGAAATTAGTGGAATTCAGGATCAAGTCTTTGAATCTCCAGATTGGTACCGTGAAGTGCCAAATATACCATTACCAAAAAATGAAAATTTGAAAATTAATGTAGATAATCAGATTCAAGATTTGGTCCCAAGATTTGTTGCCGTTTCTATAGAGAACGTCAATATTATGCCAAGTCCAACAATGGTTCAGAGCTATCTTATGAGAGTCGGCATCCGACCAATTAATAATATTGTTGATGCTACTAATTACATGATGATTCTTACTGGACAGCCCATGCATGCCTATGATTATGATAAAGTTAAAGCCCTTTGTGAAAGCGATGAATCGACCACTTTAGTCGTTAGAAAAGCCAATAAGGATGAAAAATTATCACTACTTAGCGGTAAAGTAATTCAACTTAAGCACTCTGATATTGTTATTGCTACAGATACCCAGGCTATTGGGCTTGCGGGAATAATGGGTGGATCAAGTACAGAAGTAGATGAAAGTACAAAAAATATTATTCTAGAATGTGCAACTTTTGATATGTATAAGATTCGTAGAAGTTCAATGGAGCATGGAATATTCAGTGATGCCGTTACGAGATTTACAAAAGGTCAAAGTCCAAAACAAAATATGGCTATAACTCTAAGAGCAATAAAGCTAATGGAAGATATCTCAGGAGGAATTCAAAGCTCGTCAGTAGTTGATGATTCGCATACGAATAAAGACATGCTTAGTATTACCTTCAATCCTGATTTTGTTAACCAAAGACTCGGCACAAGTTTAACCAAGGAAGATATGTCTAGAATCCTAAATAATGTTGAATTTATAGTTGATGCGAATTCAGACGAATTAAGTGTTACTCCTCCTTTTTGGAGAACAGACATTGAAATTAAGGAAGATTTAGTTGAAGAAATTGGTAGATTGTTTGGATACTTCAAACTAAAAAGAGAATTACCAACACGCAAGATTAGTCCCGCAGTTAAAAATATTCAGCTTGAAATTAACTCCTCGCTACGTAAATCTCTATCCAGCGCAGGTGCTAATGAGATGATTTCAAGCACATTTGTTCACGGTGACTTACTAAGCAAAGCTAAACAAGATTCGAAAATGTGCCTACAGATAGCCAATGCATTAAGTCCAGATCTTCAGTACTATAGGCTGAGTTTAACTCCAAGTCTACTCGACGTAGTATATTCAAATATACGATCTAATCAGGGCGTAACTGAAGATAACGAATTTGCTATTTTTGAGATAGGAAAAAGTCATAACAGTTTAGATTTGGACGATGAAAAATTACCAGTCGAATATAGAACAATGTCATTCTTATTTGCGGCTGACAACAAAACGGCTAAAAGAAAATACGATGGTGCTGCATATTATCAGTCCAAGAAATACTTAAGTCACACGATAAAAGAAAATAATCTTGAAGTAAGACTTGTGCCACTGGGTACCATGACTGAAAAAATTCAAGATAATACTAGGTTATCTCAGATGATTGCGCCTTACGAAGTAAATAGAAGTGCAGCAGTTTTGTCTTTAGAGAATAATGAGGTCCTCGGAATAGTCGGAGAATTCAAACAAAGCGTGATTAAAGCATTTAAATTACCTAACTTTAGTGCTGGTTTTGAGATTGATCTTAATCTGTTTAATAATAAGCAAAATATTTCAAAATATGTACCACTACCTAAGTTTCCAAAGATTAATCAGGATATTTGTTTAAGAGTCGATTATTCAATGAACTACTCAACTTTATTTGAATTTATATGGGATGAATTGAGCCAGAATAAGCCCGAAGATACTTTCTTCCATCTAAACTTGGTAGATATTTTCCAAAAAGAAAATGACGAAGGCCACAAGCAAATAACCCTAAGACTAATAATTTCTGCATATGATAGAACACTGACTACAGATCTAGTATCAGATTTACTAAACCAAGTAGCCAACAAGGCAAATGAGAGTCTTGGAGCTGAGCGAGTCTAGTATATTTTGAACTTAATTTATTTCTAATGAGGGTTTAAAAAATAAATAAAATACAAAAAGTGTAATTAGGTGGAGTGTGGATTGAGTCAGAAAAGAGAGGAATAAATTCCTACAATCAATTCTGTACTCAATCGCACACTCACACCTTGCCAAGAATTTCTTGGACTTCCTTCATTGCCTTGAAGAGGAGGTAAGTCAGTACGGTGCGATCCTGTTCTATTAAATCTTTCCGTGAGGATTAATTACCTAGAAGTTAGGAGTCGCTGGGTGATTGAGCGCTATCTGGCGTTGTTGTCTTTAAGACTTGTTGTTGCGCCAGAATGGCCGATTCTTCTTGTCTCGGAAGATGAAATGGTAGGACGCAGAAAGCATCACCAGGGTGATGATTACAGCGATCCAAGGCACATGATGCATTCTCTGAGAGAGTGCCGCATAGTACACGCCCAAGCCAATCGACACGAGTGTGAAGAGTCTCCGTAGAATCCATTGCTTGTTCATGACCAGTCGTTCCCAACATACATAAATCCTACTGGGGATCCGTTGTAGGCAAATTCCCAGACCAGTCCACCGCCACGGTTGTACGCAGTATTGAACTGAGAAATTACAGCATAAGTAGAGGCTGCAAATAGGAAAGTGCACACCGGAATCAGAAGGCCGACGGATATGAAATCACAGGCAAGAGCTGCAGCAGTCCCAATTCCAGCGAAAAATGCTTGGATTAGAATGTTCTGCACCTCTTTGTGAGACCAGTGAACATAGATTACCCACCCGAACGAAACGCTTGGGTCAGCAACCACGGGCCATGCAGTCACAGCTGAAGTGTCAACAGTCTGGATGACTGTTTTTCCACTAACCATGTAACTTGTCGGTACGGAATTACCGTTAGCATCGACAGCCCACGCCGGATTAATGAATCCGATTGTGTTGGTCTTATCTAGTGCAACTCCTTTACCGGCGTTGGAAAGTGCTACGATCGAACCACCAAATCCGTTTGTCTCAATCATTGGCTTGTAGCCAGTTGGGAGATTGAGCTTGTACGAATAGGAAGTCGGCGCACTTGGTCCACTCAGCTGTTCAGCGACTTGATAGCCTCCCGATTGGGGGGTCACGGTCGCAACAGCTGATGCAGTCGGGTCAGTCACCATGACGCCATTGACATTTTGCATGTTTTTGGCGCTATTGGGCAACTTCATACCGATTGACGTTCCATCGTTCGCGATCGCAGATACAGCGCCAGATGTCGACAAATTGACATTAGGTACTGGACTAGAATCGCTATATTGACTACTGCCATTCAACTGAGATGCAATCGATGTAGCGTTTGCCACCCGGGAGGTAACATTCACAGCATCGCGATGCAAAGCAGCTGAGACAGACGGTGTGTTGGTCGCTGCGCTTGCGTTGTTCGACATTCCAATGGTTGGGATGAAGACAATCAATGACATGGACAGTCCAAGCAAATAGCGCTTGAGGTTGTTTCGGTTGAAGAGTGACATGTTCGTCCCCTTTGTTCGTTCACTATGTTACTTACACAGTGTTTGATTCGGTTCTCGTATAGCACTCATCTCCATTTCATAGTTGATATTTTTTGTTTACTAAGCGAGATGATAGAGCTCACAGGGATAAGAGCTCTATAAACTCGCTTAGAAATAAAAATTCAAGGATGAATGTACTGACTAATAATTTAAGGTACTCCTACTAAATCAGCGAGTATTTCTACTTCAAGCTATATTAAAAAATATAGTAGGGATAGTAATTATCTAACTTTTATAATATTTGTCAAGTTTTATTTTTATTTTTTTAGATTATTTCAAGTTGTTCAATGAATTTAACAGATATAAAACTAAAATAATGATATTGACAAAAAAGTCATAAAAGGTTACAGTATATAAGCTTTTATGGTTGAGTATTAACTTATTCCCATGAATGTTCATTGACAAGTGAATATCAGTTGGACAGTTCTGCCTATTAGCTATAGCTAGTAGTCACAACTGTCCAATTTTTAATCGTCTCAAATATTTATTTTTTGCTATAAACATCTGTAATACAAAAACCATCCAAAAACAGAAAGAGAGCAAATTATGCCCGGTGCAACCTGTCCGCGGTGCAAAGGATCTGGAAGATCTGGAATGTTTAACTGTCCGCAGTGTCGTGGAAAAAGTACCGTACAAAAGTGCCCCCGCTGTGGTGGCAAAGGTACTGTCGGTGGGATTTTCCCTAAAACATGCGACCGCTGTGGTGGCAAGGGAGCCTAAAGATAGGTAACTGGACTGAGACGATGATCAGAAACATTGAGATACCCATCTCTTTTTTTCCTGCTATTCACTTGTCCTTTTACCTTAATTAATAATCCTTATTATTTGAGTTAAAAGTTATCTAGTCATTGGTGCTAAAGTCATATATAATATTCTTAATGAGGATTGCATCGAGATTAATTCTAGTTAGAAATGGTCAGTTATTAGTTATGCATAGACTAAAGTTTGGTCATGAATATTACACTTTAATTGGTGGTGGAGTTAATCCAGGCGAGACTCCGGTTCATACTTTACTTCGTGAAACCAGAGAAGAAACAGGTATAATGATTGCTAATCCAAAGCTAGTCTATATAGAAAAAACTAGTAAACCCTACGGGGATCAATATATATACCGTGCTGATTATGTGAGTGGTGAGCCAGTCTTAGCTACCGATTCCACTGAAGCTAAAATTCATAACATGGGTCAAAATTTATATGAACCAAAATGGCTGAATATTGATAAACTCCCAAGTGTACCATTTTTATCTAAAGAGTTAAAAAATAAACTAGTCCATGATTTAGAATTTGGTTTTCCAGAAACTCCAGATACTTTTATGTCAGTTGCTGAATATGAAGAGAAAATTAATGAAGGAGATAATACGAATGGCACAAACTAAATTAACTGGAAGAATATTTGCAATGTCACTAGCAGTACTATTTTTTGTTACTAGCTTTGGCTTCACTTTTATAATTTTATGGCAAGTTCACCAGCAAAATCAGGCCCAAAAAGATCAAACGGCTCAAACTGCAAGTGCTGCTAAAAGTGCAACTACACCAAGTAATCAATCAAAAGGAGGCAATACAAATATGAACAATTCCAATAAGCTAGAAGGTAAAGCCTTGGCTGGATTTACTCCGACAGCTTCTATCACAAGTCTTCAAACCGAAGACACTAAGGTTGGGACTGGTAAGGCTGCAACTGCCTCGAGTAATGTAACTGTAAATTATACCGGTGCGGTTGCATCCACAGGAACAGTTTTTCAGAGCTCTTTAGACAGCGGTCAACCAGTAACGTTTCCTTTAAGCGGAGTTATTAAAGGTTGGAGTCAGGGAATTCCTGGCATGAAAGTTGGTGGAGAGAGAAGACTATTGATTCCAGCATCACTTGCTTATGGCGCAAATCCACCACAAGGTTCAGGTATTCCTGCTAATGCGGATTTAGTTTTTGATGTTACACTTCTCAAAATTAAATAACCCTTGGTAGTGCATAAATCTTGTAAAAAACACAATATATAGTGCTATTGATTAATATACAAGCGCTATATATAATAAAAATACCTACTTTAAAATTAAACAAAAGGAACTATAAAATGGTCAAAAATATAACTATCTTCACTACAAACACCTGCGCATATTGTGTCATGGTTAAAAAATACTTAAGTTCTAAAGGTTTCGGATATGAAGAAGTTAACTTAGACCGAAATCCT
>CAIMCP010000011.1 GCA_903839515.1 uncultured Candidatus Saccharibacteria bacterium | reverse complement strand
TCGCTCGCCACTACTACCGGAATCGTTGTTTACTTTCTATTCCTCGAGGTACTAAGATGTTTCAGTTCCCCCGGTTACCTCATCTTAACCTATGTATTCAGTTAAGCGTGATCAGACATTACTCTGACCGGATTTCTCCATTCGGACATCTTCGGATCAAAGCTTAGTTAGCAGCTCCCCGAAGCTTTTCGCAGCTCCTTACGTCCTTCATCGGTATCTTTCGTCAAGGCATCCATTGTGCGCGCTTGAGTAACTTTTTACGTTTTGCATTGACTAGTTATTGGTATTTACCAACACTTGCCGTTTGTCATTTTTACTAATTTCAAACCAAATTTTTAAGCTACAAAACTATAAGTCAATATCATTATTATATGAACTGGGCTTAAGTTTATGCTAGAAGCCAATTGCTAAGTATTCTTGCCTAAACTCAAACTTCAACCATCTTATCAGTTATAACAGATATGGTCAAGCAAAAAACGATGACAAAATTGCTACACTTCCCTACCTGTATAATATTCAAAAAATAACTCTTTATTGAATATTCTGTTTTTTTTATTACTATTATTTTGTCAGTGTCGTAATTTTAACTTAATAATTATTTGATTTACTAATCAATCCTGGGATACAATATATGCACTAAGAGGTAATTAAATTTAAGTGGGGGTAGTATGGATAGCTCTAATCAAGTTCCAATTCGAAAAACAAATAATTCAAGCAACGTCTCTATACAGCACACACCAATCAAGAAAAATACAATTCGCAAACGTAGTAAATTTTTAATGCCTATTATAGGTATTTTAGTAATTATTGTATTGTTCTTCGGTGGCTATTATGCTGTTCAACAGCTCAATAAGAACAATCTAATGAGTGGTGTAAACTCTAAACAATATCAAGCAGTCTTTCTAACCAATGGTCAGGCATATTTTGGAAAAATAACTAGTATAGACAACAGCTTTCTTCAGATATCAAATATATACTATTTGCAGGCTCAACAATCAGTACAGCCAAAAACTAGCTCTCAAGCAAATCTCTCACTCGTTAAACTAGGTAGCGAGATCCATGGACCGGAAGACAATATGTATATTGCTAGATCTCAAATACTTTTTTATGAAAATCTCAAGGACAACGGACAGGTCGTAAAGGCAATTAATAATCAAAAAAAATAATATAAAAGTGCCTTCTATATTAAATAATTAACTAGAAGGTTTATATATGTCTGACACAACACCGATACAAAATAATCCTCATAGGAATAAGTTTCAAGTATTAATTGCAGAGGATGATATCTCAATTTCTAATCTATTAAGAATGCAGCTTGAGCTAGCCGGATACAAGGTAGTTGTAGCAAATAGTGGTAATAGTGCGGTAGAATTGACTCTACAGAACAAACCAAATTTCATAATTATGGATATTAGTATGCCGGAGCTTAATGGATTTGAGGTTATTGATAAATTAAAAACTAGCGGATTTGATACTAATTCATTTAAGTTAGTCTTTCTCAGTAACTCTTCAACACCGGGAGATATAGAAAAGTCCCATGATTACGGTGCTGAATATAAAATAAAAGCTGAACTATCCCCTAAAGAATTAATTAGTTTCATAGATTCAAAACTTATTGATTAGATTCTAGACGTTTGCGAATACTTCAACCTTATTATTGTTAACATTAATAATCCCTTTACTAATTCCAATACTTCGATCCCCCTTATCGGACTTAATAGAAACGTCGCTGTTAGTAAGTATGCCTACGAAATTAACATGTCCAGGTAATATATCGAATGGACCATTAATATCTTTTGCTGATACAGAATTAGCTAGGCCTTCAAAAAATGTTTCGAAGGGTGAAATAAATCTTACTTCTAGAAACTGTTCATTCTTAGATTCCATTATTTACCTCAGAGGTAATAATTTCTGCTATGGACTTTAAGTTGTTCTCCCGAGAAACGTATTGACCAGGGGTACCACTCAAATCTTCCGTAACAAACATTGACTGTTTAAAATATTCAATCAATTTTTGGGCAAGGTGATAATCAGACCTGTCGTCCTGAGAAAGCTCTGATTCTCCGATGACCGCTATTATGCCCTTCAGTGATTCATATTTCTGCAGAATTGCCTTAACTCGATTAACTAGATCATAGTGAGTTTTGCCCACTATTTCTTCGGATATTAATGAAGAGTTCGTTTGTAGCAAATCAACTGCTGGCAAAATTCCACTTTCAAAAACTGATCTCGACAAAACTATGACTGCATCGAGTTGTTGCGATATTTCTACGACAGCCGGATCGCTGAGGTCGTCTGAAGGTATGAAAACTGACTGAACAGTAGTTATTGCACCGTTATCATTGGAGTCAAGCTGTTCCATTAATTTCTTCAAATCGGAATACATAGAAGGCTGATAGCCACCTTCCGCCGGCAACTCACCTACCATGCTAGATAGTTCATTATTGGCCTGTACGTGACGATAAATGTTGTCAATAAAAAACAGTATATTTTTCTTTTTCTTGTCCCTGAAATATCTTGCAGATCTTGCTGCCGTTAGCCCTACCATTGATCTAAGGGCAGCATTCTCATTCATCTGCCCCATATACATAACAGTACTGTCGAGAAGTTTTTTCTCTGAAAGAGTATTGAAGAGTTCATGCCCTTCTCTCATTCTTTCCCCAATACCGACAAAATAAGTTAGATGATCCTTCTTATTACCAATATTATGCATTATTTCTGTAGTCAAAACAGTTTTACCGACACCAGCTCCACCAATGATTCCAATTTTACGACCCTTAACAAAAGGTGTAAAAAAGTCTATAACTTTTATGCCGGTTTCAACAATTTCATTATCTTGATTTCTATATTTTTTATCTGGCTTAATCTCAGAAAATACGTCGACTTGACTGGATTGAGCAAATTGACTATCATCCACATCAATCGATTTTCCTAGTGGATCAAATACGTGACCGATAATCTCATCACCTACCGGTATAGTTAGGCCCTTATTTTGAGTGATTATCTTTGCACCTCTGTAAATCTTATTTGATCCAGTTAGATTTATGCACTTTGCAAGGTATTTATCCTGATAAGCAATGACCCTCAATAATACTTCTGGATTGTCATTCATCAAAAGAATTGAATTTATTGGTGGCTTTTCAACGATAGTCGTAATCACATCTACGATTAAGCCATCTATTGTCTGAACATTGCCAACTATAGTCATCTTTTTACCCCCTGGAATAATTGCTGCCTTAAGGCTTCGTCCTTAGTTCTTCTTTTTGCCTGGTTATATTTTAAATTCAAAATTTTAATTGCATCCTTCGCTCTTTCATTTATAACCGTGGTGGTCTTGAATCTGTTGGCATATTCGCTTAATCTAGATTCAAAAATTATTTGAGTAAGACTAATGTTAAGTATAACGGACTCAAGATATTTCATTATTTCCCCATAACCCGGTTCGAGCACATAATCATCGATGTTAATTTTAGATTCTGTATGGTCAACATTTTCCGATGGCACAAGATTTGATTTAGTAATCTTCTGATTGGCTAATGATATAAAAGTTTGATAAATACAGTAGGCATTTTTATATTTACCAATCAGTTCGGATAAAGGCGTAACATCTATAGGCTTAGTGATGTCAGGGGAATCAAAACCTAATATAATTGAACGGCCTTTTGAGGTTAAAATCGAAACACCCTTTTTGCCAATAATTGCTATGTCGCTACCCGCCGTATCAGGGTCACTGTCAAGAAGTCTAATAATTTCGTCATCGGCAGGACCAGAGAAACTTCCCGAAGATGTAACTACTATGCAAATTGTTTTATTGATTGTGAATTTTCTTTCAGGTAAACTATCCGTTTTCACGGCATTTAAAAGTTCTTGATATAAGGACCATAAATCTATATAAAATTTTTGAGATGCAAAAACACTACTTTTTGTTTCATTTATCTTTATCGTGGAGGTTATTTCAAAGATTGAACTTAAATTTCCAATTGTTGCAGTATTGAAGATATCTCTCTCTAATTTTTTAAGATTTTGAGACATAATATTATTGACCTTCCTTGGCTAATAATTTTTCTACCACTGAATCAATATTATTGTCGCTCTTTTCTTTTATTGGTAGTAATTTGACAGTATTTTTAAGTTTTTGAGTATCTAGACTGTCTATATTCCCACTTCCCAAGGCCACCTTCAGCATTATCTGTTCTTCAATTAGTGTATACAGATCATCAGGTTTTTGTCCAAACATATCATAAATTCTTTGCCCTATTCTAAGAATTGATTTTGTCTCATTTGATTGCTCGCTAACAAACCTTGAAGTTTCAATGGTAGACCTATAGTTTGCAAGGTAGGATGAGACAATTCTGGCAATATACCTAGCGGTTGGTGTTTGTCCTCTTCCCCCTACACGAGAAACAGAAAGACCGACATTAATTGCAGGTTTTATTCCCTGTCTCATGATATTGTTGTCAAAAATTATCTGACCGTCGGTTATAGAAATTAGAGTAGTTGACAAAAACCCTGTAATATCATCGTTTGGGGTTAAGGATACTGGCAAAGATGTAAGTGATTTATTATTTTTCTTTAACTTTCCAGCTCTCTCGAGAAGCGATGAGTGAACGTAAAACATATCACCAGGGTAAGCTTCTCGGCCTGGATTTTTTCTCATCATTAGAGATAGCTCCCTGTAAGCCTTAGCATGTGAGCTCAAATCATCATAAATAATAATTACATCTTCGCCAGAGTGCCAAAAAAATTCAGCGATTGAGCAGCCACTATATGGAGCTATGTAGGTCATAGGCAGCGAGTCAAATACATCCGCCAGCACAAATACGATTTTATTTCTGACTTTAGCCTTTTCAAATCTACTTAATAAAATTTCGATATCAGATTTTCTTTTTCCAATTAAAACATAGACTATAACTTTTCCTTTTTTTGCCTGATTAATTGCTAGTTGTGAAAGAAATGTCGTTTTACCAGACTTTGCATCTCCCATGATTGCAATTCTTTGGCCATAGACTATAGGAAATAATGTATCGACCAGAGTAACTCCAGTCTCAAGTTGTGTTGACAAGATCTCTCTGTCTTTAAACTCAATTGCCTGCTCAAAAACACGCATTTGAGTGTCTTTTAATATAATTCCATTATCGTCTACAGCCTGACCAAGTGGATTAACAATCCTACCCAACATTTCTTTAGAGACATTAATTGTAAGCTCATCGGTATTTATAACTACCAAAGAGCCTATAGATATAATTTCAGAG
>CAIMCP010000010.1 GCA_903839515.1 uncultured Candidatus Saccharibacteria bacterium | reverse complement strand
TGAAGAGCTAAAGAAGCAGGATTCCGTAAAAGACGACTTCATCTCAATGATCTCTCACCAGCTAGGTACACCACTTGCTGTCATGGATGGTTTTTTAACACTCGTTGTCCAAGGCTTTTACGGAAAACCTAACGAAAAGATGCAAGACGCTTTAGAAAAGACCTTGTCTCGTACAAGAAACATGAAAGGTCTTGTCTTTGACCTGCTCAATATCTCCCGTATGACAGCTGGTAAGTTCTTCCTAGAGATTTCAGACGTAGACCTAGCCAAAGTAGTAGCTGAAGAAATAGAAGAGCTACAACGTCAAGCACATGACCGTAACGTAAAACTAAACTACCATCCACCAGAACACAATATCCCCACCCTAAAGATAGATGAACCTAAAACTAGACAAGCTATACTTAACCTAATCAACAATGCTATCTTCTATTCTCCCAATGGGGTAGTAGAAGTATATCTAGACTCAGATGAAACTAACATTATCTTCAAAGTCATAGATACAGGTATCGGAGTACCAGAAGAAGAGAAAGCTCACCTATTCACTAAGTTCTTTAGAGCTGAGAATGCTCGCAAGGAAAGTCCTAACGGAACAGGCATAGGACTATACCTAGTAAAGCGAGTCATTACCGACCAACACGGAAGACTAATCTTCTCCTCACAAGTTGGTAAGGGTTCTGTGTTTGGGTTTACTCTTCCAATAAAGACTAATAATCAGGCACCAATAACAGCTCCTGATGAAGATAGAGTTGATCAAAAAAATGATTCTTTAGAAAAAGATCCCGAGGCAAGCGAGGCATAATGTTTAGAATATTTGCAAAATTTATCGTCAGGTTCAGGTACTTAGTAGTATTATTCTGGCTAATAATTATACCGGTTACTTATTTCGATTTTCCATCACTATCTAGTGTTACAAGCTCAAATAATACTACTTTTTTACCTGCAACAAGTGCTAGTGAACAGGCACAAAAGATGGCGGCTCCATTTCTAGGTGTTGGTACGGCTACTAGCGCTAAGCTTGTAGTCTATAGGGAAAGCGGTCCACTAACGGCATCTGATTTTTCAGCAGTTTTGAAACTTGAACGTCAAATTAAAACTATACCAAGCGTAGTAAGTATTGTTAACCAATCTCAATCTAACGATAATAAGGTTAGGACTATTTCTATAGGATTTACGAATGCTGCCTATGGTCCACAGGGTTCAATCATTGTTAAAGATATTAGATCCATGTTTAATTCATATACATCTGGAACTGGGCTAAGTATACATTTGGGCGGAGATTTAGCAACACTTACAGACTCAGACAGTGTAGATAATGCTAATAAAAACAATACTCAGCTTCTGACAGTAATCTTTATTATAATTCTTCTTTTCATAGTTTATAGGTCTTTAGTTGCTCCTTTCATCAACCTAATACCCGCACTTATTTCATTAATTGTTGCCGGTCCGGTTATCGCAGAGTCGACTAAGCTTGGACTTGAGGTTTCATCTGTTACGCAACTTCTGTTGATAGTTTTGATACTTGGAGCTGGAACAGACTATGGATTATTCCTGATATTTAGATTCAAAGAAGAGCTGGTTGGAGGACTGGATAAAAAGGAGGCTGTCATAGAGGCTCTTGCAAAAGTTGGCAAAAGCATAACTTTTTCTGGACTAACAGTTATTGCAGCGCTCATGTGTTTGCTAATAGCTAAGTTCGGTTTCTATAGAGGACTTGGTCCATCGCTATCCATTGGAGTGGCCATAACTCTCCTAGCTGCCCTGACTTTACTACCTGCAATATTATCTATCCTCGGTGAATATACATTTTGGCCACTCAAGATAAAGTACATTAAGAATCCAAAACTTGGGATTTGGGGTAAGGTCGCAGATGGGGTGATAAAAAAGCCTTGGATAACTATCGCTGTTGCAACTTTAATTTTTGGCGCATTAATTCTCGGTACAGTCGGCTGGAGAACGGGTGGATTTGTATCAGGCGGACCATCGAGTAGTTCTGATTCAGCTAAGGCGGTCAGTATTATTGACCAACATTTCTCTAGTTCAATTAATAATCCTCAGGTACTACTTTTAAAGTATGACAAATCGCTATGGAATAACCTGTCTTTGGTTACTTATGCTCAATCCACAATTAGCAAATCTTCACTATATAAAACTGTTAAAGGACCAATTGATCTACAAAACCCTGCCTTAAGTGAAGCCCAGATTTCTAAATTATATGCTTTACTTGGATCACCAGGTAAACTCCCTTTCGTTCAGCCTAATTATGATAAAGTTCCAAGCTCCGTTTACGCTCAATACAGACAACTTGATCAGTTTATAAGTGACGATGGACACACCATTCAATTCTATGCAGTACTTGCTAAAGGTATTTCAAATACACCGCAGGCTGCCAGTCAGATACCTGCCATGAGAACTCAACTTGCGACTGTTGTTGCTGGTTCGGGTGCATCTGCCTATGGAGTACTCTCACAAGACGCTTTTACATATGACATAGATAATCTGTCTAATAATGACCTTATAAAAATAATACCTTTAGTTCTAATTGTCATAGCTCTTCTGCTTGCGATACTACTTAGGAGCTTAATTGCCCCAATCTATCTTGTAATAACTGTCGGGTTAACTTATCTAGCATCCCTAGGCTTTGCAAACATTGTCTTTGTGCACATGAATCCAAATAGTTCGGGAATTAATTTTGTACTTCCCTTCTTGTTATTTGTTTTTTCTATGGCACTTGGCGAAGACTATAACATTCTAGTTATGAATAGGATTCGTGAGGAGACAACAAAAGTTCCAACTTTAAGGCAAGCCATTACTAAGGCGATAGGTATAACGGGAACTACTGTTACTTCTGCCGGCCTTATTCTGTCTGGAACATTTGTAGTCCTTGCCATAGTCGGAGGCTCTAGTGAGGTCGAGCAGATAGGTTATTCTATAGCATTTGGAATAGCTCTCGATACATTTTTCGTTCGAACATTGTTAGTTCCATCAATTGCCATATTACTTGGTAGATTTAATTGGTGGCCTTCCAAGTTATCTAGAAAATAGTACGGTTCAATACCAAGGCCATACTCTTTATGGTATTATTTATACAAGAAGTAGGGAGTTTAGGTAATTATTTTATATGGTCGAAGATGAAAAAAATATTGATATTGGCGAAGAGGAATTAAAGAACGATACTACCCCGCTAGATAATGCTTCAGATAAAAAATCTAAGCAAATGGACTTCGTGCCCAAGAAAAAGCTAAGCAATTTAGAAAAAAAACCATTTGTTATTAAGATTACGGAAAATAAGCAAATGGATATAGCGAAGACTAAGTCCTCTAAAAAAATAACTGAAAAATCTAAGCAAATTGAGATTGAGCCCGAAAAATCTCTAGTAATACCAGAGAACTCAATTGGAAATATTGCTTTATTGCCAGCTATTATTCCGGAAACTAAGGTAGAGCCTAAAAATGAGGAAATTGTAGTTCCATTAATTCCGTTCGCTCATACTCCAAATAAAAAAGAAAATTATATCAGGAAAGAAAAGAAGAAAAAATCCTCTAAGAAAAAGATCCCACTATTACTATACGGATTGGCTGCCATAATCTTACTATTTGGAATCGGCATGAGTATTAACCAGTACTTAACGAACAGAAGAAATGATAAACAAGCTCAGCATTATGTAGACCTTGCAAATGCCGGCAGGCCAAGCCCTGCTCCAGCCACCATAAAGCCATCGACTGATGATATTGGTAAATATCAGGTTGCACCTAATATGCCAAGATATCTGATCATCCCAAGTATTAATGTATTTGCAAGAGTGAGGTCTGTTGGAGTAGATAAGACGGGCGCAATTGGCACTCCTACCAATGTCTTCGATACTGCTTGGTATAACCAGAGTAGCTTGCCTGGTCAGCCCGGAGCAGCACTAATAGATGGTCATGTCTCAAGTTGGAAGACTAATGGAGTATTCTACGGACTTAAAAACATTAAACCAGGAGAATTAGTAAAAGTTCAGCGTGGAGATGGAAAGGTATTCACATTCAGCGTAGTCAAAAGTCAGGTGTATCCCTATGATAGCGTCGATATGACAGCAGTACTTGCACCAATTGTCGCCGGAGTCCCTGGACTTAATCTAATTACTTGCACAGGAAAAGTTATCCATGGAACAAATGAGTTTAATCAGAGAATGGTAGTTTTTACGAAACTAGTTAGTCAAACCTAAAAGCTAGTTGTAATGGGGCTTCCCCATCCAGTTACATAATCGTAACCAGTTGCTGCAGTACAAAGTGTTCCGCAGTAGCCATTATTGCCAGAAGTTATATCTCGGAGGAATGTTTGTCTAATAGTTGTAGCATCAGTGTATACTTTGTTCGCTGTTATAGTGCCACTTGATAGTGTATTAAGGGCTGCCCACTGTGGAGTTCCAGCACTTGTTCCACCGACTTGGAACCAACCCCTGTAGCCTCCATATGGAGTTGAGTCATAAACTGGATATCCAGAGTTTGGATTGGCATTGAATGATACATCCGGTGTTCCTCTATGGCCATTGGCGTAACTGATTCTAGCAGCAATTTGTCTAGCTGGCTCTGCGATAAAAGAACTTACTCCACCACCACTTCCATTCCAGGTAGTTTCCGATTTAAATGATCCATTTGGGTTAAGAGTCAATGTTGTTCCACCAACGCTGATAACATTTGCAGATACTGAAGGCCAACTGGTACCGTGTCCACTGTCGCCCGATGCTACAAAATATGTCGCTCCACTGCTGTTTATGAATGAATTCTCATATCCTACTTCAGAGTTGAATTCGTTTCCACCCCAACTTAGGGATACTGATCTTATATTAGGAAGTGTTTTTACATAATTAAGTGCACTAATTAGATCTGTCCCACTATCACTCTTTGCCTCAACTAGTAGTATCTTAGCGCCTGGAGCTATTGCATGTGCCCATTGTAGATCAAGTGAGTCTTCTATAGCCCAAGTCGAGTTTGTAGGAATGTTAGGCACCATATTGTATTTAGTAAAGCATCCATTTGCAGTTGTACAGGCGGGGAGACCAAATTGGCTTGAGAATGTAGCTAGGTCGGCAGCGGCTGTAGGATCATCGAATGCATTAACTATAACAATAGTTCCAGTTCCACTATTTGTTGTGGGAATATTATATGACGTTTTTACTGCCGTTGGAGATAATAAGGATTTCGGAGATACGTTTGGTGATGCAAGTGGTTGAACTACATTAAATGGCTTTGCTTTAAAGTCATCTATAGTCGTCTTTTTATGGTGCTGATTATATATATATCCTATTAGTAAAGCTACGACTATAGCCATTAGAATAGCTAGTATGATTTTACTATTTGATGACTGCTTATTAGATTTTGATATTTTTCTGGTTTGAGTTTTTTTTGTAGTTTTAGGGGAACTTTTTTTAACAACAGCCTTTTTTCCAGGTGCTTTAACTACTCTTTTTTTTACTATTTTTTTTGTTTTTGGCATAACCTATTTATTACTGTACGCCTAAATATTTAAAGTGCAAGTGTTTTTTTAGATATTTGTCCTAGGCAGGTTTATGATAAATTTAGGTACTGATAGGAGCATTTCTTCTTGTTTTTTCATCTTACTGACAATTTTAAAAGTCGATATAACTATGTCCATAGGGCTAACTACTATTTCCCCAAGAATATTGTCATGAATTGTTTTATGGAATACACCAAAAGCTGTCTGTGGGCCATCCATCTCGGTGCTAATAGTTCCATAGTCACTAACTACTTGAATATCTGGAGTCATAGGCTTTCCATATAGTAATTCATTCTCAAGTAGGTTGGCTGCTAGGATTGGTTTTTCAGCAGCAATCTCCTCTAGTGTTTTCTCGTGAGCATAGAGAGGTTTGGCATTGATAATAGAGTATTCATAATCTGAGAATGAAACAAATAAGGATTTTGGTAGTTCAATATTCTCCTGCATTAAAAGTAATTATACAATACGGGCATATTTATAAATAGCTAGGAAACTTATTTTTATATTTATTGCAGGTTTAGACAAAAAATACTAAATATACTATAATATGTGCCTATGAATGAGAAGCGAATCGGAGTCTCTTTGAGCGACGTTGCTATATTACCTACTACTGCCGGCGATAGCTTAATTAAGTACAATATTAATGAAATGGGAGCTAAGTTCGAATTGACCAAAGGAGTGCATGGTCAGGTATTCGATTTTGAGGACGGTACATCAATACTATATACAGAGGATTCTTGGATAATAACACTGCATCCAGACAATAGCCTTACTATTTATGATGACGGTGAGATAGAAGATATAGCCGCAAATACATACGATGAACACATTGAATTTTTCTATAAGTCTCTCATAAGAGCTCTTCGTGGAGCCTTAGACGAAAGTTAAACAAAACTTTTTATAAGATGTTCTGGATGAATATCTGGGAATAATACTTCTGCGTCTTTATTTGTAACTACCATCTTATTTTGTAATGACTCTATCATGGCCCTACCAACCTTAGCTTCATTTTTAGGAGTAAATAGATTTAACCACCATGCTGAGACTGCTATTGGTATGATTGGAAGTCTAATGAATAGTCTTTTTAGTCCTCTCCAATGGGCATAC
Source organism: uncultured Candidatus Saccharibacteria bacterium (assembly GCA_903839515.1). Classification (GTDB taxonomy): domain Bacteria; phylum Patescibacteriota; class Saccharimonadia; order Saccharimonadales; family UBA4665; genus CAIYEO01. The sequence continues at coordinate 9,081 of CAIMCP010000010.1, read as the reverse complement.
TGGCGCATGAGTTGTTCATAGCTAAGTACATCTGGGCCACCTATTTCAACTATTCTATTTTCTGTTTCTTTAATGTTTAATGCCCCTATTAGATAAGTTATTGCATCATTTAGGCCTATTGGTTGGGTTAGAGTTTCACTCCACTTAGGTAGAGTTAGGAACGGTAGCTTAGTAACTAAATTTACAATGATGTCATAAGAAATACTTCCCTTGCCGATTACCATTGAGGCTCTAAACTCAATAACTTGGCATTTGTTTTGTCTTAATAACTCTCCTGTTCTGTGCCTTGAAGCTAGATGTTTAGATAAACTATCCTTGTCATCGCCAAGTCCGCCTAGGAAGATTATTTTTTTTATATTTGATCCTCGGACTGCATCTTTCAATTTTTCGGCAGCCTCGGCTTCTGCTAGGGCATAATCTATTTTTTGTTGGGCCATCATATGAACTAGATAATAAAGAACATCACAGTCTTTTAGGTACTTTGCTAAACTATCATCAAAAACAGAAACATTATGTTTTGATAGTCTCGGACTATCAAAAGTTATTGACTCTGAATTCCTAGAGATAGCAACTATCTCATGGTCAGTTTTTTCTATTAATTGACTGATTAGATTTACACCTATATAGCCACTTGCACCAATTATTGCTATCTTCATACTACTCCGTTCGAAGTGCCTCTATTGGATCTAATTTTGCGGCTTTTCTGGCAGGCAATAGTCCGGCGAATATGGCTATTAAAGCCAGTACAACAATCAGAATAAGTATCTGTGAAGCTTTGAAAATAAGGAGGTTACTATTACCAAGGCTTAGTTTGTTAGATATCGCTGGGTTTAAGGCCGTCCCAATACCAACTGCTAGTGCTGATCCAATTATGCCACCTAAAAGTCCAATAAGGCCTGCTTCAATCTTAAATAGCCTAGAGATATCTTTCCTGTGCATTCCTAGTGCTTTCATAAGTCCAATCTCTCTTGTTCTTTGCAGTACACTTATATACATTGTATTAACTACTCCAAAGAGAGATGCAATTATAGCAATAAGTCCAAATAATGTAACTATTCCCTCAATTACACTGATAAACTGAGTAATTAGCTTTTCTGTATCAACGACACTTTGAACACTGTAGCCTTCCCCTTTAATTAAAGACTGTGCAGTGTTTAATTTTGTAAGATTAGTTCCGTCGGTGACTTTTGCGTAGGCAGTCAGATATTTTTGATAGCTTGAGGTACCTGAGTAAATGTAATTGTTCAATGATTCAACTTGATTGATATTAGTATAAAGATAAAGTGAGGTTGCTGCAGAGATTGAAGTTGATGCTGTGGCTGATACAGCTATCACCTTAAAGACTGATTCTTGAGACTTATTGTCGCTTGAATTAAGTGCTGCCAATGGATTTGTCGTGATTGAATTAAGGCTTGTCTGATTTTGTACTGATAGACGAATATTTTGACCTATTGCTGATTTTGCACTTGAGAATCCTAGTGCACTTAGGAATCCTTGAGGAAGTATCAATGTATTGTCTTGAATCTTCTCTGGAATTGAGCCAGCTAAAAGTTCTGGTTTTTGATATGAGTTATATGGAGCCAAGGTTCCTATATATTTTTTCTGGCCATCTCTGGTTATGTATTGAAGACTTACTGTAATTGCCGGTTGAACTGATGACACCCCTTTAGTGGTCGCTATTTTTGCAATGTCGGCAGTATTTAAATATTGAACTTGCCTAGTCTCACCACCGAACGTAGATATTGATCCAAAGCTTGGATTGTATACTTGAGGTTTCGTGGCATCTTGGCGGCTAAATAAGTTTGGATCTTTAGAAACAATTAATTCAGTAGGATCGAAGTTAGACCTAACAATATTGTTTGCATACTCCTTAGCTCCATTACTGGCACCGAGTGTCAGAGTTAGGGCAAAAGTTCCAACAGCTATAGCAAGTGCAGTCAGGATAGTTCTAGCTTTTGAAGTCAGTAAGTTTCGAAGAGAACGCTTAACGATGTCGATAAATAACATTACTTACGACCTTTCTCAATGTTTTCAATTTTCCCATCTTTAATAGACACTCTCATGGATGTTTGTTTGGCTATGTCTGGGTCATGGGTGACTATAATTAAAGTACAGCCAATAGATTTGTTCAGGCCGAATAGTAAGTCCATTATTTTATCGCCGTTAGTACTATCTAGGTTTCCCGTAGGTTCATCGGCAAATATAATCGCTGGTTTATTGACAATTGCTCGAGCTACTGCCAGTCTTTGTTTTTGACCACCAGAGAGAGTTGACGCCTTAGCGCTAACTTTATCTTCTAGATCAACGGCTTTAAGTGCTTCCATGACCATTTTTTTTCTTTTTGTAATTCCAACTTTAGCGATTTCTAGTGGTAGCAGTACATTCTGATAGCAGGTTGCATTGCCTTCTACGAAAAAAGATTGAAATACAAAGCTCATTTCAGAAGCTCGGAAGGCATCAATCTTTTTTTCCTTCATCTTAAATATATCGACTCCATCAATTAGAACGGTGCCCGAGCTTGGTTCATCTAGGCCACTCATAATATGCATCAGCGTAGATTTACCTGATCCACTTTTACCGATTATTGAAACTGTTGATTTGTCTTCTATGTTTAATGTTATGTCTTTAAGAGCATTAAAGGCAGTATCCTTCTTGCCATAAATTTTAGTTAAGTTGTTGACTTCTATCATGCTTATATTTAGTATAGTCTATTTTTTAGAGTAAGTCATATCTAATTGGCTGGCAATATGGCTTTGTCCAGCAGAGTTTGGATGAAATGGCGCACTGTCGGTTAATCCTTGAACCCATGGATCACTAGAACAAAGTCCATGTCCTGAAAAATCTAGGCCTTGGAACTTAACAAATGAATAACCGGTAGATATTGAGGCCAGCTCTGAATTGAGGTTTGTTGTTTCGCTACTTAGAAAGTTGAGACTCGTTTGATTTAAATTTGTGAGGTCGCTACACGAAGTTAAAGTAGCAGGAAACGGGTTGTAGTAGCTTGTCACTATTACTTGTGGCGGACTGTTACTATATTGGTTTGATATTTTTTTGAGAGTATTGGTTAAACTATTGGCTAGACTGGCGATTTTAGAATTTGCTAATATTGTTTCTTCCCTGCTGCCACAGCTCTTAAAGTAGCAATTTGTTATGAATTTAATCCAACCTATATCATTAGCGCCAGCCGTTATAGTAATTAGTTTTGGTTTTTTTAGGCTGCTTAGCTGATTAAGTTGAGAGCTAATTGTTAATTGATTTATAGTTTGCGGACCATTTATTCCCTCAGCAAATGTTGCTCCTGAACAAGATAGATTAAATAGTTGTAGGTTTTGAGCTTTAGAAACTAGATATGGATAAGACTGGTTACTTCTATTGCAGGCACTTGAATCACTATAATCTGTAAGCCCATCTCCTGCAGACACAGAATCTCCAAGGGCAATATATGAACCGTTGTACGTAATCTTATTGACTGGCTTTGGCCTATGACCGATATTAATTACAATCCCAGAGACTATAATTAATATTAGAAACCCGAGTGCAAAGTATCTCTTCATATATATAATTTTACTCTTATAGTGTTATTTTGGATATGTTAAATAATGCTTATATAAATTTGCGGCACTAATGCTGTACTCATAAGTGTTTGAATTGCTGACTATATAGAATATAATTATTGGTAACTTCCAATGAACATATTTATTTCAATCTTAACAGTCCTAGCTTTATTAATTTTTTCGGCTATTTGTTCAGGTCTTAATGTTGCCCTTTTATCTCTAAATATATCTGATCTTGAGAGAAAAGCTAAAATTGGAAACACATATGCAAAGAAATTACTTCCTCTACGCAAAAACTCAAGCCTTACTATAGCTAGTATTCTTCTTTGTAATGTTGCAACAATTTCAGCTACATCGTTAGTGCTTCATAGATTTCTAGGTAGTTGGCTATCTGGTCTCATTTCTACTCTTTTAATTGTTGTATTCAGTGAAGTTATTCCTCAGGCTATATTTATAAGACATGCTCTTATTTTAGCGGGTAAGTTTGTATTTATTTTGAGACTAATGATTATAGTTACTTATCCCCTTGCAAAACCTCTAGAACTCTTACTTGACAAGATCCTAGGCGGAGAACAACAGGCTCTCATGAGTCGAAGTGAACTTGGAATTTTAATTGGTGAACATACTAAAACTAAATCTAGCGAGCTTGACGATAACGAAGTAGAAATTATGATGGGCGCCTTAAAACTTAGTGAGAAGCAGGTCAAAACCATCATGACTCCAATAGACAAAACTTACTGGTTTCATCAAGATACAAAACTTACTCCGAAGAAAATTGATGAAATTAAAGATAAAGGCTATAGTCGAATTCCAGTCTTTTCTAAATCACTAGCAACTTTTTATGGAACAATTCTTATGAAGGATTTGGTTGACGTTAACTTTGATGGCGATACTGTTGAAGTTAAAGATTTATATCTACACGCCGGAGATACGGTTGGTAGTCTAGTTGCTCTTGATACACTTTTCAGAAGATTCATAACAACTGGCAACCACTTAATTCCAGTTGAGCGAAACGAGAGTGTTATTGGAATCGTTACTATAGAAGATTTGCTTGAAGAAATTTTGCAGCAAGAAATAGTTGATGAGACCGACAGAATAAAAAACAGAATTTAATTACTCTAATTATGTACTTTTAGATTTGTAAATATACTATGTCTTTATTTATCGCCCAAGTTAATAGATAATAAGTCATATGGAAGAAAATAAAATTATATTAACTGGAGTCAAGCCTACTGGACAACCGCATCTGGGTAACTACTTTGGTGTTATCGAGCCAGCACTCAGAAGAAGTGAAAATAATTTAAATAGTTTTTTCTTTATAGCTGACTACCATGCTCTAAACAATGGCTTGTCGGCTGATGAGATAAAGAGGCTAACTCATGTTGTGGCTGCTACCTGGATTGCCGCAGGCCTAGATAGTTCTAAGCATCATCTTTATCGTCAGTCAGACATACCGGAAATATTTGAACTAGAAACTATCCTCAATGCTACTGTGCCTAAAGGTTGGATGAATAAGGCCCATGCATATAAGGCGGCTATGGATCAAAATATCGAAGCTAAAAGAGATATTGATCATGACGTTAATATGGGTCTATACACTTACCCAATTCTTATGGCTTCAGATATTCTAATATTTAACGCCAATCAAGTGCCCGTAGGTAAGGATCAGATACAACATGTTGAAATAGCCAGAGACATAGCCGGAAGATTTAATGCTAAATATCACAGTAGTACTTTTACCCTGCCTGAGCACATAATTGAAAAGAATATCCTAGAGGTTCCAGGTCTTGATGGTCGTAAGATGAGTAAGAGCTACAATAATGTTGTGCCTCTTTTTGCTTCTGATGATGACTGGAATAATGCAGTTAAAAAAATAGTTACCGACTCAAACCAGGAACATACGATTGAAACTTTCAAAGACACTACCTTTTATAAGATATTTAGTATCATCAGCGGCGAGACTGAGACCAGTAAAATTACTGACCAGATAGTCAACAAAAGCATTGGCTGGAAAGAAGCCAAAGACGAATTACTTCATCAATTGATTTCAAGATTTAGTGAAAAGTCTAAGATGTACTTTGAGCTACTTAATGATACTAATAAGATTGATGAAATCTTAAAGACCGGTGCAGAAAAAATTAGACCTATTGCAATGGAAACACTAAATAATGTTAAGGCTACTGTTGGCGTTTTATGAAGGTCAAAATGACAACTGCGAGAATTTAGTTTAAAATTAATTATATGAACGTAGATTTTTATTTTGATCCTAGTTGCCCATTTTGTTGGATAACAAGTCGCTGGTTATGTATGGTCAGTAATGACAGGGATATTAATATTACGTGGAAGCCTTTTTCTTTAGCTATCAAGAATGACACTCTTCATAATAATGCAGATAGTAAATATGCAACTAGTTCTCGTAGTGCGCATCGTGTACTTCGAGTAATGTTGGCTGCTGAAGAGGAAAATGCGTCCTTACTTGATTTATATACTGAATTTGGAATACAACATTTTGTCGTGGGACTAGACTATGATGATGAAATGATCAAAAAGATATTAAACCGTAAGAAATTACCGGCCGACTTATTAAAGTTTGCTGATGATGAGAAGCTCGACAAACAACTCGAGGTAATCATGAAAGAAGCAGTCTCAGTTGCTGGTGAAGATATTGGCGTGCCAACGATAGTTTTTGAGCTTGAAGACGGTACTAAAACAGGATATTTTGGTCCAGTACTTCAAGATCTTCCGGATAAAGAAGAATCACTTCGTCTTTGGGACGGCCTATCGATGTTAGCTACTGATAAGAGCTTCTATGAACTCAAGAGGTCAAGACCTGCTGGTGGTCCAGACGTCTACAGTACTGCTAAATGTTAGGAACAAGATATAGAATATTCAATAGCTAGATTAGACATTATTTGAACAGACTTGTTATGATTTTCAACGGCTATAAGCTCTGCACCGCTTAAGCCGGTTGTTGACTCTATGTCTTGATTTATTTTTTGTGCGCAGTCATGTTTCTCTTGCATTTTGTGAACATTAAAATCTGGAGTTAGGTTGGGAGCATTTGGATTTTTAGGAGTACAGCTGATAATATTTATTTGCGACAAGACTTCTGCCTTCTGATATTCATTAGCCATCGCTAAATAGTAATTATTTGGATCGACTTTACTACTATTGCGATTTTCATAATTAAATAAGGTTGCTTCGGCACTGAGATTTGAAGGACAAGCTCCACTTGCTTCCAGATCACTTACGCGGGTAAGATTTTTCTCAATTATTTGGGCTGGTGTTGGTTGAACTCCCGAGGCGTCTCCCAGATGTAGAAAACTATCGCCCAGTACAAGACCACCAAAGAAAAGAACTACCCCGCCAATAAAAGATAATGGTTTTTTGGATTTTCTTTCAAATTTTTCAAACTTTATACTTCTGTTTAATTCATCGATTTCTTTTTTGTGAGCCCATATAATAGCCTCATCGCTTCCAGGGATTGGTTTGTTTTTTAGTTTTTCGAAAGACATTATAAATATTATACAATATTTAGTCGATACTAGCTATGATTATGATAATCTACTAATCTTGAAATCTTTGAATTATTCTTTCTTCCTCAATCTGTAAATACATCTCAATTGCGTTAGCTACGCCGTGCTTAAAGCCTTCTATGTTAGCAATAACTCTATCATCGCATTTACTTTTATATTGAACTGATAGCATTTGCTCTATATTTTCAATTTCATCATTGAATAGCTGTTCGAATCTTATAGCTTCAAATGAATAATTTCCTGCATCGATGAATGCAAGATCTGAGCTATCTTCAATACATTCTTTTTCTTCTGGGAGTTCAATTATTGCCCAACCTTCCCTGACTTCATTGACTCTATTTTTTTCACTTTCAGAAATGTAAGATAGAAAATTTTTATTATCTTCATCTTCTATATATTGTCTTATGTCTGAATCACCACTTCTCAAATATGCAATTAGAGTTGAAACTCCTATAAAGAATGCATAGCCAGAGCTAATACCAATTGAAAACTCATCTATTTCTTCGTTATCTAAGTCCTCAATGCATTCATTTTGTTGCCATTGGTCTATATCGTTTCTTATGATTTCGCTTATGACAGGATTCTTAAATATGATTTCGTTTGCAGTCAAAAAAGGATTGAAGGCTGAATTCTCACTAAGTATAAATTTCGATTGAAGCTCAAACAGTTCATCATCACTAGGTACTGGTAGTCCACAGTAAGTTGTTTCATATGATTCGTTCATAATGCATTTATACCATATTATTGACGTATAGCCATGAGCGTAATTTTTTACTTTCTTGACATTGAGTAATTTAAGCATAGTATAAGCGTAAGACTAATAAAAAAGGAAAATTATCAATATGGCTAAAAAACAAATAAGTAAGAAGTCAAAAAAGAAAAAAACAGGTCTAAAGTATAAATTTAAAGAAAATAAGAAAAGGACTTTCCTCGGACTAGTCCTTATTCTGATTATTGCGTTTGCTGGAGTTAAGATACTATTCTTATCTAGTGCCGCAACAGTCTCCACCTATAGTGGTTATCCTCCAGTGGGTATTGCATCATCTGGCAATACTAATGATGGATATTGGGTTGCTGCTAAGGATGGAGGAGTTTTTTCTCAAGGAACTGCAGTATTCCGTGGTTCAGCAGTAGGTAATATAAACCTGGGCTACAATCCAGTAGTTGGAATCTCGCCTACTTCAGATCACAAAGGATACTATTTAGTCAGCAATAGAGGAGATGTATACGCATTTGGTAATGCTGTTTACGCTGGCGGGGTTGGAGCAAATTTAGTTCCTGGAGCTACAGTTGTGGGAATTGCAGCTCATAATGGTGGCGGTTACTGGATTATAGATAATCAAGGTCATACATATGGTTATGGTAGTGCTCCATCGTTTGGATATAATCCTTCAGGATACGATGGATCAATAGTTAGTATAGCTCCTAGTGCAACTGGGAATGGATACTTTGCAATTAGTAGCTATGGTCAGGTTTATGGATTAGGTGATGCTGGTGGATGTGGCAATCCAGGCGGAGTAACAAATGTAGTAGCAATTAGTGCTGACAATGATGGATCTGGATGTTTTATAACTACATCGAATGGTGCCGTTTATGCTTATAATGCACAATACCAGGGAGGAATGAACGGAGTAGCGCTAAATGGTCCAATCGTCGGGATTACATCTACATCGGACGGTAAAGGTTATTGGATGGTAGCAAGTGATGGCGGAGTCTTTACATTTGGTGATGCTCAGTTCCAGGGTGCGATAACAGTACCTCCACCTACTGCAGCACCAGCTCCAGCACCAGCTCCAAAACCTGGAACTACTACGCCAACTGCTCCAGCTCCAGCTCCTGGTGCACCACCAAGCACTGTTGTGACTCAGGCACAATGCGATGCCCTAAAAGGAGTTTATTCTGGTGGCAAATGTGCTTGTGTGTATGGTTCTGGCCCAAATGGCTTTGGAGTATGTACTCCAAATGATGTTCTGAATTATAATGCAAATCAT
>CAIMCP010000009.1 GCA_903839515.1 uncultured Candidatus Saccharibacteria bacterium | reverse complement strand
TGACAGTCAATGGATCATTCATGGCAAATGCAATATATCTACAGCGAACAGGAGGAAACATAAACTCTACCGGCACTGCAGCTGAAACATTTAACTACGGCCCTGAAGATTGGTTGGCACCAGCGGGGAATTTGAGAGGAACCCTAACCAAGCTAGTGAGTTTACCTCCAGTTTTATGAAAAAACTTGTCTATTTAAGTAATGATTATGCTATAATTTTATCAATATGAGTATATTGAGTGGGATATCTGATTTTTTTGGGCTAGACATAGGAACAACAGCTATTAGAATTGTTCAGCTTCAGGGTAATTATCCTAAGACACTAGTGAAATATGCTTATGTGCCAGTTGACCCTAAAATAGCTTTGAGTGATGCAAAAGCAGATCAGGCTCAAATATCTCAAATAATTCTAGACCTATGCAGTCAAGCTAAAATGACAACCAAGAATGTTGTAGTTGGCCTTCCAACAAAGAAAATATTTAGTACCATAGTTGACATGGACAAGGTATCAGCACGCGACCTTGAAAAAACCATAATGTTCCAGGCAGATTCTTTAATTCCTACGCCTATTGGTGAGTCTAAACTTGACTGGGCGCTAATCGGAGATTCACCCAAAGATAGCTCAAAGATTGAAGTTCTTTTAACTAGCGTTAGCGATAAATACATTGAAAGCAAACTAGATAGTTTAGAGTCAGTAGGACTAAATGTTATAGCTTTTGAGCCAGAAAATTTAGCTGTGCTTAGGTCACTTATAAGTCCAGGCACAACGACACCTATGCTGGTGTTGGATATAGGAAGCCTAGGAACTGATTTAATTATAACCATGAATGATTCACCAAGATTGGTTCGTTCAATCGCTGTAGGGACTCAAGCCATCATAAGATCAGCTGCTCAAAACTTGAATATAGACAATAATCAGGCTCAGCAATTTATTTTCAAATTTGGCCTTGATCCAACTAAATTAGATGGTCAATTAAGTAAAGCCATCGAAAGTACTATAGAAATTCTTAATACTGAAATCGATAAGTCAATTAAGTTTTTTGAGACTAGGTATGCAGGCAAGAAGCTAGAGAAAATTATAATAACAGGAGGTGCCTCACTAATACCTAATTTTGCCATTAGTATAGCTAATCGTTTTAATCTCAATGTCGAAATTGGCAATGCTTGGCACAATGTTTCATTTCCTGAATCTAGACAGAGCGAACTTTTAGCAGTAGCTAACCAATTCAGTGTAGCCGTAGGTTTAGCTGGGAGAAGTGAATGATACAGGTTAACCTACTACCAGATATTAAGCTAAAATTTATTAAAGCTAAACGTACCGAAAGGCTAGTATTATTTATATCAGCTATTGTCTGTTCTGCATGTATTGCCGCTATGATTTTGCTGTATCTAACAGTTGATGTTTTTCAAAAAAATAGTCTTAAATCAACAGCCAGTACGATAAATCAAAAAAGCAATTCTTTAGAAACCAATAATGATGTAAATAAAATTATAACAATCCAGCAACAATTAAGATCCTTGCCAGCACTCTATAAGGCTAGAAATAATCCATCATCACTCCTCGGATATCTTCAACAGGTTGTTTCACCGGGGATAACTATTTCTCAATTTACAATAAATTACACTACTGGTGCCCTGACTATCGGAGGAACTGCCGATACATTGTTAGATGGAAATGTCTTCTATAATCAGTTGCAATATGCACAATACACTACAGATGGGAAAACAACTGGTGGGTCAAATCTTTTCACTTCAGTCATATTTACAGGACTAACGGGTAGCGGTGGTTCAACTTCATCGGGCACGGCTAGCAGTAGCTCAGCTACAACAAATAAATTACAGTATACTGCTACAGCGAATATGCCGCCGTCAATCTATCTAAAAGGAGTCAATGTTAATATTCATATTCCAGCTAAGAACGTTACCCAATCAACATTAGATCAACCAACCAATATACCTAGCGCAAGTACATTTACGAAATAAGGACAATATCATGGACAAAAATATTTTAGGAAAGAGAACACAAGTAGATAAAGCCAATCAGTTAGTTTTTGCTGCAACAGGAGCTACAATCTTCATCTTCATATTTACTATTTTTGCAGCTAAAAGTTTATTGAGTCAAGGAGCATATCAGAACAGAGTGATCACTAAGCAGAATGCAGCTTTAAAAATTCTCAATGCTGATTTAGATGCTGTTACCAATCTTAGTAAGTCATATAACGCATTTTTAAGTGAACCCCAGAACTTACTTGGAGGAAATCCATCAGGTACGGGTAACAATGACGGAAATAATTCAAAAATTATACTTGATGCTTTGCCTACATCGTATGATGCAAATGCTTGGACACTCAATTTTACAAATTTGAATCAGTTACTGGGTCAAGGAAGCACATTTATTGTACTAGGAGGATCTGCTTCAAGTCCAAAAGTAGCAGCCTCATCTAGTGTATCTACTACAGGTTCTGCAACTAGTACGCCTTCACCAGTTCCATTGAGCGGATCATTTAATACTTCATTGTCCAACATAACTAACACTTTCGCTATTTTAGATAGGTCACTACTACCAATTCAGGTTTTAACAATGAGCTTCACGGCTGGGCCTGGTGGCCAAGGAAACCAAATTGCATATACTGCACAGTCCTACTATCAGTCACCATACAAATTTACAATAGGGCAGGTAACAGTACAATGAAATCAAAAGACATACCAACTTTAATAATTATAGCTGTTGTAAGCCTTGTTTTATCCGTAATACTTTCATCTAAAGTATTTGTAACTCCAACATCGAGACAGCAGCAAGTCGATGTGGTTCCAACTATAAGTACAGACTTTCCGGATAATCAGGTAAGGCAATACTTGAGTTCAAATAATGTTGACCCTACTGTTAATATTCAGATAGGCCCTACATCACCCAATAATACTTTCACCGGAAGTGCTACTTCGGGAAGTCGCTAGGTTGAATTAAATGAGTGTTTTATCTACTGGCAGCGAAAAGCAGGTTGAAGAGTTATTGATTCAAAAAACTGGTGCTAGTGAAGAAAAAATCAATGAGTTGAAAAGTCAATCTGAGCATGATGGAACTCCATTTCTCACAAAACTCTTGAATGAAAAACTAATAAATGAAGAAAATCTTACAGAAGCTATTGCTAAAGTTAATAATATACCATATGTAAATTTAAGCCAGGCAACTATCAGTCCTCAAACTCTCGATTTATTGCCTAAAGATACAGCTGAAAGATTCATGGCCGTACCTTTGGGTGAAATAGGAAATAGACTAGCTGTTGCTATGCTTGACGCCGATAATATTCAGGCTGTAGATTTCTTATCTAGTAGAGTTAATAGACCAATCAAGGTTTATCTTGCAAGTGAAGGTGGAATCAAAAATGTTTTCCAGCAATACGAGGCTCAAATAAATAAATCTCTCATAGGTGATTTTAGCACTAGTTCACAAACTAATGATGTAAATAATTCGTCTAATCCCACTGCCGAATTAAATCTTGAGAGCAAGGATGTTAACAATATTTCACAAGACTCTCCTATAAGTAAAATAATATCTTCGATTCTTCTGTTTGCTGCAAAAAATAAAGCTTCAGATGTCCATATAGAGCCATCGAAAAACTATATAAAAATACGATGTAGAATCGACGGAATTTTAAGAGAAGTTACTAGATTACCAAAAATAGCTGAGCCCCCACTAGTTTCAAGAATTAAGATTCTGTCTAATTTGAAAATTGACGAACATAGAATTCCTCAAGACGGTCAGTTTTCTATTAAATCTGGAAATAAGGAAATTGATTTACGTATTTCTATATCACCAGTCATCTGGGGCGAACAGATTGTAATTCGTTTGCTAGATAAATCAGGAACTTCATTAAACCTAGAAGATATGGGCTACGTAGGCCGAAGCTTAAGGGCCATCAGAGATGGAGTTAAGCAAACTAGTGGTATGGTTCTAACATCAGGACCAACGGGCTCAGGTAAGTCAACTTCGCTATACGCACTTATAAATGAAATTAAGAGTGATTCTATAAATATAGTTACTTTAGAAGATCCGGTAGAGTATAAGATGGACGGCATCAATCAGATACAGGTTAACCCTGAGGTTGGACTTAATTTTTCAAGTGGACTGAGGTCGATTTTGCGACAGGATCCTAATGTCGTCATGGTAGGAGAAATTAGAGACAAAGAAACTGCTGAATTAGCTGTTCAAGCGGCTCTGACTGGCCACCTGGTTTTTAGTACACTTCATACAAACTCCGCAGCTGGAATTTTGCCTCGACTACTTGATATGGGTATTGAACCTTTTTTGATTGCCAGTACTGTTAGAACAGTTATTGGTCAAAGATTGGTCCGTAGAATTGGCGAAAAGAAAGAAACTTATTCGGCAGATAAGATGGATGTTGACTTAATAAATCAGACCCTGGGTAAACTTTTACCAGAGAATCAATCAGATGTTGAAAAAGTCGGTATTGATTTAGGATTTAGAGGCTTGCCACTTAGGGGTAGTAAAGCTTATACTTTAACTAGAGGCATAAATACCTCAGATGCTACGGGTGGCTATAAGGGCAGAATGGGAATTTATGAAGTCTTCAGTGTAACGGAAAAAATTCAAGATCTAATCCTAAAGCGATCCACCAGTTTGGAGATTGAAAATACAGCCAAAGAAGAGGGAATGGTCAGTATGCGTCAAGACGGTTATTTAAAAGCACTAAGTGGATTAACAACTATTAATGAAGTCAACAGAGTTGCTTCAATGAGTAAGGATTAAAATGGAAACACCAAAAATTGAAACGATTTTAGAAGAAGTTGTAAAAAGAAAGGCATCCGATCTGCATATCCAGGTGGGATTACCTCCTATGTTAAGAGTCGACGGTGCATTAATGCCAATTACAGGTATCAGTGATCTGGATGCCAAGACAATTGAAGTATTACTTTTTTCTCTTCTAGATGAAGAACAAAAATCTATATTTATAAAAGATAAGGAATTTGACTTCAGCTTTGCTTTTGGTGAGCTTGGAAGATTTAGAGTTAATCTATTTCATGAAAGAGGTAATCTTGCGGCAGCTTTTAGGCTTTTAAATAATGATATTCCTTCTATTGAACAGTTAAAACTTCCTCCAATTATTGATAAATTTAGTGAGTTTCCAAGAGGATTGGTTTTAGTTACAGGACCAACGGGCTCAGGAAAGTCTACTACACTCGCAGCAATGATTAATAAAATTAATCAGGAAAAAGCTGTTCACATCGTGACTGTCGAAGATCCAATTGAATATACTCATAGATCAAATAAATCTATCATAGTTCAAAGAGAAGTTCATTATGATACCTATTCATTTAGTGCAGCTCTAAGATCAGTTCTACGAGAAGATCCTGATGTTGTCCTACTTGGTGAGATGAGAGACCTTGAAACTATCGCTAATGCAATCACAATAGCAGAAACCGGTCACCTTGTGCTTGCAACGCTACACACTAATGGTGCTGCTCAAAGTATCGACAGGATGATAGATGTGTTTCCTCCTCATCAGCAGCCTCAGGTTAGGTCACAGCTATCTAATATTTTGATGGCGATTGTTTCTCAAAGATTAATTCCATCAGTTGGTGGAGGAAGAATCCCAGCTGCTGAAATACTGGTAGCTAATTCGGCTGTTCGTAATCTTATCAGAGAAGGCAAAACGGCTCAAATGGAAGCAATAATACAGACAGGCTCTGAGTTTGGCATGCAGTCCATGGATAAAACACTTGTCGGATTAATACATAGCGGGGATATTAGCTATGATGAGGCAAGAAACTATGCCGTTGATCTTAAAGAGCTTGATCGGCTAATGAGAGAATAAAATGATTGAATATATTTACACAGCAAAAAATCCGAAAACTGGAAACAATATAAAGTCTAGAATACAGGCAGAAAATGACAGAGATGCCTATAAGGCCATAAAAAACCAAGGATTAATACCGATAGATATAAAAGCTACAGGAAGTGGAATTTTTTCAATTTTTGACAGTCTCACTCACCGAGTATCGGCAAAGGATAAGGTTTTATTTTCAAGACAGCTGTCAACTTTAATCGACGCCGGTCTTCCTATTATTCAGAGCCTTAGCAGTGTTGCTAATCAGACAAATAATAAAGAACTTAAGATAATCATTGGTCAGATAATAACTGATGTTGAAGGTGGTTCTTCATTTTCTAAGGCTTTAGCAAATTATCCTAAGGTGTTCAATTCAATTTTTATCAATTTAGTTGCTGCCGGTGAAACTTCTGGAACGATTGACAAGGCACTTGAAAGAATTGCTAATCAGCAGGAAAAAGAAGCAGAAATAATTTCTAAGGTTAGGGGCGCATTAATTTATCCTGCGATTGTTATGCTCGTTATGATTGCAGTAGTTGTATTTATGTTAGTTGAAGTACTTCCTCAGGTTCAGATTCTATACAAAGGACTACCGGATGCTCATCTGCCATTTGTCACAATTGCGCTCCTTTGGATATCTAATTTAGTTATAAAGTATTGGTGGGCCGTTTTAATTGCAATAGCAATTTTTATTTTCTTCACGATTAGGCTCATGAGAACCAAAAAAGGGCTTAGATTCGTGGATGGACTTAAGATTCACACGCCTCAAATAAAGACTCTTATGATGAAGCTTTATATGGCTAGATTCAGTAGGATGGCATCGACACTAGTTTCAAGTGGAGTACCGCTTCTTCAGGTATTGGATATTTGCGCAAAATCTGTAAACAACACATTAATTGCCGAGTCTATAAATAGAGCAATTACTGAAGTTAAGGGAGGTAAATCCTTAAGTCAATCCCTTAAGGGTGATCCTAATTTTCTAGAACTAGTACCTAATATGCTTAGTATTGGCGAAGAATCGGGAACAATAGAGCAGATGATGGCCAAGACAGCAGATTACTATGAAAAGGAAGTAGATACAGAGATAAAAAACATATCCACAATAATTGAACCTGCCATGATGATTATTCTAGGCGGAGTAGCATTAATTATTGTTGCTGCAATTTTGTTACCTATATATGGACTTGCCGGGAACTCATCGTTAACTGGCAGTCAAGGACTTTAAAAAAAGCTTGCAATTGTAAAATAAAATGTATATTATTTAAAGCATAAGTATTAAATATAAGCAAAGGGGGCATTTGCCAAATGAAAAATAAATTAAATAAATCGAACGAACAAGGATTTACAATTATTGAAGTTCTAATTGTACTTGCTATTGCTGCTCTTATACTTTTGATAGTATTCTTGGCAATTCCAGCTCTTCAACGATCACAGAGAAATAGTGGTCGAACAAGTGAAGCTACAAGGTTAGCTACTCAGATTACAGAATTTGTTGGATCAAACGATGGAACATTGCCTGGGCTAGAGGGTACTGCAGATAACGTCCAAGCTAATACAGATGCAACATCTTTGTATAGTAACTTTGGAGGATTTCATAGTATATCCATAACTGGTGCAAATCCGCTTGCTACTGGTTCGACGCTAAGTACTACTGGTACATCATTTCTTGGCTATGTCGCTGGAGGTAAGGATAAATCTTTACCATCAGGTTTTCTAACACTTTACAATATACCTTCAGCAAATGCTGGTAATATAACTCTATCTGGTCAAACTAGTCCACCTACTTATGATTTAACTAAAGACGCTATTGGAATTTTTGACAACGAAAAATGTGGTCAGTCGGGTCTGGTTACTATGTCATTAACCGCTGGTCAAGCTAACAATATTGCTCTCGTCTATGGAGCTGAATCGGGTGTAAAAAATAGTGGTGGTGACACAATTTATACATACAAATGTATTCAGGTACAATAAAGAATAAAGGAATTTAAATGACTGAGCTCGAATCACGAGCTCAGTTTTTTTACTATGAATATAATAATCATAATTTTCATTTTAGGTCTCTGTATTGGGAGTTTTATTAATGCTTTCGTTTTCCGTCTACATGAAAAAAGAAATGCTAGGTATAAAAAGATTAATCTATCCATATTAAATGGACGATCTATTTGCCCTAATTGCAAGCACCCATTATCCGTTTATGACTTAGTACCTGTTTTTAGCTGGTTATTGCTTGGAGGTAAATGTAGATATTGCAGGCATAAAATATCTATCCAGTATCCATTAATTGAAGTTTTAACAGCTGTATTGTTTGTAATCTCATATATTCAATGGCCCTATAGTTTCAGTTTGTATGGTTGGCTTGAATTTGGTATTTGGCTATTATTGGTTAGTATTTTTGTCATTTTAGCTGTTTATGATTATAAATGGCTACTACTTCCTAATAAAATTGTCTTCTATTTAACCATTATTGGCTTATCAGAGCTCTTTTTATTAAATTATGGTAACGGTATTCACTTTGTAGGTATTTTACTCGCCATAGGGGCTGGTTTTCTTATATCTTTTTTCTTTTATTTGTTATTTATATTATCTAAGGGTCAGTGGATTGGTGGTGGTGACGTTAAGATTGCCTTTGTACTTGGTATACTGGCTGGTAATCCGATTAATGCGTTATCTTTAATCTTCATTGCCTCACTACTAGGCACTATCTTTACTATCCCATCACTCATAAACAGGAAACGAAAAATTAATTCCCATATACCTTTTGGTCCTTTTTTAATATTTGCAACATTTATAGTTTTTATTTTTACATCAAACATTACAAGTATTTATCATAACCTTTATTTTTAATTTATTATTTACGGTTATGGTATAATTTGCTTATGGTTTCTCTGGGCAAAAACCCTTTTGGTTTCACTATTATAGAGGTTATGATTGTACTCGCTTCAACCGGAGCATTATTATTAATTGCTTTTTCAATAATAAATGGTGAGGTTAGGTCAACCGCAAAAATTAATTCAATTAAAAGTTTTCAAATTGGACTTCAAAATTTTGCAAATTCAGTCACTTCTGGTAGATATACTTTTGCAGATGACACTAAATGTGAGGACAGGGATGGCAGTGGTCCAATAATAACTAATATTCCCCCATCCCCTTCAACCCAAGGAGCAAGTAATAATTGTCAATTTCTTGGCAAATTAATGGCTCTCCCTTCAAACACATCAAATGATCAATCTTTAGATATTTTTCCTGTTGCTGGTACGCAATGCACTAATGCTGGACAACCTTGTGTCTACCCAGCCGATTTATTAACCTCTAATCCTAGAGTTGTTAATGTTCCAAGCGATATATCAAGCCTTCAACTCGGGACTAATTTATACATTAAGTGTATTTATTATTCTAGTACTGGTTATTGTCCAGGATTTGATGCTATGGTTTGGTCTAGACGAATATGTAGTTTTGGAATTTTCGCCCAAAATAATAATTTAGCTTCTGGATCTGAATATGATCTTTATCCCGTGGATAATTGCACAAGTCCTCTAGATTCAGCATATAAAACTGGGCAGCAATTCGCTCAACCATCTGCTTACTATCCAAAAATAACGAATGAAATTCATATTTGTGTTTCTGATTCTGCTAATCCCACTTCCTCTACAAGCTTCACTGATTTCATGATTAGCTCAGGGACAAACGGTATTAATAGTCAGGCTGTTCAGGGGAGTAATATATACGTTTCAGCAATGAATGGAAATTCTCGATGTCGTTAAGATTGAATTCCAGAGGAGATACAATAGTAGAAGTTATGATAGCGATAGCGATTATAGGGATTGTTACTGTTGGTGCTAGCTTGGCTGTAAATTCAGAAACTCAAAATATACAAAATGCTCACATCAGACAGCAGGGAATACAAGTTCTACAAAATCAGATGGAACTAATAAAGGCTGCCAATCAGGAACTAGCCTCGTCTCATTTATCTGGGCCTGATTATGCAGATCCTTATACTAACGGACAATCTATTTGTGTTAATTTTAATTTACTTAATTATGATTCTAAGGCTACATATAATAAAGGAGACGTTGTATTTAGTGGATCCGAAAATTATATTAGCATAAGTGATTCAAATAGTTCCCAACCAACACCAACTGATTCGAATTGGGTAAAAATCAATTATGGTTTTTCAGTTTTTCCAATAATAGATAAACCTTGTAATTTTGATATTACCGGAGTTTATTTTTCAAATAAGGATATTTCCTCCAATTCAGTCATATCATATGACGTTTCTATAAAGATTATTAATTTAACAACACACAGTCCTACCGATATTATTAGACCTGACGATAACATAGAATTAGATGGAACAGTAAAATGGATTAATCTTGGCGATTCACAGAGGACACCCCAAAATGCTAAAATTTCATACGTATTGGTGGCCCAGTAATGAATCGGAATAATAAAATACAAAATAATATTAAGGGCTTTACGGTCATAGAGCTATTGATTGCCACTGTTATATTTTCTATAGTTTTATTGGTGCTAACCCAAACCATAATAAGCATTACAAATAACTATTATCATGGAGTTATTCAAACACAAACCGAACAAGTGGTAAAAAATATAAATAATGATATCGTCCAACAAATTCAATTTGCTACAAGTGAGAGTATTGTTTCGGAGCCGCCTGTACATGAATGGCCACGAGATGGTAATGTAAGTATTCTTAAATCCAATATTGGATTTAAAACTGTCAATAGCGTTGAGGGCTACTTATGTATTGGTAGTAACGAGTATATATATCAGAAAAATGGAATTGTTAAACAATCCTCACCCAATAATGATCATCAAGCATATGGATCCTTAGTGCTGACATATGATCCGAATTGTAAAAATCCTGGACCCACAATGGGAAGCTTAAATAAGACTTGGAATTTTTCACACAATCCATTTATACCTAACGGTGTTAACACTGTTTTAAATTTGATACCTAATAATATGCGACTCGTGAAACTTGATGTAACTAAGGTTCTAGGATTTCAGAATTTATATAAAGTAGATGTAGAAGTAGCTTACGGTCAGGATGGAATTGCTGTTGGAACGGGATATGATGCCACAAAACATGTTTGCTTTGCGAAATCATACTACTGTGCTACCTCAGAACTTGTAACTTATGTTGAAAAAACGCAATAAGTATGATAAACATAATAGTAATGAATAACAAGAGAGTTAAGTATGATGAAAGAGGTATAGTCTCTATTATTGTTGTCTTAATTTTCATAATAGTAATAGGTCTAATAGTTATAGGTTTCGGACAGGTTTCCAGAAATCAAACAGGGCAGACGATAGATAATCAGTTAAGTACTTCATCATATTACGCTGCTCAAAGCGGAATTAATAATTTATTGCAAAGTCTTTTAGATCCTAATTTTTCTATTACTACGAACTCAGATTGTAGTACTGGCGTGAACCAATTTCTCAGCTTCAACAATAATAACAGCTCTTCCTCTAAAATAACTTGTGCAAAGTGGTCCAATACTGTCTCAAGTTTAGAATACGCCGACGTAGCCACAGATAAATCAACTATTGCATATATCCCAAAATCAAGTCTTAATCTGAATCTAGCACCGGGGGGAGACACTAGCTACACATTAGACATTAAATGGAATGGAAAGGGCGTTAATGCCATAAAGAGCGGTTGTAATAGCAATAATCACTTCACTTCTGTTTCTCTTCATGCATCTAATTGTCTAACACCAGACCTTAGAATAGATATATCTCCCGATTTGGATTTGGCTATTTGCAATACTAGAAGCTGTTTAAATAATAACAGTAAAACTATTTTTGCACTTTCTGCATATAGTAGTAATCCCTCGCTCATCACTTATTCAGCTGCTTTGGGTAATCCTAATATTGTAAAAGGCTACAGTGGTTCTTCGAAATCTGATATGGAGCTTAATATTACTTGCCAAGTAATTCTACCATGCAGCTATATCAAATTGCGCTCAATATATGGAGATAGCTCTGTGAGTATTTCGGGAACTTCATCAAGTGGTAAAACATTAAGTTTCAGGGGCGATCAGGCTCAAATAGATGTAACGGCTGTCACTAATGGTGTAGCCAGAAGAGTACTTGCAGTCGCTGATTTATCTTCAAGTAGTCCAAACAATGTTTCAGAATTTGCAATAATGTCTACGAAGTCGATTTGCAAAGTAAGCCAGATTTCCAATACCAACGGAGACATAACCGGGTTAGTAAATAATGTAAGTGCCGCAGATTCTAATTTCTATGGTGATATAACAGCCTGTAACACCAAAAACCCATAATAGTTTTATTTGTCTGAGTTGTGAAATTTTTCATGAACAGACTTAAGGTGAGGGTCTGTTACGTGGGTATATATCTGAGTCGTAGATATATTGCTATGGCCGAGTAGAGCTTGAACGCTTCTAAGATCCGCTCCATTCATTAGAAGGTCGGTTGCAAATGAGTGTCTAAGCGTATGTGGGCTTACTTGCTTGGTTATTCCAGCTAATTTGGCATATCTAGCAATAAGTCTTTGAACGCTTCTTGTGGTTAGCCTATGGTGATCTCCCGAGTTATCTATATCTTTTTTTCCGTTATATCTTAGAAATAGTGGAATTTGGTTATCCTGCCTTGCATCTAAGTATTTTTGTAGCCAAGTAGCTGCCTCTTCACTGATAAAAATTGGTCTATCTTTTTGGCCTTTACCTCTAACCATAAATTCGCGTCTCTTAAGATTTATATGATCCTTGTTTAGATTTACAAGCTCACTAACTCTTAATCCGCTAGAGAATAATAGTTCAATTATTGATCTATCTCTTAGTCCAATAATTGTGTCTATCTTTGGCTGACTCATTAATCTTTCAAGTTCCTCAGGATTTAGAAATGTGACTTGTTTTCTGGATGTTTTCGCTAGTTCTATTTTTTCAGGGGCGAGGGACTTAATATCTCTCTTAGAAAGGTACTTCAAAAAACTCCTAAGAGCTATAAGGTGATAGTTCTGAGTAGTCTTTTGAAGCTCATCGCTAGTATTTGTGCCAAGTCTATTAAGCCACATTCTCCATTTTCTAATTAACTCACTATCTATATCTGATACTTTAATATCTCCAGCGAAGTCTACTAGTCTGGTTAGGTAGTGATCATAATTGGCTATGGTTTTATTTGATCTATTTTGTTCAATTTCTAAATATTCAAGAAAGTCTGTTTTTAGTGAAGAAATGTCCATATATCTATTGTAAACCTTTTTAGCTTAAATATTATTCCAAGCTGATATAATGGTTATATAAATAATTAAAAAGGATATTAATGGAAAAAACACTTATTATATTTAAACCTGATGCAGTACAGAGAGGAATAGTTGGAGAAATATTAACTAGGTTTGAAAGAGTGGGCCTAAAAATAGTCGCTGTTAAGATGCTTAATCCGGGTAGAGATCATTATTTCCATCATTATGAGAATATTAGTAAGATGGCAACTAGAAGAGGACAAAAGGCCTTGGATGTAACTCTTAAGATGCTTGAAGCCGGCCCAGTTGTTGCTATGGTGTTAGAGGGAATTGAAGCAGTTGAACAGGTACGGAAAATGGTAGGAACAACTGAGCCTAAATCAGCAGCTCCAGGAACAATAAGAGGTGACTATGCTCACATGAGTTTTATGCACGCGGATAATGTTGAAATGGGTGTTTCAAATATAATACATGCTTCCGGAGATAAGGATGAGGCAGAGCAGGAAATAGCACATTGGTTTTCCAAGGATGAGATATATAACTATAAGACAACACATGATGTCTATACGCAGCCAGGTTCAAAATAAGATAAAGGATTCTATGGGGAAAAATGCAAGTATGAAAGTTAATTGGTGCCCCCACCAC
>CAIMCP010000008.1 GCA_903839515.1 uncultured Candidatus Saccharibacteria bacterium | reverse complement strand
ATTAGCTGTACCACCTGCAGATTTCCAACTTAATAACAGTTTATTCTTGGTCGCTCACTTCCATTCGATGATAGTAAGTGGGGTGCTATTTGGATATTTTGCTGGTCTTACATATTGGTTTCCTAAAATATATGGCTTTAGCCTTAAAGATGAAATCGGAAAATACGCAGCATACTTTTGGATAGTTGGCTTTATAGTCGCATTTGTCCCACTGTATATTCTCGGAATAATGGGTGCAACTAGAAGAATGAATCATTATTCTTCTAACCTGGGCTTCCAGTCACTATTTATAGTCGCCGGAATTGGGGTATTAATAATAGGAGCCGGACTCTTCATCCAAGTCATCCAAGTTGCTTCGAGTATCAGGGACAGAAAAAAACTTCAAGACAAAACTGGCGATCCTTGGAATGGAAGAACCCTCGAATGGTCGGTATCTTCTCCAGCTCCTTCATATAATTTTGCAATTCTGCCTGTAGTAAAAGAAAGAGATCAATTCTGGAACGAGAAACAAAATCAGTCACATAAAAGTCATAATAAATTTAAGGACTTTTATATGCCTAAAAATAGTTATCTTGGACTAGTAATAGCTTTCTTCGCATTTAGTTTAGGCTTCGCTGCGGTATGGCATATTCTTTGGTTATTCATCTTTGGAGTGGTAGGAATAATTGCAGTAATAATAATTAGAAGTCTGAATGAGAATAGGGAGCTACTTGTAACGTTTAATGATCTCAGCAAGGTAGATCAATTAGCCATAAGGAATGAGCAGTAACATGGATAAAAGCGTAGACCTAATTGAAAAAGTCGAAAAATCAAAAACTTATCTAGGGTTCTGGATTTATATAATGACCGATTGTGTATTATTTGCGAGTCTTTTTGCAGTCTATGCAGTTCTTCACCACAATACAAACGGCGGTCCAAGTGGCCAATCCTTATTCTCGATGCCATACGCCTTAGCAGAGACTTTAATTCTTTTAACCAGTAGTTTTACTAGTGGACTTTCCATGATTGCTGCTAGAAATAATCACCGGAGTAAGGTTATATTCTGGCTAGTGGTGACCTTCTTGCTGGGCTCTACATTCCTATACCTTGAGCTACATGAATTTAATCACTTAGTTCAGACAGGTGATTCATGGCGAGTAAGTGGTTTCTTGTCATCTTACTTTACTCTAGTTGGTACGCATGGATTACATATCTTTGTTGGACTACTATGGATGACAATACTTACTTTGGTAGTTATGAAAAGAGGCCTAACAAAAGGCTCAGTTAAAGGACTAACACTACTGAATATTTTCTGGCACTTCCTTGACGTTATTTGGATATTTATATTCAGCGTAGTATATCTAATGGGACATGTAGGATTATGAAAAAAGATAATAGACTAACAAATTATGCAATCGGCTACGCTACATGTATCCTACTAACCTTAATTGCTTATTTAATTACCGGCTTAAATTATTATCGTAATTGGACAATAATAACAGCGATCGCAACACTAGCTTTCGTTCAATTCGTTATTCAAATTGTTTTCTTCCTTCATCTATCTAAAGAAAAAAAGGACAGATGGAGGCTTTATGTATTTATATCTATGGTCATAGTCGTTTTAATTCTTGTAATAGGTTCAATTTGGATTATGAATAGCCTTGACAATAATATGATGCTAGACCAAAAACAGTCTAACCATTATCTTAAAAGCCAAGATGGTCTCTAAAGATATAAAAAAATATTATAGATTAGTAAAGCCCGGAATCATTTACGGCAATCTCCTAACTTGTGCAGCGGGTTTTGTTATTGCCTACAACCATCCATTTAATTTTAGACTATTTGTTTTAGTGCTTTTATCGACATCGTTGGTTATAGCATCAGCCTGTGTGCTCAACAATATTATCGATATAGACATTGATTCAAAAATGAAAAGGACTAAGAAGAGAGCCTTGGTTGAGGGCACAATAACTATAAAAAATGCTTACATATTCTCGGCCATACTTGGACTTTTAGGATTTCTAATACTAATATTACAAATAAATCTAATAACTTTTATGGTCGGATTGATTGCCTTTATAGACTATGTCGTTATTTATGGCTATGCAAAAAGAAACAGTATTTACGGAACTTTAGTCGGTACTATTGCCGGATCAGCTTCGATAGTTGCTGGATATACTGCAGCTACTAATGAACTAAATGTCTGCGCCTTAATTCTTTTTCTGATTATGACCTTTTGGCAAATGCCTCACTTTTATGCGATTGCAATCTATAGAAAAAAAGATTATAGAGAAGCTAGCATTCCAGTCATGCCAATCATTAAAGGCAATCAGAGAACTAGGATTGAAATTATATTTTATAGTTTTTGTTTTTTAATTAGCATTATTCTTCTTAGAGTCTATAAATATGCTGACAATTATTTCCTAGCAATCGTTGGGGCAATATCTCTATATTGGCTCTTATATGGATTCTTAAGGCAAGGAGCCGAAGACATAGATAAGTGGGCCAGAAAAATGTTTAAATTGTCTCTGCTGGTACTGCTTGTGCTTTGTACGATGATTTTCTTAAGGTTACTGTATTAGAACTTAGTCAATTAAAAAAAATTAGTGTATATTTTAAATAATGAATCCAAACGATCATAATAACAAAATTCAACCAATCCATACTCTTGAGGAAATCCAACAATCCATAAATCAAGTCCCAACATCTAATCAGGGTCAACCAGTTATCCCGACAGTATCGTCTCCAGCTTTTGATCCAAATTTAGAAAACGCTAAAAAGAAAAAGAAACTCTTGCAACGAATAAGAGATAACATTAAATTAATTATCTATAGCGCAACAGGGCTTGTAGCTATAGTGTTAATTATGACATTTGTAATTTCACCAATAAGCGTAAATGGTATTTCTATGCAACCAACATTCCATACCGGAGACTACGTACTGGATTATAAGTGGCCTCAAACTTGGGCTCACATAACCAATACGCAGTACATTCCATCGGTTGGTCAAATTGTAATTGTTAATGACACTACTACCAAACAGGAGCTTTTCATAAAAAGAGTTATTGGAATACCAGGGGACGAAGTGAATGTAACTAGTGGTATTGTTAATATAAAAAATACTAGCCACCCAAATGGATACAATCCAGATAAAACTTACCCATATGGCAAGACTTTATCACTTTATCAGCCTGGAATGGACTTTGGGGGAAATGTTAATAATGGTCAGATCTTCGTGATGGGGGATAACCGTACTCCTGGAGCCTCCATTGATTCAAGATCTAGTCTCGGCAATATTCCATCTAACTATATAATCGGTAGAGTGCTTGTTAAGGTATGGCCAATTAATCAGTTCAAGTTATACTAATCGGTAATATTCTTAACGACTATTTCACCGTGCTCAACAACTTCCGGACTATGTGATGCATGATAATGCTGCAATCCATGATCATGCCTATAATTAATCTTTTTATGAATCATCCTAGCAATTAATATTAGTAATCCACCAATTA
Source organism: uncultured Candidatus Saccharibacteria bacterium (assembly GCA_903839515.1). Taxonomy (GTDB): domain Bacteria; phylum Patescibacteriota; class Saccharimonadia; order Saccharimonadales; family UBA4665; genus CAIYEO01. The sequence goes on along the minus strand of CAIMCP010000008.1, from coordinate 3,533 downwards.
CAATAAAGGAACCGATTAACATGAATATTTTTATCTCATTGGACGACTTAAAATAAAGCACGCGCAGATATGAAATTCCAGGCCAACTTTGACCATTATCGAATTTTTTACTTACTATAAACCTCTGGCCATTAGTAAAATTAACTTCAATTTCAGTAGAATGAATTCCATTATTTAAATAGTTTGTGTTAAATGGCTTAAGAGTTGGCCTCGAGTATAAGAATTGACTATCTGCATAATATTTAACATTGCTAATTGTCAAATTATCAACTGGAGAAGCAGTAAATAAAGCTATTTGATCTGTTTTTCCGGATATTAATTTTGGCGTAATATATCCAGATAAGCCCATATATTTAGTATCACAATTAATGGCTAAACTACAGATTGAACTTGAAGGCAATACGAATGCGCTAGCTACTGCAGCATAAGGTTCCGCACCAATATCTTTACCAGAAATTACAATATTGCCGGATTGTGCCTCCAGGTTAACATTGCCGATAAGGGTCCAGGTGTTCGCATTAACAGTTGCAGTTCCAATCAACTGACAACCGGACCCTGTTAGCTGCTGTGAGTAAAGTCCAATGCTTTTCGGAGCTGATTTAGAAGGAAGCTTTATATATATAGCACCGGCGATTTTTGTTGGAGCCAAAAGTGTATACTGAAAATTATTGGGATCGCCACATGAAGAAGAATTGAAACTTGTCGGAAATGGCTGAGATGGTCCAATTTGAGACGAAGGGTTTGCAGCTAATGCCACTCCCTGAAAAACAAATAACGACGCTACTACAGAAAAAAATAGTGATAAGAAATTTATATTACTTTTATATTTTTGAAGCATTACCATATTATATATTATTCAAGGTATAAAATAATATAAAACCTTCTATCTTTGGATAATCCAAGAATCTCAATCTATATAATGATGGAAGAATCGCATAATCTAGGGATTTATATTTGCTTATAAGACTAAAATATAAGACAATTGATTAATCAAATGTTAAAAGATAATCACAATAAAGGTATAAGGGGATCAATCAATGCTTAGTAGTGTAACTGGTAAAAATCAAGGCATATTAATTGCAGTTGCTGTAGTATTTTTAATAGATTTAGTTCTAAAAGGATTCGCTCTTTGGAGAGCTAGTCGAAATAAGCATCGTGTTTGGTTCATTATTCTACTAGTTGTTGAATCAGCTGGACTTCTACCGCTAATTTACCTACTTTGGTTTACGAAAGACTGGGAAAAAGAAGACTAATACAATCAGCTAGTTTTCAACATTAAACTGTATAATTAGACATATGAGAATATTAGTTGTTGAAGACGATCAAAAAATAGCTAGTTCAATTAAAAAGGGACTCGAACTTTCAGGCTATGCCGCAGATATGGTTCATGAATCAGAAAGCGCATTATCTTATGGCATTGACCCAGATTATGACCTTATAATTATGGACCGCATGTTACCGGGTGGCATGGATGGAGTTGAAATCATAAAACAACTCAGAGAAAGTGATGTCCATATACCAATTATCATGTTGACTGCCAAAGGAAGTGTCAATGATAGGGTCGAAGGGCTTAATACTGGTGCCGATGACTATCTAGTAAAGCCTTTTGCATTCGAAGAGCTTCTAGCCCGCATTAAAGCACTTCTGAGGCGTCCAAAAAAAGAAATCGGAACTGTACTCAAAGTGGGAACTCTCGAGCTTAATCCAGCATCATATGACGTTAAAAGATCAGGTAAGCCAATAGTTCTCGCCGCTAAGGAATTTTCATTGCTTGAATATATGATGAGACACCCAAACCAAGTCCTAACAAAAGATGCATTAATTACTCACGTGTGGGATGGAGATGCCGACATTCTTCCAAATACGGTTGAAGTCTACATTGGATACCTTAGAAATAAAATCGACAAGCCATTCAAGGGTGAAGAGGATATTATTAAAACAGTAAGAGGATTCGGCTACAAGCTAAGCAGTAAATAATGTTTCAATCAGCAATACTTAAACTAACCTTATGGTATATGGCGACAATAATTGGCCTATGTTTTTTATTTAGTTTAGTACTCTATCATGTTAGTTCTAGAGAAATTACTGCAGGACTCAATAATCAAGTAAGAAGACTAGAAGTAAATTTTTCTGGCACATTCTTAAAACATCATTCGTCAATCATTGCCACGAACACTGACAAGGAGATAGATGCTAGATCTCATCATTTATTAGTTGATCTAATTTACTTTAACCTTATTGCAGATATTATCGCTGGCTTCGGCAGTTATGCTCTGGCTAGGCGAACACTTAAACCACTCGAAGAAGCCCACGAACAACAGGCCAGGTTCACAAGTGACGTTTCACATGAGCTTCGAACTCCCTTGAGTGCCATGAGAACCGAATCGGAAGTCAGCTTACTAGATCCGACACTTTCTAACGAAGACCTTAAAGATCAAATAAGGAGTAATCTTGATGAAGTTTCAAAAATGGAGAAACTTATAAATAATCTTCTTAGAATTTCAAAACTAGAAACCCAAGACCTGCAAAAATCATTCGTAAAAGTTAATCTTGAAAATGTAATAACTGCGGCTAAAGTGGATAATCAAAAACTAGCAAAGAAAAAAAATATAACCCTTAGCGTTTCTTCAAGACTGGTATCGACCAACGGTAATGAGGATAATTTAATTCAGGCCGTATCAATCCTACTAGATAATGCCATCAAGTACTCTAAAGAAAATAGCGACATAGAATTGATACTAAAAAAACGTAAATACAGCGCAGTAATTCAAGTAAAAGATAATGGAATCGGTATAGCATCAAAAGATATGCCACATATTTTCGATAGATTTTATAGAGCTGAACAGAGTAGATCTAGAGACCACAAGGACGATACCGGCTATGGACTAGGCTTGCCGCTAGCTAAGTTCCTAATTGAATTACACAAAGGAACAGTTCATGTTGCCAGCTCATTAGACAAGGGAACTACTGTAACAATAGCTTTGCCACTATCCAAAAATTAAACTAGAATTTTTCACGTATATGGGAGAAGCTATAGTCCCATTCGGCATCAGTCTTTTTGTGAGGATTAAAGATATTGTTTTCGTCGAAAATTTCTTTAACGTCTTTTAAGTACTTATAGACAGTTGCACCATACATCTCCTTGAGCCATGGACCGCGTACCAAACCATCATTATGCTCACCACTTAGACTTCCTTTATATTTGAGAACTAAGTTATCTACTTCTTTCATTGCTGGAAGTAATTTTGCTCTCTCTTTAGGATCCTCAATTTTCATGAGTGGTATGATATGAAAATTACCATCACCCATGTGACCTGCAACAGTAGCAAATAATTTATACTTAGTTATAATCGCTCTAATTTGTGGCAAAAACTCAGTTAAATATTCAGGATTAACAACAAAATCATCTATAAATGGGGCGGTATGCTTGTCCTTTACCTTGCTCCTAAGTAAATTGAAACTCTCATGCCTTAGTATCCAGAACTTTTCACTCTTATAGTATGTGGGATCCTCTTCAAAACCATTAATCTCAT
>CAIMCP010000007.1 GCA_903839515.1 uncultured Candidatus Saccharibacteria bacterium | reverse complement strand
GCCCGTTTATACGCCGACTTGAGCAGTTCGTGCGTAAGGGGCTTGGAGTCATCAATACCTAGCAACTGATACGATTCGTGAAGATAGTCCATCGCTCTCCTTGGTGGTGGGGCTTTCGCTAAAGTAGTCGTATTCGGCGGAGAGTCATGAATACGCATGACCGGTGTGGCTTGTTGCGGAGTTGTTGGGATTTGTCTCATCGGTGGAGGCTGTTGGGCTTGTTGGGGAAACGGCCAAGGATAGAATTCACCTCGCCGTTGCGCCGCCACCCAACCCAAGAGCGCTCCGTACAACCCCATGCGTTTTGCTGAAACTATATACTCCTGTCCTTCAAACAAAGTCTCAATCATTTGTATCCGGGCTGGGACCGAATCTAGGGAGCTCAGATTCTGCCATATACGAACGTGTCTCGGGTCTATGGATGATTGAGCGCTGCCCATTACTTAGGGGGCTGAAGGTTTTCTTGTCGGTTGACCGCAGGGTGCACGGTCTTATTAAAAGTCCGTATCGGTTGTCGTCGGCTTGATAGTCTTTGACAGGAATTCCTCCAGTTGGTCGTTATGTTTGGTGATAAATTCCGCTATGACTTCGCCGTCTTTGAGTACCCGAAGCGTCGGTAGCTTCTTTACAGCGTCTACATCAATCTTCTCCACATCTTTATCAATATCGTACAGCTTAATGGGGATAGCATACTTTGTCGCTTGTTCTAGAACCTTGGGCTTGACGACCTTACAGGGGGCGCACCACGAGGCGCCGATGTACTCTAGTTCATATTCTGAGGGCATTATGGCTTGGTCGGCTGGGTGTAATGGGTGCTCATTTTTTTCATGGGGTTTATTAGGGATGTCTTTAACGGGGGACAGATATGATTCTATGACTGATGCTGAGTTGAAAGATGTAGCACGTCGGCGCGGTTATATTCCTGGGGGAGCAGGAATATTTAATAGACAATATGCTATTCTCTGGCTTAGGGAAGGCAATGCCGCAATGCCACCGGTAGCTGCAGCAGCATCATCATCATCATCATCATCGGCTGTAGCTGTTCGTTCGCATCCAGAGAATCATCTTGTTTGGTTCAGAGACCTTATGGAAGAACTAGAACCACTTCATGACTGTACTGAAGCTCGTCTTGCTCATTATGTATGTGTTATGGATAATATATTAAGTGTTATTAATTGGGATATATTAAAAGATATAGAGCCTGTCGGCATTTCCATAACAAGTACTATGAATGACGCGATTATACCTGATAATGAGCATAAAGTAAAAAATTTAGATGAACGTGTTCGTGCTCGTGCCATAGCATTAGATAAAGCAAACGCTGATGAAACCGTTGGTACAGAAGTGGCAATTCAAATTCTTGTAGGCGAATACATATCACGATATCTTCCTCAAGAATTTCCTAATAATATTCATACAATTAGTAATCCGATAGCAGGAACAAAACGTAGTCGCAAATCTTCTTTAGGAGGTCGCACAACTGCTTTTAAAAATGATGATCTGAATACTCTATTTAAAGACTGGCAAAGATCTGATTTTTTCTATTCAGAGGCAGCGGGTATATCATCTGTATCAAAATATATGCGTAAATTAAATGTCTCTCCTATAGATATTACAACACGTTATGTAGACCCAGGTTCAAGTAAAAAAACAATAAAGAGTCTCTCTTTTACAAGCTATAGTAATGATATATTAGGTAATATAACATGTGTGGTAAATCCTGATGATGAAAATAGTTCACATAATTCATCTAATAATACTAATACAGAAGAAGAAGCTGATATAAATACAACCCGTGTTAGTGCCGAAAATTATGAAGAGTATCCATTACTAGCCTTTCCAACTGCTGCGGCTGCGGGTCTCGTTGCTAATATTTTAAGCAATTACGTTGAAAAACGTCAAACTGAATCAACTAAATCTAAATCTTCATCATCTTCAAAACCTGTTATAGAAGCAATTCGATATTTAATTGACTCGCAAAATGATTTAGTAGATGAAATAGAATCTTCGAAATCAGGAGATTCATCATTTGCTACAAATGTGCCAGAAGATATACTTAACAAACTTCTTCATGATTTAGTTATAGATGGTGGCAATAAACTTATTCAAATAGCCGATGAATCTGCACGTGGCGAATATAAACCCAAAGAAGAATCGTCTTTAACATCAAATACTGGATCAAATTCTACAAATACTCGTAGGAAAAAAGTTAGAAAGGAAGCTGAAGACCTCAGTCGTCCTGTAAGTCCATCCGAAGTAGGCAATAATGAAGCTGCTTATAGACTTTTAGCATTATCTGAACTTGCCCCACAACCAACTACACGACTTAGACCAGGTTCTAGGGCTAGTGGATACGCATCGGATGTAGAATCCGTGTTTGAAGTGCGTGATGGTGAATTCGGACTTTCTAAAAACCTTATAGGCTACGTAGCAGAAGAATATGAAAAAAGTTTAAAAAATATTAAAAATTTTGTAAAACTTGTTATACTTGGTGTAAAAATATATGAAAAACTCTATAAAATTAAACCAGAGAATGCTCTTCAAACAGCTATGAGAACTATTTTACATTTGAAATCTTACGGTGATAGTTTTCAATTAAAAGAATTAGATTCTATTATGAGAAAACCTGAAAATACTGGTAAAGTTTTATGGCTTACATCAAATGATAGAATATTTTTAGCATTAGCAGGACTTTATGCTATCGATGGTGGCTGGAATCTTATGACAATTCAACAATCTGTCAAAAATAATTCCCTTATTTTACGTGACTATAGAAAAAATAGATCGCCAAGAAATCCCAATGTAATTTTAACAAAATCAGACAGAAGAACGAGAAGAAGAATAATGGAGAGACAAAATAATGAAAATAAACCAAAAAATAATAATGAACGGAGTAAACGAGCAGTTAGAAGACTTGCTAGATTTGTTCCAATTCCTGCCCCTGCCCCTGCCCCTGCCTCTCTACCTGTTAATAATTTACGATTAGGAATAAATATACCAAATAGATCACAACAACCTTCTGCGCCAAGATATTTTCCTGCTTTATCTCTTGGTGACCCACCATTAATGAAATCTTATGGACAAAAAAGCCCTGCTTCACAACTAGGTTATATACCAGAAGCTAATAATAATAACAACAATAACAACAACAATAATAGAAGTCATATAGGTGGTTTCTACCGTCACAGACAGCGCAAAACACTCAAAAAACGTAAAGTTAAACGCCACACTAGGCGTCGTACATAGTCTCAATCCACGTCGTAATCTGCGTCGGCTGGATGAGCGGAATCAACGGCTCGCACTCCCACAGAATCTTTCTACCCAACGAGAACAATTCCCATTGGATAGGAAAAGCGTGAGGATAGAGATTTGGAAGCGTCTGAAATTCCTTCGGTAGCAGATGGAACGACGTCTGCGGTAAAACCATCGCTAGTTGCTCCTCTGGCTTCAATGGAGTCCTTGGCGTGGCTGGAGTTTCTAACAATGGTGTTGGAGTGGTGGCGAGGTATTCGGCTACCGTTTCCGCGCGGGGTGGCAGGTACCACGGATAGTACCAATGGAGGTCCACAGGTGCGCCTGAATAGTACGCAAGGGTCCACGCCAGGGAATTGAGATACTGCTTTGTGGCTTTCTGGGGATCGGCGCCT
>CAIMCP010000006.1 GCA_903839515.1 uncultured Candidatus Saccharibacteria bacterium | reverse complement strand
TGAGCCGTCCTTAAGAACGGGGTTTTAGACCCAAATCTTTGAATATTCAAAATAATTTATTACTCCTGTAAAGCGATACTGTCCATAAGATGAACCATAGACTTGACCATAGACAAATACCCCACCACTAAACGTAAAATTATCCGGGTTGGCTCCAGTATATACCGTCGCTCCATCTAAAGAGACTAGCAGTGTACCACTAGTCCGTTTTACCGTTAATGAATAATTAACTCCTGCGGAAATAGTCCCACACGCTACCGAAGATGAAGATGAGCCTCCTGCATCATAAGTCCCAAAATATAAACCATTGCTATATAAAACTATATATTGAGTACCATAATAGTTTCCATCATTTCCTCTCCACCAAATGAATTGTGCTCCTGTCACTGTGCTAGCGACAAAGTCACATCGTATGTAGTAGTCATTTGTTCCAACATTCATTAATGCAGCACTACCAGAGGCATCTGTATCATAGATACCAGCAGAACCTGTTAAGGTTGTTGTAGTAGGCTTAATATAAGTTAATGACTTAGTAGAATACGTTGGACTACCACCGCCACTGCCCGAAGTAACAACTACATCTAGGTTATTTCTAATTAGTATCCCATTGGTTCTAATAGGAAGAATAATATCAGACGTTGTGATCGTCGCCGTAGTCGGTTCTGTTACCCCTAAATTACTCCTTAAAGGACTGAAGAGGGGAATAATGTCAATCGACGAACTGCCAGAAATATCAAGGTTATTTCTAATGAAAGTAGGTGTAGTGTGGATAGTTCTAAGAGCTAACATTACGCTGTCTCAGTCCCAAATAAAGTAATCACTGCTCCCGTTGTAGTGCCCGCACCCGCTTCTAGAGTATGTCCTGCATTGAGAACAATATTAGCTAATTCCAAGACCCCATACGCTGTAATTGCAACGGCATTCAAGACATTGTAGTTAGTCCCATTATTAACAGATAGAGTAATGGCTCCTGCCGTGGAACCATTGCTAATTATGAGATGTTCTATCCTCGTTGTGGTAGCGGATGGACATGTATAGATTGTTGTCGCTAAGGTGCTTGTTAATGTGGCACCTGCAAGAAACTTAGGAGTAGTTGTAGTCATAATAAAAACCAATTCGCACAAGCTAATTCTATTATAATTAATATGCAGTGGTGCGATTCGTTTAGCATGGCTAGTTCTACGTCACGCTAAAAATAAATTGAAAAAATAAATTGAAAAAATAAATTCAAAATTTAACTTCTGTTTCTCATGGTTTTCCTAAGTCTCTTCCTTAAGAGACTTTTTCACATTAAGTATCTAATAGCTTCAATATCTAGAGTCAAGGTGATAGATGGGGTCGTTGTAGGGTTGATAACACTCACCACAAGTCCTGGGCTACCAATAGCAGAAACATCTGTAACAATTCCACTAGTTCCCCAAGAACCTGGGCCACCTTTATGTAAAACCCAATTGTTTCCGGTGAAGAACAACAATCCTGATGCGTCTGGTGATAATGTCGGACTAGTGTAGAAAGTAGATCCTGTAAAGTCACAAGTTACATTATTACCAGCTATAGATAATGGGTTGACTATATAACACTCAAAGCCCAAAGAAAGGGAATCTGAGACAGTAATAGTGATAGTCGCAACCCCACTAATCCCTGATGTATCTAAGATTATCCAGTATCCGTCATCTGCATCAGTAAGAGTGTAATTAGTTGTAATAAATTTTGTTCCAAGAAATCCAATATTACTAGTATTACCTATTATTGGTGCACCAGTTGATGCTGCTGTGACGGTCGCTGTTTTAGATTCAACATAACCTCTTCCAACAATTGAACTAACTTTATAGAGGTTGACCGTTAGACTCGTCCTAATAGAACCAAAATCTATAATTTGTTGGCTGGTTGAATATACAATAGCTGGACTAGTAGAAGTAAGGGTTCTAATGACTGTAGAACCGTTCATAATATCAAGAGAGTAATTGTCTGATGTTTCCCCTATAGTTAATACTCCTGTGTTTCCTCTTGGAACCTTAGTCCAGGTTATTAAGATATTTTGATTGCCGTCATATTGGAAAGCTAAATTCTTTTGGGAATAAGGTTTGAGAGAGGTAGCATGATAAATAGCTTTGGTTGGGGTGAGTTCAGGCTCAGTAG
>CAIMCP010000005.1 GCA_903839515.1 uncultured Candidatus Saccharibacteria bacterium | reverse complement strand
TTCTTCGCTTCATCCGTCATCTTACTAATCGGCATATTGTTGATTATGTTCGCTATACTTGGAAAAAAGAAAAAATCAAAAAAAGAAGATTAGATCGGCGGAAGACGATTCATTCTTCTGTAATCATAAGTTCGGCCAATATGGGGAAATTTATTGCTCGGAATATCTAAACCAAGGGCTTTACAAATAGGTGCCCAGCCATCATTAATATTCCAATCAATTAATCTCGATGGTTCAACCGTTTTTCTAACATAGTCATTGTGATCAAGATAAAATTTAATAGCTTCTTCTTTTTTAGGATGACGGCCTACGAAATGCTCTTTAAATAGTTGAACCACCAACTCATCCCAAGGTCTTCTGATTGATTTTTCAGTTGGTGAACTAAGGAGCACGGTATTGCTTATGCTATTCCACCAAGATTCTGGATCACGGTGAGAAAGGAGAATATACGCACCTGGGAATACCCCATAGATTTCCTCCCAATAAGCTAGTGAAGGCCAATCTAGAGTCGACCCATAACCAGAAAAGATTTCATGCCAATCCGGCTGCTTACCATCTAAAATATCTAGCCACTGAGAAGTTTTAGCTGAGCTCATCATAAGGTCATACATCTTATAGCATTTCTCGTGAGTTAATTGCTCAGTCGCAACCTGCAAGGAACTAGTTCCGGTTCGCCAAAGTCCTGCTCCAATAATTTTTAGTTCGCTCATTTTTTCAGCCTACAAACTGCATATAGGTCTCCGCGTACATTGTCAGTTGTAACTTCACAATCTAGCCCAATGGCAGTAGCTATTCTAAAAAAATCATTCTTGTCTACATTTTCATAGTATTCATCTCTTTCAGGTCTCATTTTATCTTTGTTAGCCGAATGAGGCTGCCTAGGAGTGGTGGCGCAGGTAATTAGCATAATACCCCTATCTTTTAAAGCACTTGCCATTACAGACAGTATTTGGGGCCAGAGTGGTGCGTGCTCAAATGTTTCCATACTAATTACAAGATCATACTTCAGTTTTGGCTGCCACTTGACTGCATCAATCACAAGATCAACCCCTTCAGCTTCTTCAATATCTATACCTAAGTAACTTCTTGCACTTTTAAATAGATTTCTTATTCCACCGTTAACATTCTGACTTCCAATCTCTACAATATCTCCTCTAAATGGGCCATATTTAATAACTGCTCCTTCAATGAATCTTCTAGCTTCAACGTGCATTACTTATGTTTCTCCTGCCAAGTTTTAGCATCTTGAAGTTTCGCATCTTCAGTCCATAGATAATTTCTAGCCGTTCCCGATCCAACATGGATGATTCCAAGTCCTGTTGCCTGCCCAAGCCTACCGCCCTGGTTAACAACTTTTTCAAATAAATCTCCTACTCCATACCACCATAAATAATCCTCATCTATATCTTGCCAATATTTTGCGTTCAATAAAAAGAACCAAGTTGTTACCATTGTCATCTGAACTCCGACATTGCCTTTGACTTCTTTTATTTCAATCTTAGTAGGTAATCCGAAACCAGCATGTGGATCAACTCCGATACATGCAAAGTCTTGTTTTTCCATTGCAGCTTTCATAGATTTTAGACTACCTACAGGAATTTTTATATCATCATTCATAATAGCTATATATTTAGCGCCCCAACTGATTGCGGTATTTGCTCCCTGATTCCAGATAATATGCAGGTTCTTAATCTCCGGCCGACAAATAATCAACGAATCGATTTTTTCTCTAGACAACTGAGAAACTAGAGGCTGTAGCTCAGGCCGGTCACCAAGCGTAGGAATAATCGCAACTATATCTGACTTCATGACTTAACGTTCCAATCTATGGATAATCCACTAATATTCTCTCCAATAAAATTCCTACTCAAATTTCCAGGATAGTGATGATTTAGCGAACTTTTTTCTGCTCCACCATGCTGAATAAGACTTGGAACGGTTGTCCAAACTACTTTTCCTGGATCAAGTTCCTTTCTCATTTCATCTGCCCCATATCCCCATCTACGTTTTTTTCTATCGAAACTATCTATTTTTAGATTATAGGCTATTCTAATATTTTCGAGTTCTTTGACTGGATAAACAACAGCAATGTCGGTTGGAACATCATTAATTTTAATTAGAGTTCCGGCGGGTTTATCTAAAATTTCTTTATTGCGGGTAAAAAAACCAATTGTACGATCTGGATAAATATCTATAATCTTTTTAACAGTCTCAGTAAAGTCTAGGCATGGCAAAGCATCATCTTCCATAATTAAGGCATGAGTTGGTTTACCTAAAAGAGCAATATCGGCAGCTCGCCACCAGTTAATGATATGTCCATCATGGTTCTCGTCCCACGCAATAACTGACTTATCTAAATCTAATTTAGAAATTAAGTTCATAACCATACTGTGGCGTTCTGGTACAGCCATTATGCCAATACCAAGTCTATTCATACTTTCTAGTATACTTCGTCGAGTTCAATAGTTGCATGCCAGTTAATAGTTTGACCTATTTCACCACCAACATTAACGACAATTGATTTATTGTCTGATCCAATTTCGAGTGCAGCCGTCCAGGAAGTCGCTGCACTATCCTGTGCAATCAGAGTCGACACAGGAGGAGTTCCTACCCAGCGATATGACGATGAATGATCTCCAGATATCAAAGTTTCAAAAGTCCAAGCAGAAACTGCGCTAGCATCTTGAGAAACAGAAGCAACAACCCTAACCCTAACAATCGCGGTGATATTAAAATCCTGGAACTGTAGTGATGCGGAGGTGTTGCCACCATATTCGTTATTACTAGAAAGGATAGTTGGTGTTGCGTCCGATGTTTGAGCTGCAGCTGTAGACCTTGTGTACTGTGCCCAGTGAGGATAAACAGTTGTATTTGGGCTAATAAGACTCATATTGTGAGCAGTTTTCTCATTAGGTATTATTAATGGATTGTTAGGCAGATAACTGCTTCCGTGGGCGTGCTGTCCGAAAGCGTAGGCGACGGCTCCTATACCTTCAGTATGAGAAAAAATAGCCGAAGTGGTGGATACTGTGTAGCCTTCGGTGTGAGAATAATCGCCTAAACTAGTAGATATGTTTTCAGCGTGAGATATGTTTCCATCAGCTACGCTATAACCTTCGGCGTGCGCTGAATTGCTATTAGCTGAAGACTGGCCCTCAGCGTGAGAAGCATATCCCCTAGCCGCACTATTAAGGCCCTCAGCGTGAGAAAAATTTCCAGGAGCTAAAGTGGAAGCACCCTCAGCGTGAGAAGCAGTACCAGTTGCTAATGTCAAAGTTCCTTCTGAAGAAGCTAAGTCTCCAGGAGCTGATGAAGAGCCTTGGACTAAACCACCGTTCGAAAGGCTCATATACCATTCTCGTTGGTCTGAATAACCCCCATTATTAAAATAAATTGTTGCTATGAAGTTGCCACCGTTGAAGCTGTAAATGCCGTACATGCCGGATTGAAGCACTGGAAATGTATAGAATGCCAAAGGATTTGTGTCTGTTGACCTTGTGAGCACAAATGGAGAATTTGTTCCTCCGGCTGAAGTTACGGTATAAATTCCAGCTATGCTGATTAGTTGGTCATTATTATTTGGATCATTTTCGTAAAAGCTTGAATCCCAAACACCAATTCTATCTCCAACACTTACGTAATATGCATCCACATAGAGATCACCATTAGTTGATGCTGTTATGGTCGTAACAATAGAATTATTGTTTGAGTCTATGGCTGAGGTATATGTATACGCTGGCATCGGACCATAACCAATAGCATTACCTATTAAAACCGCTTTAACTGGCTCTAGTTCAATGAAGCTATAATTTGTTCCACCCATAAATACAGAGCTATTCTGCCATGAAGAATTAGTTGGGTTATATGTTAATACTTGTGACCCAACAGGATTGCTTATATTGACGCCATTTAAGGAGTTAAGAGAATACTGATTTGGCTTAAGAGTTCCGTTAGGGTTATGGGCTTGTTCGAGGAAATTATTAAGAATATCTCCCCAGTCACCATAATCCTTGCCCACTACCGGAAGACGACTCATAAATGTTCCTTTGTTTATTAATTCTTATTATATTAGATTTATGCTTATAAGAGAAATTAATAAAAAATTGAGCATCAAAGAACCTTCTTTTTTATAGAGTTACTTTTGATGAAACTGAGGGGATCGATTGATTAGGAAATCATTGGAGAAATTACTAGGTGGAACGCAATTTTAAATACTATTGAATTTTTCTATTTTAGGTTGCGATAAGTTGCTATAAGTAATACTATTTATTCAGGAGGATTTCATGGCTACTACACAAGGAATTAAATTAGATGAAAGTACTCAAGTTCGTTTAAGGACTTTAGCTGAAAAGCGTAAGCGCTCACCCCATTGGCTCATGCGTACTGCTATCGAGGACTACCTAAAACGTGAAGAGAAATATGAGCTAGAAAAAGCCGAAGATATTGCTGAATACGATAACTATGTACTTACCGGCAATGCCATTGACAATGAACAGGTAACTAGATGGCTCGAAGACTTGACTCAAGGCAAAAAAAATCCATGGCCAAAACAAAAATAGTTTGGCGTGAGCGAGCACTTGCAGATATTCAGCGCTTGTATGAATTTTTATATGAAAAGGATGAAAATGCAGCGCGTAGAGCGGCCAAAGTTATACTACAAGGCAGTCTACTGCTTGAAACCTCACCCCGTATTGGACGCCCGATGGTCGATGATACTCAAAGGCGCGAATTATTCATTCCATTCGGCTCTAGTTTTTACATCTTGCGATATTTTTTAGAGAACGACAAGATAGTTATTATTGTTCGTGTATGGCATAGCAAAGAGAATCGAACTTATTAACAGATAAGAAAAAGCGTCCATTACTTATTTCTAAACTAGGACGCTATTTTTTATCTGTAATATTCTTTTGGTGA
>CAIMCP010000004.1 GCA_903839515.1 uncultured Candidatus Saccharibacteria bacterium | reverse complement strand
CCATTAATGATTCTCCTCCACTAACATCACATGCTGTTAGCTCAGATCCAGGTGTAGCCTCATGTACTCCTTGGCACCCACCTTGTGCTATTGTGGGACAACAAACTGGTGATTGTAAAATTTGGTATGCAAGTCAGGGTGGATCGCTAAATAGTAAACCCTATAGCGTTAATTATGCTAGCAATGATCGAGGCAAAAGAACATTGAATGAATGCAAGGATCAATACTCAAAAGCTTCAAAAATCTATGATAATAAAACCAAAGATCATTATCAATGGAATGGAAAAAACTATAAATAATAAAGGAAAATAATATGAACCCACAAAATAATACATCAACATTTACCTCAAACGTAACCCCAGAATCATATTCTAGTGGCAATAAATCTAGCGGCAGAAAAAAAAAGTTAATCGTTGTAATCGTAGTACTGGTTATCATAGTGATTATAGCAGGAGTGACAATCACTTTATTGGGTAGTAAGAATACTAAAACAACCACTGCAATTGGTAATAATGGTAAGATAATAACTATAACAAATACTCCTACATCTGTTCAGTCTCAATTTATGAGTGCTATTATCAATAGTAACAATAAGGGAGCTTATGATTTAACATCACAGAGTTTTAAGGCTAAAACAAACCAGTCTAGCTTCAATACTTCTGTTAAATATTTGAACGTCAATAAATTAAGCATTTCAGCCGTTAAAGTAACTACTAAAAATAATAAGACAATTGTTGCTGGAGAAATAATAAGTAATGGCGTACATATTTTTAACTTCGAGTCTAGAATGGTAGAAGATAATAGTCACTGGAAAGTAGATAACTTTATAGTAAATCCTTAGTTGCTTTGTTAAGGGTGTATAACTTATCTATTTTTTAACTTTTAAAAGTGCTAGCATTAACTTTCCCTGTAATCCCTTAGCCGGCTGATCTATTAAACATATTTTTGGATTATCTAGGTCAGTTGTGTCTTTTGGCATCATGACATTGCCTCCATGTAGAATTTCATTTTTATCTAGTCCCACATCATTTAATCCTATTTTGACTACAGCATGACCTAAGATCCTATTAATCCTATTTTTTGTCTTATTGTAAAAAAACTCATGATCAGCGCGACTAAGCTCATGTTCTCTGGAAATTTCAGCAATTGTTAGCCAATCTGTCATCAACTCTTCTGCTTTAAGGAATTCGTTATTGAAGTTTTTTAATACAAAAAACTGCTCTGGTGTTCGTATCTTGCCATCAGTTTCTTCCTCTAAGTATTTGCCAAAATAGTTCAGAAAATGATATTGATCTATTAGATTTTCCGGTCTAAGAACACTAGTATTATGTTTCCAGCTCTTTTTGCCAGACAATCTAGTAGATACTTTTACTGCTACGTTGTCTATGTCCCACACGCCTGCGTTATTCCCAGATCCAACATATCTATAGTCTTTTAAGAACATATCTGTATCAGTTTCATAATCACAGAACTCTAAGGCTATTTTGCCTAAATTTTCTGCAGCTTGAATTAATCTTATGCCTTCGTGAGAAAAAACAGAAGCTCGACTATTTTCTCTTAAATCTTGGATTTCCATCTTAGTATAATATCAAATTTGCTAAAATACTCAAAATGTATCCTAATATACTAATTTACTACTGGTGGAATTGGTAATGGTTGACTGCATGTATTTTGGTTGGGTAGATTATTGAACCTATTCCCTATCCACTGTATAACCTGGCTACTACTAGTTTTTGGAATGTTTTGATGGGCTACGTTATCTAGCCAAAGTGTATCTAGGTTTGCTTTTTGCTTACATGAATCTTGTATATAGAGACTAGTTGTATTCGGGAGAACTACTTTGTCGGTTTTGCTATCAACTATAAGTAAAGGCTGATTTGGTTTTAGGATTGGTGCAGATTGTTTTGTCGCCATTTCATTCCACGCCGGAATATTAATAGGGTTTACTTCAAAGAACTTAAGTCCCATAGACTGTCTAATGAATCCTACGAGCGTTGACTGTAGTATGCACTGATTAGCTATTCTCTTGTAGTTATTAAGTCCTGTACTTGTCATGATTTCCTGGTTGTTTAGTTTATTATTGGCTTCTGGCCATGACGAGCCAACAAGTGGGCCTATTACCCAATCGGCGACTGTACCGTTTTGTTCATTTAATAATGGAACGAGCTCTGCCGCTGGGGCTGAAGCGACTGTTCCGAGTAGTTTTAATTCTTTAGCATATGAGCTTACTTGACTGGCGCTGAATAGTGCCGAGTTACCACCCTGTGAATGCCCCCAGATTACGAACTTATTTCCAGCATCTGCAGATTTAATGTTCCGCGCTGCTCTAACGCTATTTAGAACATCATGAGCTTCATCGCCCCCAACCAAGTATCCATTATTTCCAGGCGTTCCAAAGCCAGCGTAATCTGTTGCTGTTACGACCCAACCTTTGGCTAGCATGTCATTTACCCAGGATATGCTTGATACTGGATTTAGAGTCCTAGATGGAGCGCATTCATCACCAAGCCCTAGAGTTCCATGTGCCCAGGCAACAACTGGCCTATTAGATGAGTAACTTGAGTTGCTGGGAATAAATACCATACCCGAACTTAGTGTGTACTGATTATTAGCATCCTGAGACCTGTAGAGTATTCTGTAAGCTTTTCCATTCGATACATTTACTCCTAATGGTTCTTGTCTTAAAACTTGCCCTAGCGGCCCCTTAAGTGGTAATCCGCTAGTGCTATAGAAAGCTTTTATTTTAGACTGATGATAATATATACGTCCTTCATAAATGGCTATTACTGCAATGACCGCTATGAATAAAAACAGAATAGTTAGAAGTATGTATTTTAATATTCTGTGACGAAAAAAAAATGATTTATGTTTATAGTGTCTTTTTCTCTTCGACATAATATTAATTTTATCATGAAACATAACCATTTTTTCTTCTAAGTATATTATCTAATATACTTGCACTTAGTGTGTTTTAGTGTAGAATATACTAATTATGGTTAGAAGAAGCCGATCAGGTCATGTTCCTCAGAATAAGAAGCCCAGTATTAAGAAGCTTGTTAGTGAGCGTGGTGTTTTTGCAGTAAGACGTCCTGTTTCTCATGAAAGCGTGGAATATATCGACTCTATAATTACAAATCTGCAACCTGAAATGGAAAATGCATCCAGATTATTCGATAAAGAAAGTCTTGGCGTAACAGTTGTTGGCTTTACTCGCTTTGATGACCGACATAAAAGATTTGGTACTCCTACAAAAGAAATTGCCCAGAATGTACCAAGTTCCAATGACTCTATAAAAGTTTACTTAGGAAGAATGGGAATTTACGGTTCTGGTTCAAAACACAAATTAGGCTTTGAGATAATTAGTCCAGAACTTGAAACCGAGGTGCTGGATTTTGAAGAAGAATTTAAAGCCTCTGGTTCAAAACTACGTCGGGATCCTAATAAGCCTAGTGCCGAACTAAATCTTCATCTCTGTGTAGGGCTTATGTACGAGGATCACATAGGTCATTTTAATGATGATCAGACCCTGACTCGACTTGGTAATGTTGCCATGTCAGGACTTGATTACCAGCCGGTTATATTGGACCCAATTTCGGATAAGTAATTATAGGCAGAGTGCTATATAATTCTAGTTATGATAAGAAGACACATCAAGAAACTTTACAGTAGTATTTCTTCTAATGATTACAAGACTCTAAATACAATTGAAATAAGTCGTAGTCGTCTTTTAAGTAACTATTCCCTATTTAGAAAAAATACAAGTCTTGGCATTATTCCAGTCCTTAAAGCCAATGCTTACGGTCATGGAATATCCCAAGTGGCAGAAATATTAAATGACACTGATTGTGAGCTTATTGCGGTTGATGGCTATTTTGAAGCTTCGAAGATTCGCGATGTAACTAAAAAGAAGATACTAGTTCTTGGCTATATTTTGCCCGAGAACTTCCATTTACTAGATGTATCTAAATGCTCATTCGTAATACAAGATATTGAAGGACTAAAAAGAATCAATGACATGAATAAGCCAGTCAACGTTCATATTGAGATTAATACTGGTATGAATAGACTTGGTATTGACCCAGATGAACTTGACTCGTTTCTAGATCATATAGGTCGGTATTCTAATATTAATCTTGAGGGAGTTATGACACACCTTGCCGATGCCGATAATGAAGTAGATAGTTCATATTCAGTTTCTCAAGTTGAGCTCTTCGATAAATCTGTTGAGCAAATACTATCCTTGGGATTTAATCCTAAATATATTCATATTGCTCAAACTGCAGGTAGCGTAAAGATTTCAAGTAAGTATGCTAATTCTATGAGGCTTGGTATCGGGCTTTATGGATTAAATCCACTAAGCAGTAAAGATAAAAGTTATAATAATTTGTCTGCGTTAAAACCAGTACTATCTTTTACTACGACTATTGTTAAGAAATCTAATCTCATAAAGGGAGATAGAGTCAGCTATAACGGCATCTTTACAGCTCCAAATGATATGACAATTGGTGTATTGCCGCTTGGATATTATGAAGGTATTCCGAGGCAGCTTAGTAATGTTGGTCTTGTAAAGCATGGAGATAATTTTCTTCCAATTGTCGGTAGAGTTTGCATGAACCACATTATGATAAGTTTAGAAGGACAGGATTTATCTGTTGGAGATAAGCTGACTGTAATAAGTAATGATGTCAGTGATAAAAACTCAGTCCAACAAATTTGTAAGGACCATGATCTATTTAACTACTCACTAGTAACCTGCCTATCTGAGAGTACCAGAAGAGTGATTACTACTTAATTCCTTTTTCTTCTTCGTTATCTAAGAATTCTTCAGCAGCTTCGTCATCAGCAATTTCTTCAGCTGTTATTAGCTTATCTTTAAGTAAGGATACAATTAGAAGTGTTAGTAGCCAGGAAATAAAGATTCCACCAATAAAGAATAGTAAGAAACTATAGCCTTTCCTTTTAGCTATATAAGCTGGCCATAGAGCTACAGCTACCCATACTACGATTCCCATAATTGCGATAAAAGCATTTCCGAACATAAATTACTCCTTGTTATTGTTACCTTAATAATAACAGAGTTGTTGTTTCATTGAAAAAATATATAGGTAAGTAACCTATAAATTTGGATGATTCTTTTAGTGTTATATAATCTTAGGATGAAATTTTATGAAATCGATTTAAATAAAGACCCAGAAACTCTAACGGCCATTCGATTAGTTTTTGATGCATTTTATTCAGACGCCAATACCTTTAAAGAAAGAGCACCATATTTACTAAAAATTATGGCTGAGAGTACTCTAACCTATTGCCTTGAAGACCAGGAAGAGATTGTTGGGGTTGGTGCCCTACTTAGAGCCCCTCTTGATAGAAGGATTGCTCATCTTACTAACATTGCAATTGAGGAGTCAATGAGGGGAAATGGTTATGGGGCTGAAATGGTGTCTAGGCTTGAAGTTCAGGGCAAGAAATCTGGTTGTTTTCTAGCTGAACTTAGACCACATTTTGATACGAATGAATTTTACGATAAGCTGGGCTACTATCCTTCAGAGAATGATTCAAGACTTTATGAAAAGTTTTTGCTTGAAGACTAAATTATTGCTTAAATGATATAATTTCTTTATGACTCCGAGTGAACAAATAGATAAAGTTATTGAAACCAACAAGGATTGGCGTGGTGAAACGCTGTCAAGAATTAGGAAGATTATTCTTTCAGTTGATCCTAGTATTATCGAGGAAT
>CAIMCP010000003.1 GCA_903839515.1 uncultured Candidatus Saccharibacteria bacterium | reverse complement strand
TCCTCAAGTAATTGATTTGTAAGGGGTTTATTCTACTACAATTTATTCAACAATGTCAGGGTCATGGTTCTTGTTCATTGCATCCATTAAAGCCTGTTTACGCTTCATGCGTTGGTTAGCTTTTCTGTTAAGGATATTGCTATCGTCTAATTCCAATGGAGGATTGTGGTCTTGACGCTTTTTCTGTTGTTTCTCAAGCGTTGACTCTTTGTGCGGGCGCAGCATAGCGTTTTCTGGCGGGTAGCTTCTTGTCATGTGTTTCATTTTATATACTTTTCGTAAGCAGCTTCTAGCTTGGCTTTAACCTTGCCTTTGGCATGGGTACGCTGTTCGGACAATGCAATCGCCAATGCTTGTTTCTTTGGCTTTCCAGCGGCAACTTCAGTTTTATAGTTCTTGCCGACTGATTGAGCCGAGCCTGATTTGTCCATTGGCATAATGCTTCCTTACTTGAGGTATTTGAGTTTGTAAATCGTAGAATCTATTAACTGTTGTATTTCTGCCACTATATTAACTAATTCTTGTTCTTTGGGCAAATCATTGTTAGCTTCTTTTACAAAATTTTTCAATGATTCTAGGTATTTCAATGGTTCTTTGGGCTGGTGATAAACACTTGGAAACTCTTTAATCTGCTCATAACAGCCCATGTACGCTTCTACATAATCGTCAACTAGCTCGATTATTTCATCATAGTATTTGCCCAGAGCTTTATGCTGTGAGTAAGAATTTGTTGACCAATGAAAAAAGTGTGCGTTCGTTGATGAATGTAACAGCGTTGCCGCAAACATTGCTACATTAGCTGTTTCAGTCATAAACTTTTCCTATTCATGTCTAGCAAAATTACCATGAAGAAACTCACGATATTGTTTTACCATTTTACTTGCTTCTTCTAAAGAATCAAATGTTCCAATATGATGTATTTTATACTGAAAACAACATCTTGCTAACCATTTTTTCTTGTTTTTGTCCCAACAAACACCTTTAACGCCAGATTTATTGTTTTTAAAAATTCCAACATTATGATGATTTTGTGTTTCTGTAGCTGGTCTAAGGTTTTCTATGCGGTTATTTAAAGGGTTGCCATCTATGTGGTCAATTATTGGCGGCAAATATTTATGGTGCATAAAGAAAATTATGCGATGGGCTTTGTATAGCCTTTTGTTTATATTTATGTTGATATTGCCTCTTTTGGCAACTGTACCAGCTTGGCTACCAATTTTTATTCGGTTTGAATTGCGAATTTTCCAATAAAGATGACCATCTTTGTATTGAAATAAGCGGTGCAGTTCTTCCGCAAAAATAGTAAACTCTTTTGCATCCATATCAACTCCTTTATAGTTGTTTGGTAGAAACCCTTAAGAAACTCCAATTTCTTAGGGGTTTTGCTTTATAGATTGTAACAAATCTTCTGCTTCTTGTACAGAATTAACTCTAGCAAGCATACCGCCAGTCCAAGTAGCAAAAAACTTAATTTGCTGAGGTGTAAATTTTTTGTCAGCACCACTTTTTACTTCTAGTAAAATGGTTTGTCCATCAAAGCCAACAAGCAAATCGGTCATTCCTTTGCCTACAGCAGATAAATCGACTACAGTAGCCCCCATTGAACGTAGTTTATTTACTACATCCTTTTGAATTAAATCAACTTTTTTCGCAAATGCCATAATATTATGTTAGTGTTCTTTTACTTATTAAGGGGAATTTAATGTACCATTTATCAGATGAAGAATGGATTGCACTTTGGAAAGAGTGTGGTTCAGCTACCATAATGTCAGCAAAGATAGGCATTAGTCAGCGTTCAGTATATAACAGAAGAAGGTCTATAGAAGCAAGGCATAAGATTGCATTGCCATCGGTAGATGACCAGCGCTTTGACCAATTAAAAAAGATAGCACAAACAACTGGACATACTCGTAGGGGTATAGATATTGAAAAAGGGCGAGTTATTGTATTTAGCGATGCGCACTTTTGGCCTGATGAAACCACCACAGCGTTTAAAGCCCTCTTAGAGATGATTAAAGAGTTTAAGCCT
>CAIMCP010000002.1 GCA_903839515.1 uncultured Candidatus Saccharibacteria bacterium | reverse complement strand
AGTGAATTTGAGTAACTCACTCAACTTCAAAGAAAAAGTTGAAATCTTAATGTATTCCATTAAGCAAGTTGAATCACATGGCAGGTACAAAGCTAAATCAAAGTGGTCAGATGCTTGTGGGGCATATCAATATATGCCTATAACGTGGGATAATTATAAGGGTTTCAAAACAGCTTGTCTAGCACCTGAAAATGTGCAAGACTCTCGCATGAGAGGCGAGATAAAATATCTCTGGACCAAGTACCATGATTGGGAAAAAGTCATTGCAAGCCATTACTTGCCAGGATACGCTGCTAATAAGGCTTTATGGAATACTAGATATTACCATGGACAACCTACTATCAGAGAATACGTTCATAATGTGCAAACAACTATGAACCACGTAGTGTCAAATCTGGCAACTACTTAATTTAAAAGTGGGGGGACGTAAAAATCCCCCCATTCTTATTAGAAAGTTTATATATGCTATTAACAGTATTTCAAAAACATCAAAATGAATCTGATGAACCTTTTGTATGTATAAATAAAGAACATGAAATGACTTTAATTCCAATTATGAATGAAGATCGTACTATAAAATTAAAATGTTTCTTTCCAAATTGTGAATTTACAATGAAACCAGGACAAAAAACTTATTTAAAAATTTTAGAAAAACAATTATATGTCTAGGCAATGTGGTGAATGCACTAAATGTTGTGAAGGCTATTTGCATGGAGAATCTGATCTCATTATGCGAGATGGCAAAACATTTAAACTTGGTGGGAAGCCCTGCCCAATTTTACAGATCGGCAAAGGATGCGGAGAGTACGAAAACCGCCCTCAGAACCCCTGTGCAGGCTTTGAATGCGAGTGGCTAAGACAACCCGACGTATACCCCGAGGAAATGCGTCCAGACCGTATTGGAGCCATTTTTTCACTGCAGGATGTCGAAGGTGTACAGTACCTAAGAATTACAGAGGCTGGAAATCGTCTAGATGCCGAAGTTTTATCTCACGCAATTAAAATTACATTGATAAATAGATATAACCTTTATTGGGAAATAGATGGAAAAATGCATTGGTTTGGTAATAAAGACTTTGTTACAATTATGAACAAGCATAAAACGGAGAATCTTAAATGAGCGACGAACAGGTACAAGCATTTCAAGAAATGATCGCAGGCATTTATATTCAGCAATTAAGAATATATGATTTGCTAGCTACAATGATTACTTTACAGAATCCATCTAAAATGGATGAATTAGAGCAATTACACTCAGATGGTAAAACATTATGTCCAGATCCAGCTTTAAAGTTTGAAGATTGATATAATAGAGTTATATGGAATCCTTCCTATGACTCCGCAAGAAATCCGTAAAAGGATAGATAAAATTAAAATGACCGCAGGTTGTGAGATTTGCGGATATAACTCTCATCCAGCAGCGTTATCATTTGATCATTTTAATCCAGAAAATAAATATAAAACTAAGTCGGGCAAAAAGGTCCACGTAGCAGATATGGTAAAGGGAGGAAGATACGCATGGAAAACAATAGCAGAGGAAATAAACAAATGCAGAGTGTTATGCATGAATTGTCACATGGAAGTAACGCATCCAAGAAAAGATTTAAACTAGATATAATTCTATTTGCAATATTAGTTCCACTAGGTCTTATACTTCCAGCAAATTCTATTCAAGTACTAGGTGCTGCTACTATGATTATATTCTTAATCCGTAACTGGTCAATAAATAAACAAGAATATGTCGTGCAAAAACGCAATGAGCCGAAAACTGAAAACAGGGACATATATTTAACACTTGATCATGTAGTTTTAAAGAGAAAAGTATAATGTCAGGATTCTGGAAAAACTTAGAAGATCAAGATGAAGCCCTAGATGCAATCCTTACAGGATATAAGGGCGATGCGATCAATATGCCTGTTTATGGCGAGGTTATAGATTGTTTACGACATACTGGATCTATATTAGATTTTGGATGCGGGGCGGGACGTAATTTAAAGTACTTAATTGACCAGTATGAAGCAGTATATGGATATGATTATCCTAATATGCTTAAATTTATACCTAATGAGATACGTAATTCAAATAAGCTCTTATTATTGGATAATCTAGATAAGGTCTTATTGAGAAATTATGATGAGATATTGTTCTCATTGGTATTGCAGCATATACATCCTGATGAGCTGCATGAAATATTGAGAGAGCTCTCGTTACACTCCCGCCGATTTATTATTCATTCAAGAACATGGGTAGATTTTACCGAAGAAGATATAATGCCTATTTTGGAACAATACTTTAAAGTTGATACAATAGAATATCAGAGAGATCCTAACTCAGATAAGAATGATCACTTTATAGGAGTATTTTTACCAAGGAGTTAATATGCCAAGACATTTTAGCAAACAAATGTATAGTCCACATTTTCATTCTCATCATTCTGATGCACCTAGAAAAGATCTAGATATGGAAAAGAAAATTGAAGGTTTCTTTAAGCGTATTATATGTACTTTAACTTTTCACAAGTTCTTTAACAGTTGAGTCTTTAATCTTCTGTACACAAGGTAGACAATATCTTACGGTATCCCCGTCTTTAATTATCAAAAATTTAGCTACATTAGCGCAATATTTAGTAGTGCATGTATTCATTCTGAATTGTGCTTTGCTAGATGTTTAAAGCAAACAGATATTTCTTTACCATCAAACCAATCTGTATATGCACCTATTCTCATGCAATAGTTGCACTTATAGCTATTGATGACATCTTTTACAATACCCATTTATTCCGCCTTTTTTAGAATCTCATTATATCATAAAATATTTTTGTACCCCCTTCGTCGTATTTCAAATTCAGAAAATGTTAATATTTTTTTTATTTGTATGATCCACGTTTTTGAAAACTTTAAAATTAGACATAGTGTGCCCATTTGTCTACCATTTGTCTAATCAATTCGGACAAATCGGACATAAATGACTGGTCAAAGAAAAAATAAATTTTGATTTGTCCTGATATGTCCGTTTTGCGACTTGAAAATGTCAGAGGGGTGTGTTATAGTTACACTATAAGAAATTGACAAGGTGTCAATAAAGAAAGGTTCACAAAATGAACACTGTAGTAGCCGTTTTAATCCCAATACTTTTGGGATCCGTTTATATCTTTGCTATGGCAGATATTGCTAAGAAAGGTAATTCTAAATAATGAACACTGTAGACTATGTAGAATATGTAGACTGTCCTACCTGTAAGGTTCCCTACCTAGCAGATGAGGAATATACCTCTCCCGCCCGAATTCGGATAGAATGTCGGAATTGTCTAGATGTGAGCGAGATCACACTCTAAACACGGCGTGTCGAGTTGATTTTTTCGATCTAATGTGATAGTATTCCACTATAAAATTAAATAAAGAACTCTAGATGAGCCCCTAGCAATAGGGCAAATAACTCTAGCCAAGACTTCTAGGTGAGCCTCTAGTAATAGAGCAAATAATCCTAGCCAAGAAAATAGATAGCACAAGGTTATCTAATTAAAAGAAAGGTTCATACAATGAACACTATAAAGAAAATGCATAACCTGCACACTGTCCCTGCTAACTCTACTACCTGCTTATTCTGTAAAGAATCCGTAGTCTATAGTAAGTCGCTACGCCTATGGCAACTAACAAGCGATAGTGGTTCTATCCGTTGCTACTTCACAGAGGAGGTTAAATAATATGCTAGTCTTAACCTATATTGTCCGTACTATCCTAGCCATTGCGTTTGTGCCGATGTGCTGTCTGGTGTATGCTATGTATGAAGATTTTAAAACTCTAGGAAAGGAATAATAAATGACTATGACTTATTCATTTGAAAAAAAGTTTGACCCTTGGGCTATCGAGCCTGATGCATTTGATCTGCTAATGGCAGAAGAAACCGAAGCGGAAAACGCTAAGGCTAATAACGAAGTATCTATCGAAGATATCGAAGATACAGAATTAGAGTTTGACGAGGAGTTTGATTTATAATGATGAGCCGTAAAGACTACATAAGTGTAAGCGATATTCTAAACGAGAATAAAAATCGGATCCCGTCCGATGTGTTTAGCGATCTAGTGGAAGATTTCTCAGATTTCTTTTTTAAAGATAATCCTAATTTCTCGCCAAATCGTTTTGAATTGGCGTGTTTTGGAAATGATGAAATGGCGGATGTAAAATAATGGAAAACGATCCTTTTGGTTTTGCAGATTCGATCCAGCTAGATCATCTCAATTTAGAACAGTTACAAATTCTAGAAAAGATTCTAGATAAAATAAAATAAAAAAAATGCTCTGAAGTAGGTATAAAATACTTACTTCAGCGCAGGTCGGCGCACCCGATTTGTACCCTTTGTTACGATATGTCCGAATTTACCCTGGCTCGTGTGATTTTAATCACATAGTCTGAGCGTCTCAATATTTAAGATACTCCTGAGTATACTCGATAGTAGCGATTTTATGTGTTATACTTCCAGTATTAGAAAATAAAGAAAGGTGGTCAAAATGACTACACTAAAAACAAATATAGGCTCAGCCTTAAAAATCTCTGCTAACCTTGAGAATCGTATTCTCCACGATTGGAACAATGGTGGAACTACTTCCACTTATGGTTTAGATGTGGGTCAGCGTAAAAAGTTGATTCGTATTCTACTCTTAGAAAATCCTGAGTGTAACTGCCTAGAGTGTATCTAGGCTCCCGCCCCAATGTCAGTGGTCGCTGATATAATAAACCTATTAAACAAAAGAAAGGAAGTTAAAATGACTTCACTAAAAACAAATTGCCAAAATTGTGGCAAAGATTGCGGAGAAATCTCCGTATATGACGCTCCCTATGCTGGAGAAACTACTTGCTGGGAATGTATTTTTAATTCTTGCAATATATGCTATGGTCAAGGTATGACTGGCTGGGTATCTCCAGACGGTGATTTTGATTTTGAATATTGCGAATGCAACCCACTATGCCTAACACTAGAGGAGATTAAATAATGAATAATGAAACTATTTTT
>CAIMCP010000001.1 GCA_903839515.1 uncultured Candidatus Saccharibacteria bacterium | reverse complement strand
TTTTCGTTAGGTTTTCCGTAAAAGCCTTGGACAACGAGTGTTAAAAAACCATCCATGACAGCAAGTGGTGTACCTAGCTGGTGAGAGATCATTGAGATGAAGTCGTCTTTTACGGAATCCTGCTTCTTTAGTAGGTTATTGGCGTTAGTTAGGTCAGCGGTGGCTTCGGCAATCTGAGCTTTTTGTTTAAAGAATTGTATTAAAGTTCTAGAAAGTTCACCAAATTCAGTTTTAGACTTAGAAAATTTAGCTAAAATATCTGGATTATTATTAGTTAATGCGTTACTAATAGTCTTGAGTGGTCTTAAAACTAACAACCATATTGTTATGGAAATTATGAAGGTTAGAAATGACGCCAGAGCAACAATTAATATAATTTCATTTTTAAATATGTTATTAATGTTCTCAACTGCGGCAACTTTAAATTTAGATTTCAGATATAATGAGTCGTTTCCATTCCAGTTTAATAAATCGTGATTAATTTCAACATTACTTCCTATAATTTTATTAATTAATGCTTTATTTTCAGATTTTACAATCGTAACCTCAGACTGAGATAAACTACTTATTTCCTTTATGTATGAATTATCAATAATTCTAGCAATAATGAAATAACCCTGGGCTTTTGTCTTTTTATCGGGGTCATTTGAAGGAACTATAGTCGATGATCTAACTTCCATGAAACCGTAAGGCGTATCAATAAAATAATCAAAGTACTTTTTTTGATCTAGGGTTTTAAAATAGCTAGAGGGGGTGGGTAAAGAGAGAAATTTAGGTTGCGGATTCAAATAGCTAGAGTACACAATCTGGCCATTAGTATTATATATCCATGCAGAATTTGCTTTAAAAGTAGTTAGTGCGGTATCAATATTTTGTTGAGCAAATTGTAGATTAGTGGCACTAAGATGCCCTGGCTTATCACTAGCTAATGAAACCATGTTATCCCAGTATGAATAATCTACAGAAAGTGATTGAAATAATCTACCTTCAATTCTTATATCAGAACTAATTTGCTGAGATTGTGCATTTAACTCATTTTTTAATAATTTAGAGTTTTTATTAAGATTAATATCCCTTTGGAAAAATATAACTGCTGCAAACGAAATGAAAACTAAAATTAATAAAGATATTAGCCTTTTTTGAATACTCATGATGCTTAAGATTATATACTAAGCAGTAGCATAAACGAACTCTTTGTGGAGTTTTTTAAGGTCGTACTCAGAATGCTTAGAAATCATAACTAAAGTTTCTTTGGTTTGATTCCTAAATTGCTTATCAAACTCAATAATTTTAGGGCTAATTTTAAGAGAGTTATTGTTAATTCCGATAATGCTTAAATTATCCAATGACTTAACTCGAGATAAAGCAACATAACCCATTCCACCTGTGAAAGACTTACTAAGATCTACTTCTGCATAATCTAATGTCATGCCTTGGCTTTTATGTACAGTAATGGCCCAAGCTAGGCGAAGAGGTATTTGGTTTATCTCAGCAACAACGTGGTCTCCTTCTTCGAGTCGCCATGAGGCACTTCCGACTATTATTTTTTTACCATTAGTTGTTTTTACTATTGGATTGCCAGTTTCTTTCTCAAACTTAATAACTCTTCCTATTGTTCCATTAACGTAGCCTTTTTTGTAGTTGTTCTGAACAAACATAACGACCGCACCTTCTTTTAGTTTCAACTCAGCCGGTGCCAAGCAGTTATCTGATAAACTTTTAGCAACGTAAGCATCACCCTTAGATATCATTTGAAAGATATGAGTTTTTCCTTTCAGCTTATCCAGCTCAAGCATATTTATAGAATCAACATCGACGTTATGAGTAAATAGTCTCGTTGCGTCTTTATCTATATCTTTCTTATGCATTCGAGCAGATAAAAGCTCCAATGATTCCTGGCTTACTGAGTCCGCTCTAATTTCATTTAGAATCTTGAGGAAGGATTCATCATTCTGTCTATACTGTTCATCGAGGTAACAAATATGTAGATCCATATTATTCCAAACCTCAGATTCATTCACAAAACGAACTTCCTGACCATATCGGGTAACTGGTGGTAGTTGAAATAAATCACCACAAAGAACAACTTGAATGCCACCAAAAGGTAGTTCATTTTGATGAATCTTTCTAAGGACTCGGTCGACAATATCAAGTCGATAATCATGAAGCATAGATATCTCATCAATTATTAGAACCTGTGCGGCCATCATCTGCATACGAAAATCTGTTCGACCATATATCTTATTTAGATCAGCTTCAGTTAAAGAATCTTTGATACCTATATGAGCCCAAGAATGAATAGTCTTACCATTCATATGAGTAGCAGCAATTCCAGTTGATGCAGTTATGGCAACGTTGACGCCGTTCTTTTTCAAGTACTTAATATACTCATTTAATACATATGTCTTACCGCTTCCTGCAGCGCCAGTTAAAAATACATTGTATCCAAGTTTTAATGTATCTAATGCTTGTTTTTGATTCATATTAGTAATATTAAAGATAAATATATAAATCTACTAATAAATTATAAAAAAATAGTTATTAGCTTATGTTTGATGTATATTAAAAGCACAAGAGGGAAAAAGGGGAGTATTTTGGGTAGTAGATACATATATAGATTTTCAAGAACAATACTAATAGCTATTTTTTTAATTGGCTCTACATTACTTCCAATACTAACCTATAGCCCAGTATCAGCATCAACCAGCACTACAGATAAAAAACTAACCTATAAATACGACAAATTATTTAACGTAGGTAATCCCGTTGGAAATTCTACGGTAAATTCTGTAACTACAGATTCATCTGGAAATGTCTATATTACTGGATATATTAACGGACAAGTGACTCTTCCGGGTGCTAATGGCTTCTCAGTAAATCTGCCAATTAAGATTACAAACCCCAATTCAATGCCAAGTCCTATGTCAATGCATCAACCAACACCTTTTGGGCCAAATTCATCCTTCGGCCCAAAGAATCAAATTAAACCAAATGCAGATAGCTTAAGTGGAACAATGTTTATAGCTAAACTAGA